>DATKCQ010000057.1:0-17877 GCA_035513135.1 Thermohalobaculum sp.
TAATGGAATCAATTGGTTGGCCGACTGCACAATGTGTACGCCCGCGCAGCAACCGCCTCAAAGCCGGCGGAACCGGGCGGCGAAGAAGCCGTCGAGGCCGCCCCGCGCGGCCCACTGGTCCGGCCGGGTGCGCAGGTCGCCCTCGCGGGTGAGGAACTCCGCCGCGATCCCGGCCTCGCCCGGCGCGATGGGCAGCCGCTGGAGGCCGGGCGTTCGCTCGAGGAACCGCCGCGCCTGCTGCTCGCCCTCGGCGCGGATCAGCGAGCAGGTGCAAAAGACCAGCACGCCCCCCGGCCCCAGCCACGCGGCCGCCCGGTCGAGCATCCGTGCCTGCAGCGCCGTCAGCGCGTCGAGGTCCGGCGTGCCCTGCCGCCAGGCCAGGTCCGGGTGGCGCCGGACCGTGCCGGTGGCCGAGCAGGGCGCGTCGATCAGCACCGCGTCGAACGGCGCCGCGGGCGCACCGGGCGCCCAGTCGAGCGCGTCGGCCACCACGCACTCGGCCTCGAGCCCGGTGCGGGCGAGGTTCTCGCGCAGCCAATCCATGCGCCGCGCCGACAGGTCGAGCGCCGTCACCCGCGCCCCCGCCGCGGCGAGCTGCATGGTCTTGCCGCCCGGCGCCGCGCACAGGTCGAGCACCCGCGCGCCGGCGCCCGGCAGCAGCCGGGCGGGCAGGGCGGCCGCCGCGTCCTGCACCCACCAGGCGCCGCGCTCGTAGCCCGGCAGCGCGCTGACCTGCGGCCGGCCAGCCAGCCTGAGGGTGCCGGTGGGCAGCAGCTCCGCGCCCAGCTCGGCCGCCAGCGCGTTCGCCTCGGCCGGGTCGCGCGGCGTCAGGTCCAGCGGCGCCGGGGCCAGATGCGCCCCGGCCATCGCCTGCGCCACCGCCTCGCCCCAGTCGGCCCGCAGGGCCTTCCACAGCCAGCCCGGCGCGTTCAGCCGCGCCGCGTCCTGCGCTGCGACGATGCTCGCGCCCTCCGCCGCCAGCCGCCGGCCTACGGCGTTGACCAGCCCGGCGAAGCGCCCGCCGCCCTTCACGCCCCTGACCAGCCGTACCCCGAGGTCCACCGCGGCGTGCGGCGCCGTCCCGGCGAACAGCAACTCCGCCGCCATCAGCCGCAGCACGTGGCGCACCGGCGGCCCCGGCATCCGGTCGACCAGCCGCCCCAGCGCTTCGTCGATCTGCCCGAGCCGGCGCAGCGTCAGGTCGGCGAGCCCGCGCGCTTCGGCGCGCTCGGCCGGCTCACCGGTCAGCCCGGAATCGTGCAGCATGGCGCCGCGGTCGAGCACCGTGCCGATCAGAATGAGCGCGCCGCGCCGGGCCGCGAGGCCCGGTACCGCCTGCGAGATTGGCGCCTCGGCCTTGCGGCGCGTCACCCCCACGGACCCAGCCGGCGCACCACGCTCGGCTGCGCCTTGCCAAGGCCGGCCGGATCGGCCGTGCGGCCCATCTCGGCGGCCAGCCGCTTCAGCGCCTCGATGCGGTTCTCGACATTGGGGTGGGTCGAGAACAGGCTGTCCATGCGTCGCCCGCTCAGCGGGTTGACGATGAAGAGATGCGCCGTGGCCTGGTGGCGCTCGGCCGACTCCATCTCGACGCGCCCGGCGGCGCGCGAGATCTTGCCCAGCGCTGAGGCGAGCCACAACGGGTTGCCGCAGATCTCGCCGCCGAGCCGGTCGGCGGAATACTCGCGGGTCCGGCTGATCATCATCTGGATCAGCATGGCCGCGATCGGCGCCAGGATCACCGCCAGGATCACCCCGACGAAGCCGAGCGGCCCGCGGTCGCGCCCGCCGCCGAAGAACAGGCCGAACTGCGCCAGCATCGAGATGGCGCCGGCCACCGTGGCCGCCACCGTCATCACCAGCGTGTCGCGGTTCTTGATATGCGCGAGTTCGTGCGCGACCACGCCCGCCAGCTCCTCGCGGCTCAGCGCGCGCATGATGCCGGTGGTCACCGCCACCGCGCCCTTCGACGGGCTGCGCCCGGTGGCGAAGGCGTTGGGCTGCTCGGAGTCGATCACGTAGAGCTTCGGCACGGGCAGCCCGGCGCGCCCCGCCAGCCCCTCGACCATCTCGTGGAGCTCGGGCGCCGAGGCCCGGTCGACGGGCCGCGCCCCGTGTGCGCGCAGCGCCAGCCGGTCCGAGTTCCAGAACGCGAAGGCGTTCATGCCGAGCGCGATCACGAAGGCGACAGCCGCGCCCCCGGTGCCGCCGATCAGCCAGCCGACGCTGAGGAACAGCGCCGTCATCGCCGCCAGCAGCAGCATGGTCTTGAAGTAGTTCATGGCCTGCCCTGCTCCCGTCCAGCCTCCGCTTGCCATGCGCCGCCGGCCAGCCATATGGTGCCGCAGCGCAGGAACGGATGAGATATATGGACCCGGAACAGGCCAGAAAAGAGCGCATCGCCGCCGCCGCGGCCCGTGCCCTGGCCGAGGCCGAAGCGCGCCGCGCCGCCGAAAAGGCGGTTGCGCGCCCGAGGGAGTTCGGCGGCCGCGACGGCCCCGAGCCCACCCGCTACGGCGACTGGGAGAAGGACGGCCGCGCCATCGACTTCTGAGGAGCGCGCCCCGGTGGCCTCCCCGGTGGCCTCCCGGGCGCTCCCCCGTCGTCGCCAAACGCGAAACGGGCGGCCGCTCCGGCCGCCCGCAAAGGTTCGCTCGGGCGGGCAGCCTACTCCGCCGCCGTCGCCTCGCGTCCCTTCCAGGCGCGCTCGGCGATGCGGGCCGACTTGCCGCGGCGCTGGCGCAGGTAGTAGAGCTTCGCCCGGCGCACCTTGCCGCGGCGCACCACGGTGATCGCCTCGATGTTGGGCGAGTGCAGCGGGAAGACGCGCTCGACCCCCTCGCCGAACGAGATCTTGCGCACCGTGAACGAGGCGCCGATGCCGCTGCCGCCGTTGCGCCCGATGCACACGCCCTCGAAGTTCTGCACGCGGGTGCGGCTGCCCTCGGTCACCTTGTAGCCGACGCGCACCGTGTCGCCCGGCGCGAACTCCGGAATCGTCCTGCCGAGCGCGGCGATCTGCTCGGCCTCGATCTGCCTGATCAGGTCCATGGCCCTAGTTCCCTTTCTGCCCGCCCTTGCCGGCGGTGGTGTTCGCGTCCGATTGCTCTGTGTCTCCACCGGTCGCCTGATAGGCCCGCCAGAGGTCGGGACGTCGTTCCTTCGTCAAGGCCTCGGCCCGGGCGCGCCGCCACTCGGCGATGCGGGCGTGATGGCCGGAGAGGAGAACCTCCGGTATCGCGCGCCCCTCCCAGAGCTGGGGCCTCGTGTAGTGCGGGTGCTCGAGCAGCCCCGCCGCGAAACTTTCCACCTCGGTGCTCGCCTCGTTGCCCAGCACGCCGGGCCTGAGCCGCACCACCGCGTCGATCAGCGCCATCGCCGGGATCTCGCCGCCCGTGAGCACGAAATCCCCGATCGAGAGCTCCTCCACTCCGCGCGCCTCGAGCACGCGCTCGTCCACCCCCTCGAACCGGCCGCACAGGAGCGTCATGCCCTCGGCCCCGGCCAGCGCCCGCACGCGCGCCTGGGTGAGCGGGCGCCCGCGCGGCGAGAGATAGATCATGGGCCAACGCTCCCGCTCGTCGGGTGCGTCGGCCGGTACGGTGTCGGCCCCGGCCGCGTCGATCGCCGCCGCCACCACGTCGGGCTTCATCACCAAGCCCGGACCGCCGCCGGCGGGGGTGTCGTCCACGGTGCGGTGCTTATTGCGCGCAAATCGCCGGATGTCCAGTACCTCGAGGCTCCACAGCCGCTCGGCCAGCGCCTTGCCGGTCAGCGAGGCGGCGAGGGGGCCCGGGAACAGCTCGGGGAAGATCGTCAGCACCTTGACGCGGAAGGCGTCCACCGGCGCCTGATCCTGCGTCAGCGGGCGCGCGCCCGCCGTGGGGCGCGCCGAGAACCTGCCGTGCGAGCGGGGCTTCGCGGGCTCATTCACCGGTCGCCCCGCCGCTCGCGTCCCTGAGCGCCAGCACGCGCCGCGCCGCCGCGCGCGCCGCCTCCGGGCGGCGCTGCAGGTGCATCAGCTCGCCCTCGGCCCATTCGAGGTAATGGGCGATCCGCTCGACCGTGACGCCGGGGTCGGTGACCAGCGCGTGCACCTCGCGCGCCACGGCGTCGTAGTCGTCGGGCGTGCCGGGCGCGTCCGCCAGCCCCATCGGGTCCCACTCGCGCAGCAGCACCTCGCGGATGCGGGCGAACAGGTGCTTGGGGCTGCTCCGCTGACCCTGCTGGCCGGTCATCGCTCGCCCTCCTCCGGCGCGCCGTCGTGAAGCGACCCCGGGGGCGGGTCGGCGACGATGCGCCCCGCGGCGAGGTCGACATGGGGCACTACAGCACGGGTGAACGGAATCATCACGGACTTTCCACCGCCGAGGTCGATCTCGATCACGTCGCCGGCGCCGAAGTCGTGCACCGCGCGCACCCGGCCGAGCGCCGCGCCCTGCGTGTCCACGACGCTCAGCCCGATCAGGTCGACGTGGTAGAACTCGTCCTCGCCCGGCTCGGGCAGGCGCGCGCGCGGCACGCACAGGCGGGTGCCCTTGAGCGCCTCGGCCTCCTCGCGCGTGGCGACGCCCGAGAGCCGTGCCGCCAGGCCGCCCTTTACCGGCCGGGTGATCCGCACGGTGAAGGCGCGCGCGCCGTCCTCGGTGACCAGCGGGCCGTAGCCGCCGATCGCCCCGGGCTCGGCGCAGAACGACTTGAGCCGCACCTCGCCGGTGACGCCGAACGCCCCGGCGATGGCGCCGACGCAGATCAGCCGGCCGTGCTCGCTGCGCTCCGCCATGCGCTCACCTTGGATCGACGCCGGCGCACACCCCGCCGGGCACCGCGCCGTCAAACGCCAGCCACACGCCGCCCCGATCGAGGCAGCTGTCCACTGCGAGCCAGTGCTGCGCCTGGCAACCGCCGAGGAAGGCCGCCGCGAGCAGCGCGAGGTGGATCAGCCGGCGCATGCGTTCACCACGGGCCCATTCTATTCGGCCGCGGCGCCCTCGGACGCGCCGGCGTCCGCGCTCTCGACGGGCGTCTCGTCGGGTGTCTCGGCGGGCGTCTCGGCGGGTATCTCGGCGGGCGCCTCCTTGGCCGCGGCGGCCCTGGCGGCGCGCTCGTCCGCGCGCTTCTTCGCCTTCTCGCCCGGCTCGGCCTTCCTGGGGTTGGCGCGCGCCTTGGGCTGCGCGACGCCGGCCGCCTCGAGGAAGCGCGAGATGCGGTCGGTCGGCTGCGCGCCCTGGGCGAGCCAGTGGCCGACGCGCTCGAGGTCGATGCGCACCCGCTCCTCCGAGTCCTTCGGCAGCAGCGGGTTGTAGCTGCCCAGCCGCTCGAGGAAGCGGCCGTCGCGCGGCATCCGGCTGTCCGCCGCGACGATGTGGTAGAAGGGCCGCTTCTTCGTGCCCGCCCGCGCGAGCCTGATCTTGATGGCCATGGGTCTTTCTCCTTGGTCGGGCCGCTCGGGGCCTATTCCGATGGTTCGTGGTTGTTGCGGATCCGCGCGTGGTGGCGGATCACCTCCTCGACGATGAAACGCTGGAACTTCTCGGCGAACGCCGGGTCGAGCCCGGATTCGGCGGCCAGCCTTTGCAGCCGGGCGATCTGCTCGGCCTCGCGCGCCGGGTCGGCGGGGGGCAGCCCGTGCTCGGCCTTGAGCCGGCCGACCCGCTGGGTGCAGCGGAACCGCTCGGCGAGCGTGTGCACGAGGATGGCGTCGAGGTTGTCGATGGAGTGGCGCAGCTCGCCCAGAAGCGCGCGCGCGCGGCGGATCTCTTCGGTCATTGGAGCGCCTCCGGGGCAGGGTGCCGGTAGACCAGATCGCCCGCCGAGGCCGGGCGGGCAGCGTCATCGCGCACGGCGCCGAGCCGCTCCGCAAGCCGGATCGAGCGGGTATTGGCGGGGTGGATGTAGCTGACGAGCGTCTCCAGACCGAGCGTCTCGTAGGCCCATGCCCGGACGGCCAGCGCCGCCTCGAAGGCGATCCCCTTGCCCTCCGCCTCGGCCACGACCATCCAGCCCAGCTCGGGCTCGGGGTAGTCCGCCTCGTGAAAGATCCCCGCCTCGCCCAGATAGGCGCCGGTGGCGCGCTCCTCGAGCGAGAAGCCGCCATAGCCGCGCAGCACCCATTGCCCGGCGACCGCGGCGAACTCCAGCCAGGCGCCCCGCCGGTCCTGCCGGCCGCGCTCGAGCTCCGCGCGCTCCGAGACGAAATAGGCGGCGCAGGGCTCGAAATCCGCGAGGCGCGGCGCGCGCAGCGTCAGCCGCTCGGTGGTTATGACCGGGACCGCGATCACTTCTTCTTCCCCAGCCCGCTCAGCCCGGGCGGGAGCTGCTGGCCGGCGCCGCCGCCGACGCCCGGGAACCCCGGCAACAGCCCGCCGCCCGGCGCCCCGCCACCGGTCCCAGGCGCCCCGGGGCCGCCCATCATGCCGGGGTGCATGCCGCCCTTGCCGAACATCTGGGAGAGCGCGCCGCGCATCAGGCCCTTGCCGCCCTGCCTGCCCATGCGCTTCATCATGTCCGCCATCTGGCGGTGCATCTTCAAGAGCCGGTTGACCTCCTGCACCTCGACGCCCGCGCCCGCCGCGACGCGCCGCTTGCGGCTCGCCTGCATCAGGTCGGGTTTCTTGCGCTCGGCCCTGGTCATCGAGTTGACGATGGCGATCTGGCGCCGGATCACCCGGTCGTCGAGGTTCGCCTCCTCCATCTGCTTGGTCAGCTTGCCCATGCCGGGCAGCATCCCCATGATGCCGGACATGCCGCCGAGCCTGAGCATCTGCTCGAGCTGCCCCTTCAGGTCGTTCATGTCGAAGCGGCCCTTCTGGAACCGCTTCATCATGCGCTCGGCTTCCTGCTGCTCGATCGTCTCCTGGGCCTTCTCGACCAGCGAAACGATGTCGCCCATGCCCAGGATTCGCCCGGCGATGCGCTCGGGGTGGAACTCCTCGAGCGCGTCGGGCTTCTCGCCGGTGCCGACGAACTTGATCGGCTTGCCGGTCACCGCGCGCATCGACAGCGCCGCGCCGCCGCGCGCGTCGCCGTCCATGCGCGTGAGGATCACGCCGGTCAGCCCGACGCGGTCGGTGAACTGCTGCGCCACGTTCACCGCGTCCTGACCGGTCAGCCCGTCGACCACCAGCAGCGTCTCGTTGGGCCTGGCCGCGTCGCGCACCTGCGCCACCTCGGCCATCAGCGCGTCGTCCACATGCATGCGGCCGGCGGTGTCGAGCAGCACCACGTCGTAGCCGCCGAGCGTCGCCTGCTGCTTCGCGCGCCTGGCGATGGCGACGGCGTCCTGACCCTGCACGATGGGTAGCGTCTCGACCCCGACCTGGCGGCCGAGCACGGCGAGCTGCTCCATCGCCGCGGGGCGGCTGGTGTCGAGCGAGGCCATCAGCACGCGCTTGCCCTCGCGCTCGGCGAGGCGCTTGGCGAGCTTGGCCGTCGTGGTGGTCTTGCCCGAGCCCTGCAGGCCGACCATCAGGATGGTTGCGGGCGGTGCGTCGATGCGCAGCCGCGCCGGCTCCTCCTCGTCGCCCGCCAGCACGCGCTTGAGCTCGTCATGCACGATCTTGACGACCTGCTGGCCCGGCGTCACGGACTTGAGCACCGCCTGCCCGGTCGCCTTCTCCTGCACCTCTCGGATGAAATCGCGCGCCACCGGTAGCGCCACGTCGGCCTCGAGCAGCGCCACGCGCACCTCGCGCAGCGCCGCCTGGACGTCCGCCTCGCCCAGCGCGCCCTTGGAGGTGAGCTTTTCCAGCGCGCCGGAGAGGCGTTCCTGCAGGCTCTCGAACATGCGCCCTCCCAAGGCCCCGGGGGCCGGCAATGCACCGACGGCGCCGGCGGGCGCAACGCGCTGGCCGGCGGCGATCCCGGACGGTCCGGGACCGGAAGCACTCGGACTTCCGGAGTCCGCCCGCATCTAGCCGCGGCGGGGCCGAGAGTCAATCGCGTCAACCGCGTCCGCCATGCGCTGCACGCGCCCTGCCCGGTACTGGTGGTGCGGTAGAGGAAGGTGTGCCCCGATCCCGCTCGACAATAGCCCAGTCTGTATTGTATTATTCGAGGTATCAAGGGCGGCGCAGAAAACGCCGTTCAAAGCGCAGGACACTTTCCACCTCTCGGAGGAAGAAATGGCCAAGGGAAAGTCGGATGTGAAAAAACAACTTGAGGCAATAGCAGGACGCGAAGTTCATATAGAAGCTGATCAAATCAAGATATTGTCGTATCCAGCTGGCGCATATGACTACACAGATGGATACATGTCTTGGCAGTATATATTCTTCCCAGGGCTACGATGTAATAACGCCAGATTGCTCGATGCAAGCGGCGCCTCATATACAGATCAGAACGGAAAACGAGTGTTTCTGTTGAGCAACTTTATTTGCTTGCCAGAGCACCGCATGTTACACGAGCCGATCAACCTGCTTGCGACTGCCCGCTCTGCGAATCCGGTCTTCGTGACGGCGACGCACGCCCTCGTGAACCCGACCGACATCCGGCGGAGCGACGTCGAAATCACGATTCACAGTTGGGACAGCAACGGCGCCGCGGCACCCAATGTCTCGTTCCATTGGCGCTGCCGCGTGTATTCCGTCTCGATCATTCTTTAGCAAATCCGGACTGCTCTCGACGCCGGTCTCAACGGGCGGTCATGGCGTGTCGGTTCTCACTCGTCGCCCGAGCGGTGCCGACGGGCTGAGTTGCGGCCTTCAGGCCGCGGCGATGCGCACGCGCTGCTCGCGCACCGGCAGGTGGACCAGCGCCGAGAACACCCCGAGCCCGATCGCCACCCACCAGATCAGGTCGTAGGCGCCGGTGAGGTCGTAGACCCGCCCGCCCATCCAGACCCCGGCGAAGGCGCCGACCTGGTGGGCGAGGAACACGAAGCCGTAGAGCGTGCCGAGATATTTCGGCCCGAAGATCGCCGCGACCAGGGCGCTGGTCAGCGGCACCGTGGGCAGCCACGCCAGCCCCACCACCACCGAGAACACCACCACGCTCAGCGGGCTCGGCGGCGTCAGGATGAAGGCGGTGATCACCACCGCCCGGATGGCGTAGATCGACGACAGCACGTAAGGCTTCGGGTAGCGCCCGCCGAGCGAGCCGAAGAACCAGGTGCCCACGATGTTGGCGCCCCCGACGATGGCGAGCGAGGCCGCCCCCAGCGTCACCGAGCCGCAGACCTCGGCGATGTAGGGCGGCAGGTGCGCCGTCATGAAGCCCACATGGAAGCCGCAGACGAAGAAGCCGAACATCAGCAGCACGTAGCTCGGCTGGCCGAAGGCGTGGGCGAGCAGCGGCAGGGTGGTCAGGTCGGGCTCGGGCGCGCCTTCCTCGGGCGCCGAGGGGCCGCCGAGCAGCGGGATGCACAGCGCCATTGGCAGCAGGATCAGCCCCATCACCACCAGCGTCGCCTGCCAGCCCCAGGTGGCGGTGATCCAGCCCGCCAGCAGCGGCATGATCATCTGGCCGAGCGAGCCGAGCGCCGCGGTGGTCGCCATCACCCGCGCCCGGTCGCGCTCGGCCACCTGCCGTCCGACCGCCGAGAGCACCAGCCCGAAGCCGGTGCCGGCGATCCCCATGCCGACCAGCAGCCCGGCGCCGAGGTGCTGCATCCACGGCTCGAAGCCCACCGCCGAGACCGCCATGCCGGCGAGGTAGGCCGCCATCCCCAGCCACAGCGCGCGCCGGTCGCCCATGCGGTCGGCCACCATGCCGAACAGCGGCTGGGCGAAGCCCCAGATCAGGTTCTGCATGGCGAGCGCCAGCGAGAAGGTCTCGCGCGGCCAGCCGAACTCGCTCGACATCGGGTCGAGCACGATGCCGAAGATCGAGCGCACGCCGAACGACAGCGCCAGCACCACCGCGCCGGCGGCCATGATCACGGCGGTGTCGCGCGATGCTCTCAAGGCGGGGCTCCTCCGGCGCGCATCCTCGGCGGGCCGCGCGGGTTCGTCAAACGGATTGCGCGTCAGGCAGGCAGCAGCCCGCGCCGCTCCTCGCGGATCGGCAGGTGGACGATGGCCGAGAAGGCGCCGACGCCGACCCCGACCCACCAGACCATCACGTAGGAGCCGTAGAGGTCGTAGAGCTCGCCCCCCATCCACACCCCGAGGAAGCTGCCGAGCTGGTGCGAGAAGAACACGATGCCGTAGAGCGTGCCCATGTAGCGCAGCCCGTAGATGTGCGCCACCAGCCCCGAGGTCAGCGGCACCGTGGCGAGCCACAGCGAGCCCATCACCAGCGAGAACACGATCACCGTGACCGGCGTCATCGGCACCAGGATGAACCACGCGGCGATGATCGTGCGGCCGGTGTAGATCAGCGCCAGCAGGTGCTTCTTGGGGAAGTGGTTGCCGAGCTTGCCCGCGAGAAGCGTGCCGCCGATGTTGGCGAGCCCGATCAGCCCGATCGCCCAGGCGCCGAGCTGCGAGGTCTCGGTGATGCCGATGCCGGCGAGGATGCCAGCGGGGTCGATCGGCCCGCACATCTCGGTGACGAAGGCCGGGAAATGCGCGGTGACGAAGGCGAGCTGGTAGCCGCAGGAGAAGAACCCCACGAAAATCAGCAGGTAGTTGGGGTCGCGCACGGCGCGGCCGACCACGGTGGCCATGCTCTCCTCGATCTCCGCCCGCGCGCCGCCCTCGGGCGCCTTGAGCATCGGCAGCAGCGCGAGGCTGGCGAGGATCACCCCGGCGAAGACCAGGAACACCCCGGGCCAGGCCATCACGCTCAGCAGATACGCCGCCGCCGGCGGCCCGATCACCTGCCCCGCCGAGCCGGCCGCCGTGGCGATGCCCAGCGTCATCGATCGGTGCTCGTCGGGCGCCGCCCGGCCGACGATGCCGAGGATCACGCCAAACCCGGTGCCGGCGATGCCGCAGCCGATCAGGATGTTCCAGACCTGGTGCCCCTCGGGTGTCACCGACATGGCCGACAGCACCAGCCCCAGCGCATAGACCAGCGCGCCGAGCACGATGGCGCGCCGGTCGCCAAAGCGCTCGCCGATGGCGGCGAACACCGGCTGGCCGATGCCCCAGGCGAGGTTCTGAATGGCGATGGCCAGCGAGAACTCGGCGCGCGGCCAGCCGAACTCCGAGGCGATCGGGATCTGGAAGACGCCGAACGAGGCGCGCACCGCGAAGCTCAGCATCAGGATGATGGCGCCGCCGATCAGCACGGGCGTGATCAGCCCCGGATCGGGGCGCGCAACGCTCGCCATGCCCTGTTCCTCCCGGCCTCCTCGCGCCCCTGTCAGATGGCGCCGCCCGCGCGCGCCGTCAAAGCAAGTCTTGTGATGGCCCCGATCACAAATGTATGGAAGGCGCGCCTTGTCCAGAGTCGTTGCAGATTGCGCCAGCCGGGAGCGGGGTTGAGATGTCCGACGGGCCGCTGCCCCGCTACCGCCAGCTCGTGCGGTCGGGCGAGATCCAGGCCGACCCGGCCCAGCGCGCCGCGGTGGAGAAGCTGCAGCTCCTCGCGATGCGGCTCGGCGACTACGACCCGGGGCGCGGCAAGCAGGTGGCGCTCGGCTGGTTCGGCTTCGGCCGCAAGGCGGCGAAGGCCGACCATGCGCTGACCGGCCTCTACCTCTATGGCGGGGTGGGGCGCGGCAAGTCGATGCTGATGGACCTGTTCTTCGCGGCCGCCCCGGTCAGGCCGAAGCGCCGGGTGCACTTCCACGCCTTCATGCAGGAGGCGCAGGCCGGCCTGCACGCCGCCCGCGAATCCAATGTCGAGGACCCGATCCGCTCGGTCGCCGAGGAGATCGCCGAGGACGCGGTGCTGCTGTGCTTCGACGAGTTCCACGTCACCGACGTGGCCGACGCGATGATCCTCGGCCGGCTGTTCGAGGCGCTGTTCGCGCGCGGCGTCGTGGTGGTCGCCACCTCGAACCGCCCGCCCGACGAGCTCTACAAGGACGGCCTCAACCGCCAGGTGTTCCTGCCCTTCATCGGCATGCTGAAGGAGCGGCTCGACCTGCTCGAGCTCGACAGCCCACGCGACTTTCGCCACGACCTCGCCGGCGGCTCGCCGAGCTATTTCACGCCGCTGGGCGCCGCCGCCGACGCGGCGATGGACGCCGCCTGGGCGCGCGAGACCAATGGCGAGCCGGGTGCGCCGCTGACCCTCTCGGTGCACGGCCGCCGCATCGCGCTCGAGCAGGCCACCGAGGACACGGCCCGCGCCAGCTTCGAGGCGCTGTGCGAGCGCACGCTCGGCCCCTCGGACTACCTGGCGCTGGCCGCGCGCTTCCGCACCGTCTTCATCGACGGCATCCCGCGCCTGAGCTGGGCGCAGAACAACGAGGCGCACCGGCTGGTCACCCTGATCGATGCGCTCTACGAGGCCCGCGTGCGCCTCTACGTCTCGGCCGAGGCGCCGCCCGGGCAGCTCTATACCGAGGGCAAGGGCGCCTTCGAGTTCGCCCGCACCGCCTCGCGCCTCATCGAGATGCAGTCCGCCGCCTGGATGGCCCGCACCCGCGGGCCGATGCCGGCCGCTGGACGCTGAGCCAAGGCCGCCCCCGGCTGGCCCCCGGCAGGCCACCCCCGCCAGGCCGCCGCCTTACGGCCGTCGATCCATGCGCGCGCCCCACATCAGCGCGGCGACCAGCAGGAAGGCCAGCACCGCGCCCATCAGCAGCGTGTGTTCGCGCGCCAGCACGATCGGGTACATGATGGCGTAGAGCGCCGCCAGCGCCAGCGTCACCCAGCCCGCCCGCGGACCCAGCCGCAGCCCCGACCAGCAGTAGGCGGTGAGCAGCGCCACCGTTGCCGTCGCCCCCAGCGCGTAGGCCGCCGGGAAACCGATGCGCTCGGCCAGCGGCAGCAGCAGCAAAAAGAAGGTGCATTGCGCCGCGCCGATCAGCCCATAGTCCGCCATCCGCGCCGCGCGCGGCGTCGAGCGCTCGATCAGGAAGATCGCGCCGAAGGTCAGCACGATGAACAGCAGCCCGAACTTCGCCGCCCGCTGGGCGGCGCGGTAGAGGTCCACCGGCTGCGCCAGCTCGACCTGCACGGTCGCCCGCTCCAGGCCGTCGAGCGGCGCGGCGCCGCGCAATGCCCGCGGCAACCCGTGCGCCACCCCGGGCACGCGCCATTCGGCGACGAAGCCGCTGCCGCCCACCTCGCGCAGCGTCGGCTGGAACGCCCCGCTGAAGGCCGGGGGCGTCCAGTCGGCGGCGACCCGCCAGCGCGTCATGCCCGCCGCCAGGTCAAGCCCGAGCGAGCGCGAGCCGGTGAGCTCGAGCTCGATGCGCCAGCCGTCGGGCCGCCCGCGCGGATCGCCGACCGGCACCTGGATGCCCGCCATGCCCGCCATCCCGCTGCCCGGCTCGAAGTCCGCGGAATCCGGGCGGCCACCGAACAGCCGGACCTCGGCCAGCGCCGATGGGTCGCTGACGCCCAGGCCGAGCACGGCGTCGGGCCAGCGCGCCGTCTCGCCCGGCGCCAGCAGGCGCGCGGCGGATTCCGCCTGCGCGGTCAGATGGATCACGGTCCGCCCGCGGTAGACGGGCACCTCGAAGGCACCCGCGCGCCAGCTCTCGGTGGTGATCTCGGTCAGTATATCGAGGGTCTCGGGCAGCACCACCAGCGGCTCGGCCAGGGTGCCGTCCGCAGCCTCCACCGGGACCAGCACGTATGGCCCGGCGAGCCGCTGCGGCGCGCCCCACGCGGCGCTGATCTCGGCCAGCGCCGCCGGGCGCGATCCGCCCCGCTGCGCCGCGATCTCGCCGATCAGCATCAGCGGCAGAGCCAGTAACAGGGCAACCGCTACCAGCCCCCACAGCCGCCCGCGCCCGCCGTTCCCCACGCCTGCGGCACCGACCTCCCCCGCCGCACCGACGTCCCCGGCGGCTTGCGCCGGTTCCGGGCCGGCTCTTTCGTCCGCTCGCGCGGGGCCAGCCGGGGCGACGCCGTGGTGCCGCTCGCCAGGCTCTGCAGGCCGTGCCGCCTCGGTCCGCACCTCCGCGATCTCCTCCTCCGGCCCGTCCTCGTCGCGCTCGTCGTCGTCCTCCTCGTCCTCCTCGTCCTCCCGCGCCTTGTCCTCCTGCGCCTCCCGCGGCCCCTTTTCCTCCCATTCCTCCGGGCGCCTGCCCAGCGTGTCGGCCCGGCGGAACAGCACCGCGCTGCCGGAGGCCTCCGGCACGAAGCCGCGCGCCACCATCAGCGCGCAGACGCCGCCGTCCTCCCACGCCCCGGCCGGGTCGTCGGCGGCATTCAGCAGGATGCGCTCGACCCCGTCCAGCGCGGCCCGCGCCAGCAGCTCGGCCGCGGCCGTCGGGATCTCCGAGACGATCAGGGAGATGCGCTCCTCGGCCAGGATCAGGTTGAGGTCCATGAACGGGACCATCATCACCTGCTGCCACGAGCGATCGTGCGGCAGCAGCGACGAGGTGCGAATGTCGCGCCGGGCGAAGAACGGCACGCGGCCCTTCTTGCCCTCGGCGAGCACGGCGTTCACCGTCTCGACCTGCTCCACCCCGTTGAGCGCATGGGTGCGCCCGAGGTAGGCAACCAGCGCCGTGTTAGCTTCCACCGCGATGATCCGCTCGATGCCCTCGTGCCTGGCGATCAGGGTCGAGAGCACGCCGAGCCCGGCGCCGATCACCAGCACCCGGTCGCCCGGCTGCACCGCGGCGTCGAGCAACGCGATCATCTCGGCGTCGTAGCTGCCCGAGCGGATCTCGCTGCGAAGCTCGGGGATGATGAGCGCCGCGTCCGACGCGCCGTCGAACGGCAGAGTCACCCCTGCCGGATGCTTGAGCGGCTCGAACGGGCCGCCGCCACGCCACTGCGTGGCCAGATCGATGACTCGCGACATCGGTACGCTACCACTACAACTCGACGAACGCCGCCGATCACTCAACGATTCAACACTCGGGTCGCGCGAAGCTATCAAAGATTACCCGCATATGCCCCTCACAAAACAGTTCTTTCATCAATTGCAACCCGTTGTTGATCCTGCACGCGACAACGAACAACGCCAGGTTGTGGCATTGCAACTCCAGGTTGTTCAGAGCTGGCGGGTGACCATCAGTTTCTTGATCTCGGCGATGGCCTTCGCCGGGTTGAGCCCCTTGGGGCAGGCCTTGGCGCAGTTCATGATGGTGTGGCAGCGGTAGAGCCGGAACGGGTCCTCGAGGAAGTCGAGGCGGTTGCCGGTGGCCTCGTCGCGGCTGTCGACCAGCCAGCGATAGGCCTGCAGCAGCGCCGCCGGGCCGAGATAGCGGTCGCCGTTCCACCAGTAGCTCGGGCACGACGTCGAGCAGCAGGCGCACAGGATGCACTCATAGAGCCCGTCGAGCTTCTCGCGGTCCTCGATCGACTGCTTCCACTCGCGCTCGGGCGGCGGCGTCTCGGTCTCGAGCCACGGCTTCACCGAGGCGTGCTGGGCGTAGAAGTGGCTCAGGTCCGGCACCAGGTCCTTGACCACCGGCATGTGCGGCAGCGGATAGACGCGCACGTCGCCCTTGATCTGGTCGAGCCCCCAGGTGCAGGCCAGCGTGTTCGCCCCGTCGATGTTCATGGCGCACGAGCCGCAGATACCCTCGCGGCACGAGCGGCGGAAGGTCAGGGTGGGGTCCACCTCGTTCTTGATCTTGATCAGCGCGTCGAGCACCATCGGCCCGCAGTCCGCCATGTCGAGATGGTAGATGTCGAGCCGCGGGTTCTCGCCCTTGTCCGGGTCCCAGCGGTAGATGCGGAAGGTGCGCACGTCGCTGGCACGCTCGGGCGCCGGCCACTCCTTGCCCTTCACGATGCGCGAGTTCTTCGGCAGGTTGAACTGGACCATCTCCCGCTCCTCTCAGGCCGGCCTGACGCCGATGAACACCCTCTCGCCCCGATGCAGCGCGTGCGCCGAGACGTCCGGCTCGGTGCCGGCGAACTCCGCGAGCCGGAACCCGGCGGCGACGATGCGCTGGCGCAGGTCGCGCCCGTAGAAGCGCCGGTGCAGCGGATCGCCATAGCGCAGGCGGCGCTCGGCCGCGCTCAGGCCCGGGTCCTCGTAGGTCTCGTCCCAGCCCTCGACCATCGGCACAGTGAGCACCGCCTGCCCGCCGGGCCTCAGCACCCGGAACATCTCGGCCAGCGCGCGCGCGTCGTCCACATGCTCGAGCACGTGGTTGGCGATCACCATGTCGAAGCTGGCATCGGGCAGCGCCATCGCCTCGATGTCGAGGCTGAGGTCGTGCCGCTCGTCGATGTCGGCGGTGAGATACTCGGCGCCGCGCGCCTCGAACCAGTCGCGCGCGAAGGGCTCGGCGGCGAAGTGCAGCACGCGCGCGCCGGCGGGCAGCGCCATCTCGCGGTCCACCCACAGCTTCAGTAGCCGGTGGCGGGGCCGGGAATCGCAGGACGGGCACCAGATCTCGGGCTTGTGCCGCACCGGCGAGAACAGGCCCCGGTAGCCGCAGACCGGGCAGAGCCGCGGCGTGCGCCCCCGGGCGAGCCCGGTGAAATGCTCGATGGCGCGGCGTGCGCGCAGGTCCATGAGCGCGCGGATCTCCTCGGGCGAGCGCCTCGGCCCGCGGCCTTGGCCGGTCATGGCGTGGGCACCGTCATGCATCGCCTCAGTACACCCGTTCCTTCGGAGCGATGCGGGCGCGCTCGATGCCGCCCTCGTTCTCGCCGGTGAGCGGCTCGGTGTGCACCGGGCGGTAGCTCAGCGACACCACGTCCCGTGTGCCGACCCAGGCCAGCGTGTGCTTGCGCCAGGTCTCGTCGTCGCGCTCGGGGAAGTCCTCGCGCGAGTGCGCGCCCCGGCTCTCGTGGCGCGCCGCGGCCGAGTAGATCGTGGCGAGCGCGTTCGGCAGCAGGTTGCCCAGCTCCAGCGTCTCCATCACGTCGGAGTTCCAGATCAGCGAGCGGTCGCTGACCTTCACATCGTCGAACGCCGCGTCCACCTTGGCGATCCGGGCGCAGCCCTCCTTGAGGCTCTTGGCGGTGCGGAACACCCCCGCCTCCTCCTGCATCGCCTTTTGCAGGTTGAGCCGGAGCATCGCGGTGGGCACCTGGCCATTGGCATGGCGCAGCCGGTCGAACCGGTCCATGGCGCGCTCGACCGAGGCGCGGTTCGGCTCCGGGGTCGGCGCGCCCGCCTCGACCACCTGCCCGGCCCGGATGGCGCAGGCGCGGCCGAACACCACCAGGTCGGTCAGCGAGTTCGAGCCCAGCCGGTTCGCCCCGTGCACCGAGCACGAGGCCGCCTCGCCGCAGGCCATCAGCCCGGGCACGATGCGGTCCGGCTCGTCCTCGGTGGAGGCGATCGCCTCGCCCCAGTAGTTCGTCGGCACCCCGCCCATGTTGTAGTGCACGGTGGGCAGCACCGGGATCGGCTCGCGGGTCACGTCCACCCCGGCGAAGATGCGCGCCGACTCCGAAATCCCCGGCAGCCGCAGCTTCAGCGTCTCGGGCGGCAGGTGGTTGAGGTGGAGATGCAGGTGATCTCCCTCGGGGCCGACGCCGCGGCCCTCGCGGATCTCGATGGTCATGCAGCGCGACACCACATCGCGCGAGGCGAGGTCCTTGTAGGTCGGGGCGTAGCGCTCCATGAACCGCTCGCCCTCGGAGTTGGTGAGATAGCCGCCCTCGCCGCGCGCGCCCTCGGTGATCAGGCAGCCTGCGCCGTAGATGCCGGTGGGGTGGAACTGCACGAACTCCATGTCCTGCAAGGGCAACCCGGCGCGGCTCACCAGCCCGGCGCCGTCGCCCGTGCAGGTGTGCGCCGAGGTGCAGGAGAAATAGGCGCGGCCGTAGCCGCCGGTCGCCAGCACGACCATCTTGGCGGCGAAGCGGTGCAGCGTGCCGTCGGTGATGTTCCAGGCCAGCAGCCCCTGGCACTGGCCGTCCTCGGACATGATCAGGTCGGTGGCGAAGT
>DATKCQ010000058.1:0-28651 GCA_035513135.1 Thermohalobaculum sp.
ACGCCGATGAACCAGGGGTGGCCGGGGATCTCGACGATTTCGGGGAGGCGGCCGTCGGGGGACATGCCGGAGAAGCGCAGGCCCGCCGCCTCGAGCTTCTCGCGGTAGCCCAGCGCCACCTCGTAGCGGTGGCGGTGGCGCTCGGAGATGGTCAGGGCGCCGTAGATGCCGGCCACCTGGCTGGCCTCGGCCAGAATCGCGTTGTAGGCGCCCAGCCGCATGGTGCCGCCCTTGGCGTCGGTGATCTCGCGCCTGATCGTGCGGTTGCCCTCGAGCCATTCCTTGAGGTGGTAGATCACCGGCTCGAAGCGGCGCCTGGCCCCGCCGGCCGCGGCCGCCTCGTGGTCGAACTCCTCGGAGCCGGCGCGCTCGATGCCCAGCAGATTCCGGGTCGCCTCGATCACCGCCATCTGCATGCCGAGGCAGATGCCGAAATACGGCACGTTGCGCTCGCGCGCGAAGCGGGCGGCGCGCACCATGCCCTCGGTGCCGCGCTCGCCGAAGCCGCCGGGCACGAGAATCCCCTCGAACTCCTCGAGCCACGGCGCGGGGTCCTCGCGCTCGAAGATCTCGGAGTCGAGCCAGCGCGCGTTGACCCGCACGCGGTTGGCGATGCCGCCATGGGTCAGCGCCTCGGCGATCGACTTGTAGGCGTCGCCGAGCTGGGTGTACTTGCCGACGATGGCGATGTTGACCTCGCCGTCGGGGTTGTGCACCGCGTCGATCACCCGCTCCCAGCGCGCCAGGTCCGGGCGCGGCGCGGGCGAGATGCGGAAGGCGTCGAGCACCGCCTGGTCGAGGCCGACCCGGTGGTAGGCGAGCGGCGCCTCGTAGATGGTCGAGAGGTCCATGGCCGGGATCACCGCCTCCGCGCGCACGTTGCAGAAGAGGGCGAGCTTGGCGATCTCCTTCTCCGGAATGGGCCTTTCCGTGCGGCAGACCAGCACGTCGGGCGCGATGCCGATGGAGCGCAGCTCCTTCACCGAGTGCTGGGTCGGCTTGGTCTTGAGCTCGCCCGAGGCGGCGAGGTAGGGGATGAGCGTGAGGTGCACGTAGATGCACTGGCCGCGCCGGCGCTCCTGGCCGAACTGGCGGATCGCCTCGAAGAACGGCAGCCCCTCGATGTCGCCCACCGTGCCGCCGATCTCGCACAGCATGAAGTCGGACTCGGCGTCGCCGATGGCGATCCAGTCCTTGATCTCGTCGGTGACGTGGGGGATGACCTGGATGGTCTTGCCCAGATAGTCGCCGCGGCGCTCCTTCTCCAGCACGGTCTGGTAGATGCGCCCCGACGACACCGAGTCGGTGCGCCGGGCGGGTACCCCGGTGAAGCGCTCGTAGTGGCCGAGATCGAGGTCGGTCTCGGCGCCGTCATCGGTGACGAACACCTCGCCGTGCTCGAAGGGCGACATGGTGCCGGGATCGACGTTGAGGTAGGGGTCGAGCTTCCTGAGCCGCACCGTGTAGCCGCGCGCCTGCAGGAGCGCGCCCAGCGCGGCGGCGGCGAGGCCCTTGCCGAGGCTCGAAACCACGCCCCCGGTGATGAAGATGTATCGTGCCATGCTCGACCCCGTGGGTTATCGGGGCGCCCGGTACGCGTGCCGGGGCACCCCCTTTATTTCGTTCCACGGGAGTTGAGCGATACTGGATTCTGGGGCGGGCGGCAAGCACCCCCACACGCGGAGCCTGCCCCGGCCGCGCGGCCGGGGCGCACGCTCAGCGCCACTGCCACCAGCCGCGGCGGCCGGAGCGGGGTTTTTCGGGCCGGGTCTCCGGCGTCGCGGACCCGGCCGGCTCGCCTTGCACGGCCTCCGAGACGAAGGTCTCGCCGTCCTCGCGCCGGGCACGGCTCGCCTCGGGCTGGCGCGCCGGGGTTTCGTCCCGATTGGGCGCCGGCTCGCTGGTGGCGGCAGGGGCCGGCTCCGGCGCGGCGGCCTGCGGCGGGGATGCCTCGGACTGGGCCCCGGCTGGCTCGGCTGGCTCGGCCGCCCCGGGAGACGGCGTGCCGGCGGGCTCCGCCGCTGGCCCAGTCGCCGTCGCCTCCTCGTCGTCGCGGCGTGCGCGGCCGCGTCCGCCGCGGCGCTTGCGCGGGCGGCGTTCGGCCTTCTCGCCGGTCTCGGTCTCGGACCCCGTGTCGAACCGCGTGTCGAACCGCGTGTCGAACCCGCTGTCGGCCTGTGCCTCGGCCGCCATCCCGGGCTGCTCCGTGGCAGCGGTTTCGTGCTCGGCGGCCTCGGCGGCCTGCTGGGCCGGCTCGCCGGCGGCGCCGCTCTCGGGCTCGCGCGCCTCGTCGCTCCGCCTGCGCCGGCCGCCGCGCTTGCCGCGGCGGCGCCGCGAGCGGCCTTCGCCCCGGTCGCGCTCGTCACCCCGGTCGCGCTCCTCGCGGGCCTGGGGCGGCGGCGTGGCCTCGACCCGCGGCGCCTCGACCGTGGCGCTGGCGACGGCGGTCTCGGCGGTCACCACCGGCTCGCGCGTCTCCGGCTCGCGGGTGCGGGTCCTGGACGGCTCGATGTGGAACTCGGGGCTGTGCAGCGTGGGGTCGGCGAGCACCGAGACGACGAGGCCGTAGCGCTCCTCGATCTGGCCGAGGTGGCGGCGCTTGGTGTTGATGATGAAATTGGCGATCTCGACCGGGGCGCGGATGGCGACCTCCGCCGCGCGGCCGCGCACGCCCTCCTCCTCGATCTCGCGCAGCATGGTCAGCGCCAGGCTCTCGTCCGAGCGGATGGTGCCCTGGCCGTGGCAGTGCGGGCAGGGCTGGGTGGAGATCTCGACCATGCCCGGCCGCAGCCGCTGGCGCGACATCTCCATGAGACCGAAGGGCGAGATCCGGCCGATCTGCAGGCGCGCCCGGTCGACCTTCAGCTTCTCCTTGAACCGCTTCTCCACGGCGCGGTTGTTGCGGCTGTCGTCCATGTCGATGAAGTCGATGACGATCAGCCCGGCGAGGTCGCGCAGCCGAAGCTGGCGGGCGATCTCCTCGGCCGCCTCGAGGTTGGTCTTGGTGGCCGTCTCCTCGACCGAGCTCTCGCGCGTCGAGCGGCCCGAGTTCACGTCGATGGCGACCAGCGCCTCGGTCTGGCCGATCACGATGTAGCCGCCCGAGCGAAGCTGCACCACCGGGTTGAACATGCCGCTCAGGTAGCTCTCGACCTGGTAGCGGATGAACAGCGGGATGCGGTCGGTGTACTGCTGCACGAACCGGGCATGGCTCGGCATCAGCATCTTCATGTAGTCCTTGGCCTCGCGGTAGCCGGCCTCGCCCTCGACCAGGATGGCGTCGATGTCCTTCGAGTAGAGGTCGCGGATCGAGCGCTTGATCAGCGAGCCCTCCTCGTAGATCAGCGTCGGCGCGATCGAACTCAGCGTCAGTTCCCTGATCTGCTCCCATTGGCGCAGCAGGAACTCGAAGTCGCGCTTGATCTCGGCGCGGGTGCGCTCGGCGCCGGCGGTGCGCACGATCAGGCCCATGCCGGGCGGCACGTCCATCTCGTCCACGGCCTGGCGCAGCCGCTTGCGGTCGGCGGCGTTGGTGATCTTGCGACTGATGCCGCCGCCGCGCGCGGTGTTGGGCATCAGCACGCAGTAGCGGCCGGGCAGCGACAGGTAGGTGGTCAGCGCCGCGCCCTTGGTGCCGCGCTCCTCCTTGACCACCTGGACCAGCATGATCTGGCGGACCTTGACGACGTCCTGGATGCGGTAGCGCCGGCGCAGCTGGGCGCGGGCGCGGGCCGCCTCTTCCTGCGGCTCGTCGGGCTCGATGGACTCGATGGTCTCGTCGGACGGGGCGTCGCCGCTCTCGGCCTCGTCGCCGTCGCGCCGGGCGCTGCGGCGGCCCTTGCGGGCGCGCGGCTGGGCCCTGGCCTTGCCCGACTGCTTGCCCGACTGCTTGCCCGACTGCTTGCCCGGGTCCTGACCGCCGTCCACGTCCTCGGCGACGCTCTCGGCCTCGTCGAGGCCGGTCTTCTCGGCCATCGAGCGGGGGGGCGTGCCGCCAAACGTGTCATCTGGCGTGTCGTCCGGCGTGTCGCCGTCATCCCCGCCGCCGTCGCCCCCGCCCGCATCGCCGGGGGTGTCGGCGATCTCGAGGCCGCGGACCTCGCGCGCCGTCTCGCCGCCATCGGCCGAGCCCTCGGCCGAGCTCTCTTCGAGCTCGATCACCTCGAGGCCGCTCGACTCGTGCTTGGCGGCCTTGCGCCCGCGCCGGGAAGCGCGGCGCTTCGGTGCCTGCTCCTCGGCCTGGACCGCGGCGCCAGCGGCGCCCTCCGCCGGGTCTTGCGCGGCAGGATCCTGCGCGGCCGCCTCACTCGCGGCCGGTTCGGTCTGCGCCGTTTCGGGATCCTTCTTGCGGCGCGAGCGGCGCTTGCGCCCCGCGGGCTTGTCCGCCGCCTTCTCCGCACCCTTGTCCGATCCCGCGTCCGCCGCCTTGTCCGCACGCCGTTCCGCCGCGGCGTCGCGGCGCACCTCGCCGGCCTCCGAGCGCTTCTGCTCGGCGGCCTCCTCGGCGATCAGCGCCTCGCGGTCGGCGACCGGGATCTGGTAGTAGTCGGGGTGGATTTCCGCGAACGCCAGGAAACCGTGGCGGTTGCCGCCGTAATCGACGAACGCCGCCTGCAGCGACGGCTCGACCCGCGTGACCTTGGCGAGGTAGATGTTTCCGGCGAGCTGCCGCTTGGCGACCGATTCGAAGTCGAAATCGTCAACCTTGTTTCCGTCGACCACGACCACCCGGGTCTCTTCCAGGTGGGTGGCGTCGATGAGCATCTTCTTTGCCATGAATCCTCATGCCTGCCGGGGCGCGCGGGGCCAGTGGCCCGGCCGCGCTCGGCTGGCATCTTTCTTGTTGGGCGTGCCGACGCGGGCACGCGATTCGAGCCGCCGGAGCGACGGCGCCGACGCCGTCGGCGTCGTGCCTCGCTCGGTCGGTTGTCTCGGCGCGCGGGTCCGGCATCGCTTTGTTCGTCCAGGCGCCAGCGGTCCGGCGCGGTGAATTCCGTTCCGTGCGGGAGGGCACGGGTCATGGTTCGATCTTCGCCCGGTCCGGTCGCCTGCTTAGCAGCCTGCACGTGGTCGCGGCGCCGGAGCCGGTCAGAAGCACCGAACCCGGGAATAGGTGAAACCTCAGAGGCCATCCTGAGAGGGTTCGGGCCATCTGGCCCTCCGCGAGGATATAATGAACCGGCGCCGTTCTTACAAACGGAATTTCACCGCCGCGGGCCGCGTGCTAAACTCGGGGTCAATCTCGGGATCAATCTCGGGACGCGCCCGCGGCGATTCCGCCCGCGCCGCGGCGCGAGCCCTCGGCGGTGCTGGAATGGCGCGGCGGGATGCACTACATGGCACGAATACGGCCAGTTCCGGTCGACGCCCCGGACCTGCGCCGCGGCGCAGCGAAAACGCAAGAGAACAGACCACACGGCATGCTTAGGTTCATCGGCACTCTCTTCAGCCTTGCGGGAAACGGCTTCATCTTCGCCATCGGCGGGCTCGTCGGGCTGGTCTACGTCTACGAGCGCGACCTGCCGGGCACCGGCGAGCTGGCGGACTACCGCCCGCCCATGCTCAGCCGGGTCTATTCCGGCGAGGGCGCGCTGATCGCCCAGTTCTACCGGGAGAAGCGGGTCTTCATCCCCATCGACGAGGTGCCCGCGCAGGTCAAGCAGGCCTTCATCTCGGCCGAGGACAAGAACTTCTACGCCCATCCCGGGGTGGACGCGCTGGGCATCGCCAAGGCGGTGACGCGCTACTCGCTCGACCGGGTCTCGGGCCAGCCCTCGCGGCTCTCGGGCGCCTCGACCATCACCCAGCAGGTGATGAAGAACTTCCTGGTCGGCAACGAGCGCAGCGTCGAGCGCAAGATCAAGGAGGCGATCCTCGCCGTGCGCATCTCCGGCGCGCTGTCGAAGGACAAGATCCTTGAGCTCTACCTCAACGACATCTTCCTCGGCCAGAACACCTACGGCGTCGTCGCCGCGGCGCAGACCTATTTCGGCAAGTCGCTGGAGGAGCTGGCGCCCGAGGAGGCGGCCTACCTGGCGGCGCTGCCCAAGGCGCCCTCGAACCTGCACCCGGTGCGCGACTACAAAGCGGCGGTGGCGCGGCGCAACTACGTGCTCGAGGAGATGGCGCAGAACCGCCATCTCGCCCGCGCCGAGGCCAGGGACGCCAAGGCCCGGCCGCTCGAGACCATCATCGGCGAGTCGCTGGCCCCGGTGCTGGCCGACGCCGAGCGCAGCTATTTCACCGAGGAGGTGCGCCGCCAGCTCACGGGCGAGCTGGGCGAGGACGAGCTCTTCGAGGGCGGCCTGACCATCCGCGCCACCATCGAGCCCGAGCTGCAGGAGATCGCCCAGCGCGCGCTCAGGCGCGCGCTCGAGAGCTACGACCGGGGCAGGGGGGTCTACCGCGGCCCCGCGGCGCGCATCGAGGAGATCGCCACCGGCGGCGCGCCCAACTGGCCCGAGCTGCTGGCCGCGGCGGACGTGCCACGCGACATCGACGGCTGGCACCCGGCGGTGGTGCTCGAGCTGGGCGACACCACCGCCCTGGTCGGCATCGAGGGGGTGGAGGGCGAGGCCACGGCACGCCTCCCGCTCGCCGCCGAGGACTGGATCAAGGCGGTGAAGCGCGACGGCGCGCGCGCCGCGCCGCGCCGCCCCGCGGACGTGTGGCAGCCCGGCGACGTGATCCATGTCGCCCGCACTGACGGCGGCGACGGCTGGACGCTGCGCCAGATTCCCGAGGTGCAGGGCGCCTTCATGGCGATGGACCCGTTCTCCGGCCGCGTGCTGGCCATGCAGGGCGGCTTCTCGTTCGAGGCGAGCGTCTTCAACCGCGCGACGCAGGCGCTGCGCCAGCCCGGCTCGGCCTTCAAGCCCTTCGTCTACGCGGCGGCGCTCGATGCGGGCTACACCCCGGCCACCATCGTGCTCGACGCCCCGGTGGTGGTGCGCCAGCGCGGCCAGGCCGACTGGCGGCCGCGCAACTCGTCCAACCAGTTCTACGGGCCCGCGCCGCTGCGCGTCGGGCTCGAGGCCTCGCGCAACCTGATGACCGTGCGCATCACCCAGGCGATCGGCATGGACCGGGTGGCGCACTACGCCGAGCGCTTCGGCGTCTACGAGAACATGCCCAATCACCTCTCCTACGCGCTGGGGGCCGGCGAGACCACGCTCTACAACATGGTCGCCGCCTACTCGATGTTCGCCAACGGCGGCAAGCGCGTGCGCCCGACCGTGGTGGACCGCGTGCAGGACCGCTTCGGCAACACGCTCTACAGCCACGATCCGCGCCGCTGCGAGGGCTGCGAGACCGCCGAGTACCGGCCGGGCGCCACGCCCGCGCTCTACGACCAGCGGGCGCAGATCATGGACCCGGTGACCGCCTACCAGCTCGTCTCGATGATGCAGGGCGTGGTGCTGCGCGGCACCGGCGCGCGCACCGTGGGCGACCTCGGCTTCCCGGTGGCGGGCAAGACCGGCACCACCAACGAGGCGCGCGACGCCTGGTTCGTCGGCTTCGCCCCGACCCTGGCGGCGGGCTGCTTCATCGGCTACGACAATCCCACCCCGATGGGCCGCGGCGCCTATGGCGGGACGCTGTGCGGCCCGGTGTTCAAGGAGTTCATGGTCGAGGCCATGCAGAACCGCCAGCCCGGCAATTTCCGCGAGCCGCCGGCCGGGCTGGTTGCGGCGAAGATCGACCGGGAGACCGGCGAGCGCCTGCCCGACGACGCCTCCGGCCCGGGCGTCGTGGCCGAGTTGTTCCGCGCCGGCACCGAGCCCTACCTCTACGAGAGCGTGGTGGCGCTGACCAGCGACGACTGGCTGTTCGCGGGGAACAGCGGCCGGGTGATCGCGGACATCGACACCTACGACCTGCCGCTCGGCAACGAGTCGGTGATCCGCGAGGCCCAGCCCGTGGGCGGGCGCGTGATCCGCGAACCGCCGAGCAACTCCGGCAGCACCAGGATCAACAGCGGCGGCCTCTACTGAGCGGCGGGCGCGGCGCGCGGAACAAGACGCGGGGAATGAGAGTCGGCCGCCCGCGGTCGATGGCTTTCGGGTGCCGGGTTGAAACTGCTTGAACAAGGGAGGCTTCCGATGATCCGGACTTTGCTTCTGCCGATCTGCGTTGCCGCGGTCCTGTCCGCCTCCGCGCCTGCCGTGGCGGCCTCCATCGAGGGGCCGTGGTCCGTGGATCCGGGCCAGACGATCGAGATGACGGTCTCCGGCGGCGTGGCCGGTGCGCGGCTCGAGTTCTGGGGGCCGGTCACTCGGGACGGCCACGGCAGCCTGCTGGCGAGCGGCGATGCGACGGGCGGCAGGGTGCCGGTCACCGCCCCGGACCGCCCGGGCAGCTACGAGCTGCGCTATGTCAGCCCCTCGGGCGCGCTGCTCGCGCGCCGCGAGTTCGAGGTGGCGGCCGTGCCCATGCGGCTGTGGATGCCCGAGCAGATGGGCGCCGGCACCCTCGGCACGGTCCGCTGGCATGGCCCGGCGGGCCCCGGCGACATGATCCAGATCGTCGACCCGGCGAGCGGCGCGGTGGTCTCCGAGGCCGCCGCCGAGGGCGCGCCCGGCGCCGAGAACACCACCATGATCCGCGCCCCGATGGCGATCGGCAACTACCACCTGCGCTATGTCGGCGGCGCCCGCGGCTCGGTCCTGCGCGTGCTGCCGGTCCAGGTCGGCCCGTCGCGCTCCTGGATGCGCGCCCCGGCGCATGTGGGCAGCGGCGACTCCTTCGACGCGCGCTGGTACGGCTTCCCCGAGCCGGGGCAGGTCTTCCAGATCGTCGATCCTTCCACCGGCACGGCAGTGGCAACCGCCCAGGGGCAGCCGGCCGACTCCGGCGTCCTGGGCCGGTTGACGGCGCCCCGGCGGGCCGGGTCCTACCGCATCCGCTTCGTCGACACCGATACCGGCCAGGTGCACTCGGACCTGCCGCTGCATGTGGGCAATTGAGGGCGGCTTTACCCGGCTGGGCGGCGCCTGTATCTAGGCGCCGGACCGGTGCAATGGCGAGGCGTGCATGAAGGCCGAGACCGAAGCCATCGTCGCGGAGATCGGCAAGTCACTCGAGCTGCTGCGCCAGCGGCTCGGCTGGGAGACCGCCGAGCACCGGCTCGAGGAGCTGAACGCCCGCGCCGAGGACCCGGCGCTGTGGAACCACCCCGCCCACGCCCAGAAGATCATGCGCGAGCGGCAGAAGCTCGCCGATTCCATCGACGGCTACAGGGCGCTGGAGACCGCGCTCAGCGACAATGTCGAGCTGATCGGGCTGGGCGAGGCCGAGGGCGACGCCGAGATCGTCGCCGAGGCCGGGGAGGCGCTGAGGGCGCTGCGCGACCAGGCGGCGCAGCGCGAGATCGAGGCGCTGCTCTCGGGCGAGCTCGATGGCAACGACGCCTTTCTCGAGATCCACGCCGGGGCAGGGGGCACGGAGAGCTGCGACTGGGCCGCCATGCTCGCGCGCATGTACGTGCGCTGGGCCGAGGCGCGCGGCTACAAGGTCGAGCTCCTGCACGAGACGCCGGGCGAGGAGGCGGGCATCAAGTCCGTCACCTACCAGGTCAGGGGCGGCAACGCCTATGGCTGGCTGAAGACCGAGTCGGGCGTGCACCGCCTCGTGCGCATCTCGCCCTTCGATTCACAGGCGCGCCGGCACACCTCGTTCTCGTCGGTGTGGGTCTACCCGGTGATCGACGAGACCATCGAGGTGGAGGTGAACCCCTCGGACCTGCGCGTCGACACCTTCCGCGCCTCGGGCGCCGGCGGCCAGCACGTCAACAAGACCGACTCGGCGGTGCGCATGACGCACATCCCCACCGGCATCGTGGTGACCTCGTCCGAGAAGTCCCAGCACCAGAACCGCGCCAACGCCATGGCCGCCCTGCGCGCCCGGCTCTACGACCTCGAGATGAAGAAGCGCCGCGAGGCGATGCAGGAGCTCGAGGACGCCAAGTCCGAGATCGGCTGGGGCCACCAGATCCGCTCGTATGTGCTGCAGCCCTACCAGATGGTGAAGGACCTGCGCACCGGGGTCGAGACCTCCGACACGCAAGGGGTGCTCGACGGCGACCTCGACCCCTTCATGAGCGCCGCGCTGGCCCGCGAGGTCTCGGGCAAGTCGCGCGCCGAGGCGATGCAGGACGAGGCCTGACGCATGGCGGAGGACGCCGCGCGCGGCCTCTCGAAGGCAGAGGCCAAGGCCGAGATCGCGCGGCTCACCGCCGAGATCGACAAGCACGACCGCGCCTACCACCTCGAGGACGCGCCCGTCGTCTCCGATGCCGACTACGACGCCCTCAAGCGCCGGCTGGCGGGGCTGGAAGCGGCGTTCCCCAACCTGAAGCGCCCCGACAGCCCGACCGGGAAGGTCGGCGCGCCGCCCGCCGAGGGCTTTCGCAAGGTGCGCCACCGGGTGCCGATGTTCACGCTGGCGAATGCGTTTTCCGACGGGGAGGTGGTGGATTTCATAGAACGATTAAAGCGATTTCTCAACTGGAAGTCAGAAGACATTGAATTTACGTCGGAACCCAAGATGGACGGCCTTTCCCTCTCGCTCCGCTACGAGCAGGGCGTGCTGGTGGAGGCGGCCACCCGCGGCGACGGCTTTGAAGGTGAGAACGTCACCGCAAACGCCCTCACCATCGCGGAAATCCCCGATCGCCTGAAGGGCGGCGCGCCGGCGATCCTCGAGGTCCGCGGCGAGGTCTACATGCACCACGACGACTTCGCCGCGCTGAACGCGCGCCAGGCCGAGCGCGGCGAGAAGATCTTCGCCAACCCGCGCAACGCCGCGGCCGGCTCGCTGCGCCAGCTCGACCCGTCGGTCACCGCCCGCCGCCCGCTCAGATTCTTCGCCTGGGGCTGGGGCGAGGTCAGCCAGCTCCCCGCCGACAGGCAATCGGGCGTGCTCGCGGCGATCGAGGGCTGGGGCCTGCCCGTCAACCCCCTGCTGCGCCGCTGCGCCTCGCCCGACGCGCTCCTCGCCCACTACCGCGAGGTCGAGCGCGAGCGCGCCAGCCTCGGCTACGACATCGACGGCATGGTCTACAAGGTCGACCGCCTCGACCTGCAGGAGCGGCTCGGCTACGTCTCGCGCGCGCCGCGCTGGGCCATCGCCCACAAGTTCCCGGCCGAGCGCGCCTTCACCGTGCTCGAGGGCATCGACATCCAGGTCGGCCGCACCGGCGCGCTCTCGCCGGTCGCGCGCCTGCGCCCCGTCACGGTGGGGGGCGTCGTGGTCTCGAACGCCACGCTGCACAACGAGGACTACATCGCTGGCCGTGACGCCCAGGGAAATCCGATCCGCGAGGGCAGGGACCTGCGCATCGGCGACACGGTGATCGTCTACCGCGCCGGCGACGTGATCCCCAAGGTGCTCGACGTGGACCTCGGCAAGCGCCCGGCGGACGCAACGCCATACGCGTTCCCCACCGAGTGCCCGGTCTGCGGCAGCCCCACCCACCGCGAGCCGGGCGAGGCGGTGCGCCGCTGCACCGGCGGCCTGACCTGCCCGGCGCAGGCGGCCGAGCGCCTCAAGCACTTCGTCTCGCGCGCCGCCATGGACATCGACGGGCTGGGGGCCAAGCAGATCGAGGCGTTCAACGCCGAGGGGCTGATCCGCGAGCCCGCCGACATCTTCACCCTCGAGGCCCGGCAGGAGGCCGGCGAGATCGACCTCTACCGCCGCGACCCCAAGGGCCGCCCGACCAACCGCAAATCCGTGGAAAACCTGTTCGACGCCATCCGCGCGCGCCGCCGCGTGCCGCTCGAGCGCTTCATCTTCGCGCTCGGCATCCGCCATGTGGGCGAGACCACGGCGCGCCTGTTCGCCCGGCGCTTCGGCGCGTGGACGACCTTCGCCGAGACGATGACGAGGGCGGCCGACGACGCGCTCGCCCGCGACCAGCTCCTCGCCATCGACGGGGTCGGCGAGGTGCTGGCCGACGCGGTGATCGCCTTCTTCGCCGACGCGCACAACCGCCGGGCCCTCGCGCACCTGCTCGCGCACGTCACGCCCGAGGACACTGAGGCGCCCGCCGACGCGGACAGCCCCGTCGCCGGCAAGACCGTCGTCTTCACCGGCACGCTCGAGCGCATGAGCCGGGCCGAGGCCAAGGCCCGCGCCGAATCCCTCGGCGCCAGGGTCTCGGGGTCGGTCTCGGCCAGCACCGACCTGGTGGTGGCCGGCCCCGGCGCCGGCTCCAAGCTCAGGAAGGCCGCCGAGCTGGGCGTCGAGGTGATCGACGAGGACGCCTGGCTCGCCCTCATCGGCGCTTGAACCCAAGGTACTTGAACCCACCTTCGGGCCCGCGCATCCTCGCCCCATGCCGCGCCCGGAGATCCTGTTCCCGCTGTTCGCCGACCTGACCGGGCTGCAAGGCGTCGGCGGGCGCACGGCCGAGCTCTTCGCCCGCCTGAACGTCAGCCGCATCGTCGATCTCCTGTTCCACCTGCCCAACGGCGTTATCGACCGCCGCCTGCGCGAGAGCCTCGCCGGCGTCGACCCCAGCCAGGTCGTCACCGTCCTCGCCCAGGTCGGCGAGCACTATCCGCCGCGGCGCAAGTCCGGCCCCTACCGCGTGCACGTGCAGGGCGGCGGCAGCTGGTTCGAGCTGGTGTTCTTCCACGCCAGGGGCGACTGGCTCGCGCGCACGCTGCCGCCCGGCGCGCGGCGGGTCATCTCGGGCCGCGTCGAGTTCTACGACGGCCGCCTGCAGATGCCGCACCCCGACCTGATCCTCAGCGAGGACGAGGCCGGCACGCTCGAGCCGTTCGAGCCGGTCTACCCGCTCACCGAGGGCCTGACCCAGCGCGCCGTGGCGCGCGCCGTCGCGGGCGCGCTGACGAAGCTCCCCGAGCTGCCCGAATGGCTCGACCCGAAGATGCGCGCCGAGCGCGGCTGGCCCGCCTGGGCCGAGGCGCTGCGCGAGGCGCACCGCCCCGCCTCCACCCAGGCCCTGAGCTACGCCGCCCCGGCGCGCCAGCGCCTGGCCTATGACGAGTTGCTGTCCCACCAGCTCGCGCTGCAGATCGCCCGCGCCCGCATGCGCCGCGGCAAGGGCCGGCCCTCCGCAGGCGACGGCGCGCTGCGCACCCGCGCCGAGGCGGCCTTCGCCTACGCGCCGACGGCTGCCCAGCGCCGCACCATGGCCGAGATCGCCGCCGACATGGCGGCGCCCGAGCGCATGATGCGCCTGCTGCAGGGCGATGTCGGCGCGGGCAAGACCTGGGTGGCGCTGATGGCCATGCTGCTCGCGGTGGAAGCGGGCGGGCAGGGCGCGCTGATGGCCCCCACCGAGATCCTCGCCCGCCAGCACGCCGCGAACCTCGCCCCGGTCTGCGCGGCGGCGGGGGTGAGCCTCACCGTGCTCACCGGCCGCGACAAGGGCGCCGCGCGCATGCAAAAGCTCGCCGCCATCGGCGATGGCCGCGCCGTGCTGGTGATCGGCACCCACGCCCTTTTCCAGGAGGGTGTCGCGTTTTGCGACCTGCGCCTCGCGGTGATCGACGAGCAGCACCGCTTCGGCGTGCGCCAGCGCATGGAGCTGGCCGAGAAGGCGCCGCAGGGCGCCGACATGCTGGTGATGACCGCCACGCCGATCCCGCGCACGCTGGCGCTGGCGGGCTATGGCGACCTCGACATCTCGGTGCTGGACGAGAAGCCGCCGGGGCGCCAGCCGGTCGACACCCGCCTGGTCTCGATGGAGCGCCTCGCGGAGGTGATCGAGCGCCTGCGCGCCGCCATCGCGCGCGGCGAGCGGGCCTACTGGGTCTGCCCGCTGGTCGGCGAGAGCGAGGCCGTGCCGCTGGTCGCCGCCGAGGAGCGCCACCGCGCGCTCAAAGCGGCGCTGGGCGCGGAGAACGTCGCCCTCGTGCACGGCCAGATGTCGGCCGAGGAGCGCGACGCCGCGATGGCCGCCTTCCAGTCCGGCGCGCGCCGCGTGCTGGTGGCGACCACGGTGATCGAGGTCGGCGTCGACGTGCCCGAGGCCACCATCATGGTGATCGAGCAGGCCGAGCATTTCGGCCTCGCCCAGCTGCACCAGCTGCGCGGGCGCGTGGGGCGCGGGGCAGGGCGCTCGTTCTGCCTGCTGCTGTATGCGCCGCCCTTGGGCGAGACCGCCCGCGCCCGCCTCTCGATCATGCGCGAGACCGAGGACGGCTTTCGCATCGCCGAGGAGGATCTGCGCCTGCGTGGCGCCGGCGACCTGCTGGGCACGGCGCAGTCCGGCCTGCCGCGCTTTCGCATCGCCTCGCTCGAGAGCGACCCCGCGCTCATGGCGCTCGCCCGCGATGACGCCCGGCTGGTGATGAGCCGCGACCCCGACCTCGCCACCGAGCGTGGCCGGGCGTTGCGCGTGCTCCTCTACCTGATGGAGCGCGACGCCTCGGTGCGCCTGATGCGCGGGGCGTAGCGGCCTTCGGCCTCCCGTCCGAACGGTTTGTTCTAAATTTGTTCTTGATTTTTAATCGAACTAATGTAGAACATAGAGGCAACACAACGGAACCCGATTCTCCTGCACCCCCTGGAGGTCCGCCATGGTCCTGCTTCTGAAAGCCCGCCGGTTCGCCGCCCACGCCCCGCGCGAGGCGCTTGCCGACGCGCTCGGCTTCGCCGCGATCTGCGCCCTGATCTTCGCGGGCTTCACGGTGCCTGCGTTCTTCTGAACCCCGCTTGCCTGCGCTCCGGGGCGCGGGACGCCCGGCCGCCACACCCCTCGGCGGCCCCGTTGCCGGTCCCTCACGGCAAACGCCACCCGATCCGGCTCTCCCACCGCGCCGGGTCCATCGCGTCCCCCCCACCTCGAGCGCCACTGGGCCGCCTCCCGAAAGGGCAGGCGGCCCCTTTTTTTGTGGCCCAGCTTGACAAGCTTCTGCACAATTCAGCGCGCCTGCCACGCAGTGCGTCAAGAACCGCCCACAATGCCATTGGCGAGGCTTTGATGACCGTACTGGTTTGATGACCGTACTGGATCGTGTCCGTGAACTGCTTGCCCGACTGGCGCCGGATCCAATCTGTGACGACCGTATCGCCAGGAGGCTTCGGCTCTCGGTCCGTCAACACGCCAACCACAAGAGCCGCGCGCTGGCCCAGTTACCGGGTTTCGACCGGCGCATCGACGCCTGCGCCATATGCGGGGCAACAAAGAAGGTCATTCGCCGCGCAGGAGCCGGGAGGGCAGTGGCTCCGGACGAGGCGGCATGACCGGACGGAAGCGATGGAACAGGGGCAGGGCCGGTGCGCGGTCATTTGCTGGCTCTCTGCCGGTAAAGCGCATAATCAATATTATGTTAAATACACGGCACACGGAAAATAGTTCATGCGTCGTGTTACATCAATGTTTTCCGTAAATTACAAAAGATATATGAGATTTCACTCAAGCCCCGCAAACCGCCCACCGTCACCGCGACCTCCCCGATCAGTTCCGTGATCGTTGGCGCGCTGCGACCGGCTTCGGTTTGCACGCCGCCGCCACTCCGCTATAGCAGGATGATCGCCAACACGGATCGGTGCCCAGATGATCGCGCACAGCCATTGCCCGGCGCAACGCCGCCGCGACCTTGCCGACTCGCTGCGGGTGTCGCCATGATCCCGTTGCTCGACGGCACCCGCGTCATCGACCTGACCTCCGTGGTCATGGGCCCGTTCGCCACCTATCAGCTCGGCGCGCTCGGCGCCGACGTGATCAAGGTCGAGCCGCCCGGCGGCGAGACCGTGCGCCACATCGCACCCGCGCGCAGCGCCGGCATGGGCGCCATGTTCCTCAACGTCAACCGCGAGAAGCGCAGCCTCTGCCTCGACCTCAAGCGCCCCGAGGCCCGCGCCGCGCTCGAGCGCGTCATAGCCACGGCGGATGTGCTGATCCACAACATCCGCCGTCCGGCCGCCGCGCGCCTCGGCCTCGACCCCGAGACGCTGCGCCCGAAGCATCCGCGCCTGATCCACTGCGCCGCCATCGGCTTCGGCAAGGATGGGCCGTACGCGAACAACGCCGCCTACGATGATGTAGTGCAAGGACTTTCCGGCTTTGCCGGTGTCAATATCGACGAGCACGGCGCGCCCCGCTACGTGCCGCAGATCATCGTCGACAAGGTTTCGGCGCTGTTCATCGTCGAGGGCGTGCTGGCGGCCCTCCTGCACCGCGAGCGCACCGGCGAGGCGCTGGCCTTCGAGGTGCCGATGCTCGAGTGCGCCGTGCATTTCCTGATGGCCGAACACCTCGCCGGGCAGATCTTCGACCCGCCCCTCGGCCCCCCGGGCTACCGGCGCCTGCTCAACCCCTACCGCCGGCCCTACCCCACCAGCGACGGCTTCATCGGCGTGCTGCCCTACGCCGAGAAGCACTGGATCAAGTTCGTGGAGGTGGTCGGCCGCGCCGACGTGGCAGAGCAGCCCTGGTTCCTCGACCCGGTGGCACGCTCCGAGCGGATCCACGAGCTTTGCCAGGTGATCGACGAGGCGATGCCCTCGAAGACCACCGCCGAATGGCTCGAGCTGCTGCGCGCCGCCGACATCCCCTGCGGCCCGATCACCCGGCTCGAGGAGATGTTCGACGAGCCCCACCTCGCCGCCAGCGGCTTCTTCCGCAGCGAGCAGCACCCCACCGAGGGGCCTCTGCGCACCGCGCGCCACCCGCTCGACTTCGCCGGCCTCGCCGAGACCCCCGTGCGCCACGCCCCCAACCTCGGCGAGCACAGCCGCGAGATCCTCGCCGAGGCGGGCCTCAGCCCCGCCGAGATCGCCGAGCTCGAGGCCGCCGGCGCCCTCGCCACCCCCGACAAGGAGCCCCGCCTATGAAGGCCGCCTTCTACGAGCGCACCGGTCCCGCCCCCGAGGTGATGCAGGTCGGCGAGGTCGAGGACCCCGCGCCCGGCCCCGGCGAGGTGCTGATCCGCGTGCGCGTGCACGGCGTCAACCCGACCGACTGCAAGCGCCGCTCGGGCGAGCGCGGCAAGATGCCGTTCCCCCGCGTGATCCCGGGCTACGATGCCGCCGGGGTGATCGAGGCGGTCGGCGAGGGCGTCGAGCAGGCCCGCATCGGCCAGCGCGTCTGGGCCTGGGAGTGCGGCCACCTCAAATGGGACGGCGCCGCGGCCGAGCTGGTCCGCGTCCCCGAATCCCGCGCCATGGCCCTGCCCGGCAAGGCCTCCTTCGAGGACGGCGCCTCGCTCGGCGTGCCCGCCATCACCGCCTGCCACGCGCTGATGCTGGCCGGGCCGCTGCGCGACGAGACGGTGATCGTCACCGGCGCCGCCGGGGCCGTGGGCCACTACGCGGTGCAGCTTGCCAAGCGCATGGGCGCCACGGTGATCGCCGTGGTGCGCGGCGCTGCGGACCGCGAGGAGGACGCCGCCGCCGCCGGCGCCGACCGCGTGGTCAACACCGACCGCGAGTCGTTGCGCGACGTGGCGCTGGAGATGACCGGCCGCAAGGGCGCCCGCGCCATGGTCGACGTGGACCTCGGCGCGCATCTCGATTTCTCGTGGCGCATCGTGGCGGAGAACGGCACCATCGCCTCCTACGGCACGGCCTCGAACCCTAGCCCCGTGCTCGACTGGCCGAAGTTCATGTACCGCAACATCCGGATCTGCGGCGTCGCCATCTTCGAGGTCCCCGAGGACGCCAAGCTGCGCGCCGCGGGCTATGTCGAGCAGGCGCTGAAGGCCGGCGCCCTGACGCACCGCGTCGACAGCCGCTTCCCGCTCGCCGACATCGCCGCCGCCCACGAGCACCAGGAGACCGGCCGCCCCCGCGGCAAGGTGCTGGTGGAGGTCGGCTGACACGCGCTTGCAGCGCGCCTCTCCCCCGGCCCCTCTCCCAGCGGGAGAGGGGGGGCGCGCGCCGGCGGGACCTGGCCTGCCCTCCCCCGCCGGGAGTGTTCGGACCGGGGACAAAGCGAGGGATCCCGAACCATGGCGTTTTGTCACTGAAAATGCGTATTATCCGTGGGATATCCTGGAAAGCTCACACACGGGCCAGCGCCGCCAGCTCGCCCCGCTCCAGCCCCTGCCCGGCGCCGGCGCGCATCAGGCTCTCCCACACCTGGGCGTCGAGCGGGATGCCCGCTTCCTGGCGCTCGGCGCGGTGCCGCCGCTCCGGGTCGCCGGGGATCAGCACCGGCGTCGCCGCGTCGGCGGGCGGGCAGGCGCGGATCTCGGCGATGTAGTCGGCCACCGCCCGGCGCCAGCCGTGCCCGTCATCGAGCCGATCCGGGTCGAGATAGATCGACAGCATGCCGTTGTGGCTGCGCTCGCTGCCCTGCTCGGCGGTGCCCGAGCCGGTCAGCGCCCCGGCCAGCAGCTCGCAGGCCAGCGCCAGCCCCGAGCCCTTGTGCTCGCCCATCGCCACCAGCGCGCCCGGCCCGGCGCGCGGGTTCTCCACCGCCCCCTCGGCCTCCGGTCCGTAGAGCAGCGCCGGGTCGTCCCCTGGCCGCCCGTCCGGCCCGACGAGGCTGCCCGCCGGGGCCGGGCGGCGCGCCTTGCGCGCCACCAGCACCTTGCCCTCGGCGACGCGCGAGGTGGCGAAATCGAGCAGGAAATCGCCGCCCTCCTGCGGCACGCCGATGCACACCGGCGCCGTCGACATGCGCCGCGCCGCGCCGCCGAAGGGCGCCACGAACACGCTGTTCGCCACGTTGACGAAGTGGATCGAGACGAGCCCGGCGGCGCAGGCGATCTCGGCCAGCCCGCCGATCCGTCCCAGATGCCCCGAGCGCCTGAGCCCGACCACCGCGAAGCCCTGCGCGCGCGCCTTCCCGACCCCCACCTCGACCGACTCGGGCCCGATGGTCTGGCCGAAGCCGTGATGGCCCTCAAGCAGCGCGAAGCCCGGCCCCTCGAGCACCGTCTCGACATGGCGGCCGAAATTGAGGATGCCGCGGCCCACCCACATGACGTAGCGCTCGGTGCGAATCACCCCGTGGCTGTCGTGGCCCGCGAGGTTCGCCGCGACCAGGCTGCGCGCGATCCCCTCGGCCTCCGTCGCGCTGCCGCCCGCCGCCTCGAAGATCCGCGCCACCATGCGCACCAGCGCCTCGGCCGGCACGCGCCTCACCGTGTCGTTCATGCGTTCCTCCCGGTTATCGCACTGAGGATATCCGCTCCCTGCCCCGCACGGCAAACCCCGGAATGCCTTGCCCCCGGGCGGCGCTCGCGCGCACAAAGCGGCAGATGATACCGTTCGAGCGATGACCGAGTTCCGCGAATCCCCGCTGCCCGAGCTGATGACCGCCTGGCGGGCCGCGCCGCCCGTGCTGCGCGGCATCCTGATGATGTGCGCGGCGAGCGTGCTTTTCTCGGTCATGCACGTGCTGGTGCGCTACGCCTCGCGCGAGCTGCCGCCGTTCGAGATCGCGTTCTTTCGCAACCTGTTCGGCGTGGTCATCTTCATCCCGCTGCTGGTCTCGGGCGGGCTGGGCTTCCTGCGCACGAGCCGCATCGGCCTGCACGCGGTGCGCGGCCTCTTGAACGTCGCGGCCATGCTGATGTTCTTCACCGCGCTGTCGCTGACCGACGTCGCGCGGGTCACCGCGCTGTCGTTCACCGCGCCGCTGTTCATGGCGCTGATGAGCGTGCTGTTCCTCGGCGAGCGCTTTCGCATCCGGCGCTGGCTGGCGCTGGCGCTGGGCTTCGCCGGGATGCTGATCGTGCTGCGCCCCGGCGTGATCGAGGCGGATCTCGGCTCGCTGCTGGTGGTCGGCTCCGCCTTGATCTGGGCGGTGACCATGGTCGTCATCAAGATCCTGTCGCGCACCGAGTCGAGCTTCGCCATCACCGCCTACATGAACATCTTCCTCAGCGTGTTCTCGCTGGTGCCGGCGCTGTGGGTGTGGGTGACGCCCTCGGCCGAGATGTGGGTCTGGCTGGTCGCCATCGGGGTGAGCGGCACGCTGGCGCAGCTCACGCTCAGCCAGGCGCTGAAGGAGACCGAACCCACCGCCGTGCTGCCCTTCGACTTCCTCAAGCTGATCTGGGCGTCGCTGCTCGGGCTGTGGGTGTTCGGCGAGCTGCCCGACCTCTACACCTACATCGGCGCCGCGGTGATCTTCGCCAGCGGCTTCTACATCGCGCTGCGCGAGCACCGCGAGCGGCGCCGCGCCGCCGCGCTGCGCCCCTTCGGCGAAGGCCGCGCCGTCGAGAACCCCCTCCCCGACCCGCCCCCTTCCAGGGAGAGGGGGGCGGGCGGCACGGCTGGCGACGCCCCCGCGCCGTCCCGGCCTGCGGCGGACTCCCCGGGCCGCGCCGACAGGCCGGACAAGCCGGACCGGTCCCGGTAGCGCCGGCTTCAGTAGGATTTGGGCAGCCCCAGCACCCGCTCGGCGATGTGGCACAGGATGAGCTGCTGGCTGACCGGGGCGAGCCGGTTGATCCAGACCTCGCGCAGCAGCCGCTCGACGTGGTATTCGCGGGCGTAGCCCATGCCTCCATGCGTCAGCACGGCGCGCTCGCAGGCGTGGTAGCCGGCCTCGGCGCCGAGATACTTCGCGGCGTTCGCCTCGGCCCCGCAGGGCTCGCCCGCATCGTAGAGCGCGGCGGCGCGCAGCACCATCAGCCAGGCCGCTTCCAGCGCGCACCAGCTCTCGGCCAGCGGATGCTGGATCGACTGGTTCTGGCCGATCGGGCGGCGGAACACCTCGCGCTCGCTTGCGTAGGCCGCGGCGCGCGCCAGTGCCTGCCGCCCGGTGCCGATGGCCTCGGCCGCGATCAGGCAGCGCTCGGGGTTGAGGCTGTCGAGGATGTAGCGAAACCCCCTGCCCTCCTCGCCGATGCGGTCGCCCGCCGGCACGCGCAGCCCGTCATAGAACACCATGTTCGAGTTCACCGCGTGGCGGCCCATCTTCGGGATCTCGCGGATCTCCACGTGCGCGGGGTCGAGCTCGGCGAAGAACAGCGTCAGCCCCTCGGTCGGCCGCCGCTCGTCGTACTCCGCCGTGCGCGCCAGCAGAACCACGCGCGCCGCCTGCTGCGCCACCGAGGTCCAGATCTTGCGCCCCGTCACCAGGTAGTCGTCGCCGTCACGCCGCGCCCAGGTTTTTATGCGCGTGGTGTCGAGGCCCGCGTCCGGCTCGGTGACGCCGAAGCAGGTGACCAGGTCGCCGGCGATGATGGCGGGGAGCCAGGCCTTCTTCTGCTCCTCGGTGCCGTGCTTCACGATGGCCTGCGGCCCGAAGACGTTGAGGTGGATGGCGCTCGCCGCCGCCATGGCGCCGGGCGAGTCGGCGACCGCCTCCATCATCACCACCGCCTCGGTCACGCCCAGGCCGGCGCCGCCGAACTCCTCGGGCATGGCGATGCCGAGCCAGCCGCCCGCGGCCATCGCCTCGCGGAACTCGTGCGGGAATTCGTGGCTGAGATCGCGCTCGAGCCAGTAGTCGTCGGCGAACGGCTCCATCTGGCGGCGCACCGCGTCGCGGATCGCCTGCTGGTCGTCGGTCAGCTTGCCGGGGATCATGCGTGCTCCATCATGCCCGCTCCTGGCGCCAGCGGCCAGTCCTGAGTTCCTCGATCAGCCAGAACTGTGCCATGCCGAGCATCATCGCGACAATCACCACCGAGAACCCGGCGATGTAGCCCCCCGTGAGCTCGTGGAGCCAGCCGGCCACCCAGGCGCCGAAGGCGCCGCCCAGCCCCATGCCGATCATGATGGCGCCGAACACCGCGCCCACCTGCCCCGGGAACAGCCGCGCCACCAGCGACGAGACGATCGGCCCGCGCGAGCCCAGGCCCCCGCCGAAGCCCAGCAGGAACACCGCGAGCAGAGCCAGGTTCGGCCCGGTCGCGCCCAGCGCCGCCAGCGCCAGCACGCCGACGATCGAGCCGGTGAAGGTGGCCGTGGCGATGGAGCGCCGCCCGAACCGGTCGGCCAGCCAGCCCGAGGCGACGATGCCGATCAGCGCCACGAAGCTGGTCAGGCCAAAGATGAAGCTGGCCGCGAGGGGCGCGTAGCCGGCCTCCTCGAGATAGACCACCGCCTGCACCTGCACGGCATAGGTGGCCGCCGAGGCCGAGAAGAACACCACGGACATGCCCCAGAAGGGCGCGCTCACCAGGTACTTCCAGCGCAGCTTGAAGGCCATCGGCCGGGGCGAGAGCCGCACCACCGCACCCTGCCCGATCCGCCCCCAGGGCAGGATCAGGATGACCGCGGCAAGCCCCAGCATGGCCAGCCCGAAACACTGGTAGGCCCAGCGCCAGCCGCCCGTGTCGATCAGGATGCGCGAGAGCGGCGCCAGCACCATGGCGCCCGCCGCCAGCCCGGCATAGGCCACCCCGGTGGCGAACCCCAGCCGCCGGTCGAACCAGCGTGCCAGCACGCCGGTGGCCGGGGTCATGCCGGTGGCCGCGGCGCCGATGCCGACCAGCGCGCCGAGCCCCAGCCAGGCCTGCCAGAGCGTCTCCATCCGGCTGGCGATCAGGAAGCCCAGGCCGTAGGCGACCAGCCCGCCCACATAGACCACGCGGCCTCCCAGCCGGTCGAAGGCGGCGCCGATCAGCGGGCCGCCGACGCCGATGCCGATCATGAAGACCGAGTAGATCGACGAGACCTGACCGCGCGTCCAGCCGAACTCGTCGAGGAACTCGCGGTAGAACACGGCGAAGGTCTCGCCCAGGCCGCGCGCCAGCGCGTTCAACAAAAAACACAGCGCCACCACCGCGATGGCCGCCCCGGTGAACTCGCGCCGCTCCGCCTCCGTCATGCCTCCTTACCGGACGCCGAGCACGTCGGGCAGGAAGGTGGCGATCTCGGGGAACATGATCAGGCCGGCGATGGTGATCACGTCGGCGACGAAGAAGATGGCGACGCCGCGGAACACGTCGGGCAGCGAGATCTGCGGCTGCACCCCGTTCACCACGAAGCAGTTGAGCCCGATCGGCGGGGTGATCAGGCAGACCTCGGCCATCTTCACCACGATGATGCCGAACCAGATCGAGGCCTGCTCGGGCGTCAGCCCGAAGGGCGAGGTCTCGGGCGTCGCCCCCGGTCCGCCGTTCAGCGCCATCACTGCCGGGTAGAAGATCGGCAGGGTGACCATCAGCATGCCGATGGCGTCCATGAACATGCCGAGGATCGTATAGCCGAGCAGGATCGCCAGCAGGATCAGGTAGGGATGCACCGGCAGCTCGACGATCCAGGTGCTGAAGGCCTGCGGCACCGTCGAGAAGTTGAGGAAGGTGACGAAGATGAAGATGCCCCAGATCAGCGTGAAGATCATCACGGTGAGCTTGGCCGTCTCCATCAGCGCGTCCTTGAGCTCCTTCGTGCGCATGCCGTGGACGAAGGCCAGCAGCAGCACGACGAACGCGCCCAGCGCGCCCGCCTCGGTGACGGTGGCCCAGCCGCCGTAGACCGCGGTGATGATGATCATGGCGACGACGAAGATCGGCAGCACGCCCGGCACCGAGCGGAGCCGCTGGCCCCAGGTGAAACCCCGGACGGGCGGGCCGATGTCGGGGTAGATCGACGCCCAGCCGACGATGATCGCGCCATAGATCACCGCCGAGAACAGCCCCGGCAGGAAGCCCGCCAGCAACAGCTTGCCCACCGACTCCTCGACCACCAGCGCGTAGATCACCAGGATCGCCGAGGGCGGGATCAGGGTGGCGAGCGTGCCGCCCGCGGCGACCACGCCCGCGGCCAGGCGCTTCGAGTACTTGAATTCCAGCATCTCGGGAATGGCGATGCGGCTGAACACGGCCGCCGTCGCGGTCGAGGCGCCCGACACCGCGCCGAAGCCCGCCTGCGCGAACACGGTCGCCACCGCCAGCCCCCCCGGCAGCCAGCCCAGCCACTTGCGCCCGGCATCGAACAGGCTGGTGGTCATCCCGGCGTGGAAGGCGAGAAAGCCGATCAGGATGAAGGGCGGCAGCACCGAGAGGCTGTAGAGCGAGGTCTTGGCATAAGGGATGCTACCCGCCGTGGTCGCGCCGGGCCACAAGCCGATCAGCTCGACCAGCCCGACGAAGCCGCTGATCGCGGCGGCGAACGAGATGCGCACGCCCAGCACCGCCAGGCCGAACAGCAGCCCGATGCAGATGACCCCGACGAGGATCGGATCCTCGTAGCCAATGCCGAAGAGTAGGCCGTCATTCCTCATTGCGGCCCCTCCTCTCCGAGAGCCTCGCGAATCTCCTCGCGCGCCTGCTCAGCCACGTCGTGCGGCACCACCACGCCGATCGGCTCGCGCGTCGGGTCGATCACCAGCCTGAGGCCGGCGATGGTCTGGATCAGCAGCCTGACCGACAGGATCGCCAGCGCCATCGGCACCAGCAGCTTCGACGGCCAGGTCAGCAGCAGGGCATCCGTGGTGCTGTCGCCCGAGAGGTAGGCGTCGTGGAAGAACACCCAGGCGAAGCGGGTGAGCAGCACGATCAGGATCAGCGTGACCAGCGAGCCAAAGGTCTCGATCACCCACAGCACCCGGCCCTTGAGCTGCAGGATCAGGATCTCCATGCGGATGTGGGTGCCGTGCCGCTGGGCGTAGGAGATGCCGAGCACCGCGAGGATCGGCATCGCTAGCTCGATCATGTCGATGTAGCCGTAGATCGGCGCGGCGAACAGCCAGCGGATGCGCATGACGACCTGCACCACGCCCAGCATCATCAGGAACAGCACCGCCACCGCGGCGATGAAGTTGAGAGTGTTCTCGACCGGGCGCAGCAGGCGCTCGCCGGCCACCACCACGCGCCCCAGCGCGTCGTCAGCTACCGCCATGGATACGTTCCCCTCCCCGCGAACGGCCGGGCGGAGCGCGGAGCCCCGCCCGGCAGATGGGCGTCACATGCCGTTCGTTACATGCCCTTGGACTCGGCTTCCTCGATCAGCTTCCAGACCGAGTCGAGCACGTCCTGGGCGTCGAACAAGTCCTTGTTGTCCTCGACCCACTTGTCCCAGACCGGCTGGCCGGCGACCTCGCGGAACTCGGCCAGCGTCTCCTCGTCGTAGACGATCTTGGTCATCAGCTCCTCGAACATCGGCAGGTTCTTCGCGTCCGACTCGTGGTAGGCGTCGATCAGCACCTGGGTGACCTCGTCCTTGAGGCCCATGATCAGCTCCTGGTACTGCGGCGGCAGCGCATCGTAGGCGGTCTTGTTGAGCACCATCGGGCACTCGGACGAGCCCGGCTGCATGTTCGCGGTGAACCAGTCGGCCAGCTCGTGGATGCGGTAGGAGGCATGCGAGTAGGTGTAGGGGAACGACACCGCGTCCACCGCCCCGCGCTGCATCAGCGTGTAGACCTCCGAGGCCGGCACCGTCTGCTTCGAGGCGCCGAGGACCTCCATGGCGTCGCCCAGGCCCCCGCCGGCGCGCACGCGCAGGCCCTTCCAGTCCGAAAGCTTCAGCGGCGGCTTGCCGATGCCGAGGAACTCGTACTGCGGCAAGAGCGTCGAGCCGTAGCCGATGGCGTTCCACTGCTCGAGATCGGCCACCAGCGCCGGGTGCTCGAACATCTTGTTGCGCACATAGGCCGAGACCTCGAAGTCGCCCAGCGGGATGAAGGGCAGCGCGAACACCATGAAGGCCGGGTTCTTGCCGGGGTGGTAGAAGTTGCAGAAGAACGCGGCCTCGACGGCGTTGTTCTTGATGGCGTCCAGGTTCTCCTTCGACTTGGTGAGCTGCTCGCCGTAGAAGATCTGGATCTTGAACTTGCCGTCGGTCTCCTCGGCGACACGCTTGGCCAGGTGCTCGGCGCCTGCCGTGAAGGCGCGCGGGTTGCCCCAGACCGACCATTTCCAGAAGACGTCCGGCCCCTCGACATTGGCGGCGGGCGCGGCGGTGGGGATCCCGGCGCCGGCGGCGAACGCCAGGACGGCGGCGCCGAGGATGGTCTTTGCGAGCGGTTTCATGCTGTGTTCCTCCCGGTCAGCTTGGTGAGCGGCCGTGCAAGGGCCGTCTTGGTCTATCGGACCGTGCCAGCTAACCAGCGGGCCGGCCGATTTGCAACCGATACCGGCCATTAATGCATCCCGCCGGGCTTTTGACCAGCAGAATCGGCGCCGGGAGTCACTCTCCGCCGGGCGGGATCACCTTTCCGGGGTTGAGGATGCCCGCCGGGTCGAAGGCCCGCTTCAGGCGGCGCATCAGGTCGAGCTCCACCGGCGACTTGTAGCGCGCCAGTTCGGCCAGCCGGAGCCGTCCGACGCCGTGCTCGGCGGTGATCGAGCCGCCGAGCCCGGCGACGATGTCGTGGATCATGCGGTTGACGGCCTCGGTCTCGGCGGTCCAGCGCTCGGCCTCCCAGTCCGGCGGCTCGATCGGGTTGTAGTGCAGGTTGCCGTCGCCGATGTGGCCGAAGGTGCAGGTCTCGTGGCCGGGATAGGCCTCCTGCATCGCCGCGTCGGCCCGGTCGAGGAATTCGGGGATGCGCGCGACCGGCACCGAGATGTCGTGCTTGATGCCGTGCCCGGCGACGCGCTGCACCTCGGCCTGGTCCTCGCGCACCAGCCACAGCGCCTGCGACTGCGCCTCGGACGCCGCGACGATGGCATCGGTGACGAGGCCCGCCTCCATCGCCTCGGCCAGCGCGGCCTCCAGCGGCTCGCGCAGGTGGCCCGGCGTCTCCTGCCCGGTGACGTCGATCAGCACCCGCCACGGCCGCTCGCCGGCCAGCGGGTCGGCGTGGCCGTGCGTGCGCTCGGCCAGCACGTAGCAGTTGCGGTGGATCAGCTCGATGGCCGAGATCGCCTCGCCCAAGCTCCCCCGCAGGTGCGCCAGCAGCTTCACCGCGGCCTCCGCGTCGGCCACCTCCGCCAGCGCCGTCTGCCGGTCGCGCGGGCGCGGGAACAGGCGCAGCACGGCCGCCGTGATGATGCCGAGCGTGCCCTCCGCCCCGATGAAGCACTGCTTCAGGTCATAGCCGGCGTTGTCCTTCCTGAGCGCGCGCAGCCCGTCCCACACCTCGCCCTCGCCGGTCACCACCTCGAGCCCCAGCACCAACGCCCGCGTGTTGCCGTAGCGCACGACGTGGATGCCGCCCGCGTTGGTCGAGAGGTTGCCGCCGATCTGGCACGAGCCGCGCGCGGCCAGCGACAGCGGGAACAGGCGGTCCACCTGCTCGGCCGCCCGGTGGATCTCCTCGAGCACCACCCCGGCCTCGACCGTGATGGTGTCGTTGAGCGGGTCCACCTCGCGGATCCGCTTCATCCGCCCGAGCGACAGGATCACCTCGTCGCCCGTGTCGTGCGGCAGCCCCGCCCCGGTCAGCCCGGTATTGCCGCCCTGCGGCACGATCGGCGTGCGCGTCTCGGCGCAGATGCGCACCAGATCGGCCACCTGGGCGGTGGACCCGGGCCGCAGCACCAGCGGCGTTTTCCCCACCCAGCCATCGCGGAACGGCGTGCAGTAGGGGGCGATCTCGGCCGGGTCGTCGACATAGCCGCGCGGCCCCGCCGCCTGCTTCAGCCGCTCGATGACCTCGGGCGCGATCATATCTTGGCGAACCTGGCCATCGCCTCGGCGAAGCTCATGCCCCCGGCCAGAAGCCGCCGCGCCTCGGTATCGTCGGCGTCGTAGCGCCCTGCCAGCTCGGCCACCTCGGCGGCCCTGGCGGCGGGGATGCACACCACGCCGGTGCCGTCGGCCACGATCACGTCGCCCGGATCGACCCGCACCCCGGCGCAGCTCACGGTGACGCCGATCGCCTCGACCCTGATGCGCGTGCGCCCGGTGGTCGGGATCATGTGGCGGGCGAAGGCGGGAAAGCCCGTCGCGCAGATCTCCTCGCGGTCGCGGATGCCGCCGTCGACGATGAGCCCGGCGATACCCTTGAGGTGCGCGGCGTAAGCTGCCGTGCCGCCCCAGGTCGAGACCGGCGCGCCGTTGTTGGCCACCACCACCACCTCGCCCGGCCCGGCCGCGTCGATCATCTGGCCCACCTTGAAGTCCGAGGACGGGAAGGCGCCCTTCGGCCCGGTCATCTCCAGCACCGTCACGGCGCGCCCGGCGAGGCGCATCCCCGGCCCGGCGGGCGCGAGCCCCGCGATCACCCCGTCGATGTCGCACTCCTCCAGCGCGTTCGCCAGCGTCGGCGTGTTCAGCCGGCCCAGCGCCGCGACCACCTCGTCGGATACCGTCATGTGTCCTCTCCCAGCGCCGCGTCGATCAGCGCAGCGGCCTCCGCGTCGTTCCATTTCTTCGGCCCGGTCGCCGGGCTCGGCATCGCCGGGCGCGAGATCAGCCCGACGCGCCGCCCGGCGATGCGCTCGAGCCGCCGGTCGAGCCAGCCGAAATATCCCATGTTCTCCGGCTCCTCCTGCGCCCAGACCAGCTCGGCGCGCCTGTAGGGCTTCAACGCCTCGGCCAGCGCCGCCGCGTCGAGCGGGTAGAGCTGCTCGAGGCGCACCAGCGCCACGTCCCCCCTGCCCCGCTCGCGCCGCGCCGCGTCGAGCAGGTAGAACAGCTTGCCCGTGCACAGCACCACCCGGCGCGCGCCCTTCACCCGCTCGCCGATCACCGTGCGGAACCCGGTCCCCGGACCCATCTCGGCGAGCCGCGAGACGCAGGCCGGATGGCGCAACAGCGCCTTCGGCGTCAGCACCACCAGCGGCTTGGCGTAAGGCGCCGCCACCTGCCGGCGCAGCGCGTGGAAGAAGTTGGCCGGGGTCGAGGCGTTCACCACGCGCAGGTTGCCGCGCGCGCA
>DATKCQ010000059.1:0-21336 GCA_035513135.1 Thermohalobaculum sp.
CCGTCCTCGCCGTGGCCGGCGAAGTTGAGGTAGAGGCGGCCATCGAGCGAGTATTCGCGGGTCTCCTCCCACGCCTTGCGGGTCCAGGCGATGTTGGCTTCGTCGTCGGCCGGATCGGGCCACACCGAGTCGATCGAGTACATCCAGCGCATCGAGCGGTCGCCGAACGCGGTGGCCTCGGCCGGCACCGCGGCGACGGCCCCTGCGACGTTCCACAGCGAACTCAGCGTGTTGTCCGAGGGCGCCGCGGCAGCGTTGGCGAGCGCCGCGTCGATCATCGCGTCGGGCAGGTCGGCGAGGAAGTGGCTCTTCCAGTAGCAACGGAACTGCCCGGCGGGCATGAGCGTGTCGAACAGCTTCTGCACCTCGCAATACGGCATCTGGCCGGAGAAGTCGGTGACCAGATCGCCCCGCTCGCGCAGCGGCCGCATCACCCGCTCGCCTTCGTCGGCGTCGCCGGCATGAACGGCGGCGATGGTGTAGCAGCGCTGGCCCCAGTGCTCGCGCGGGAAGTCCTCGGCCTCGGGCACGGTCGAGAACTCGACCAGCGAGCCGATGCTCTCGTGCTTGTCGGCCAGGAAATCGCGCCAGAACCGGATCGGGCCGGGGCCAGCCGAGAGCGGATAGATCGGCGCCGCGAACATCACGGTGGGCCCGACCGGATGCAGCGCGAACTCGAAGACCACGACGACGCCGAAATTGCCGCCGCCGCCGCGGATCGCCCAGAACAGGTCGGGATTCTCCTCGCCGCTGACGGTCACCAGCCGCCCGTCGGCGGTGACCATGTCGGCCGAGACCAGGTTGTCGATCGAGAGCCCGTGGCGCGAACGCAGCCAGCCGATGCCGCCGGCCAGCGTCAGCCCGGCGACGCCGGTCTCCGAGATCAGCCCGCCGGGGGTGGCGAGCCCGTGCGCCTGCGTGGCGCCGTCGACGTCGGCCCAGGTGGCGCCGCCCTCGACCCGGGCCCGTCGGGCCTGCGCGTCGACCTGCACCGCGCGCATGAGCGACAGATCGAGCATCACGGCGCCGTCGCCGACGGCGTGGCCGGCGACGTTGTGCCCGCCGCCACGGATCGATACGGGCAGGCCGTGCTCGCGGGCGAATTGCACCGCCTCGGTCACGTCCGCCGCGTCGCGGCAGCGCACGATCAGCGCCGGGCGCCGGTCGATCATGGCGTTCCAGACCGCACGCGCCGCGTCGTAGCCCGGGTCGCCGGGGAGCAGGGCCTCGCCGCGTAGGGCGGAGCGAAGCCACTCGACGGCGGCGGAGTCGGGGATGGGCTCGGGCGCGGGTCGGGTCTGGACGTTCATGGTGGCGATCCTTTCGTGTTTCAATGGATGCGGAGTGAGGTCCCTCAGATTACGGCCAGCAGCACGATGCCGAGCACCAGCAGGAGTGCCGGGACCGGCCAGACTTTCGGCCTTCCCGCCGGGTGCGGCCGGGAGCGGGCCCGGGGCGCCAGACGCGGCGCGATCACGGTGGCGTATTCGTCGAGCAGATCATAGCGGCGCATCGGACACCTCGCTTTCGCGTCGTCGAGTTGCGTATCTGGCAGGCACTCTAGGCGTGCCGGGCCGCCTGCGTGAGGGGCAGAAGCGTCAGGAACGTGGCAAAAGTGACACGCGCTGTTGGACGGGGGGCACGCCGCGCGGCATACTGGTCGTGCTCGACAGGAGCGGGGGCTCGATGGAGGCGGAAATGGCTGAGCCTGCGAAGCCGCTGATCTGCCTGCTGGCCTCGGCCGAGACCTCGCCCTCGGTGCTCTACGGGCTTTACGACGTGCTCTATTCGGTGGGCGCGGTGTTTCCCGACATGACCGTGGGCGAGGCGGGAGCCGAGGCGCTCGACGTGCGCATCGTGGCAGCGGAGGCGGCGCCCTTCCGCGTCATCGGCAACGTGCCGGTCGAGCCCCATGCCGCCGTCGCGGACATCCCGGCCGCGGATGCGGTGGTGGTGTGCGACATGTACACGCCGATCCACGAGCCGCCGCGCGGCAAGTACCCGCGCGAGATCGACTGGCTGCGCCGGATGCACGGGGCGGGCGCGCTGGTCACCTCGGTCTGCTCGGGATCGGTGGTGCTGGCCGAGACGGGGCTGCTCGACGGGCGCGAGGCCGCCTGCCACTGGGCCTATGGCGACCTGTTCCGGCGCTTCTATCCGCGGGTGCGGCTGGTGGAGAACGCGGTGGTCTGCCTCTCGGGCGAGGCGGACCGGATCGTCACCGCCGGGGGCGTCACGGCGTGGATGGACCTCGCCGTCTATCTGATCGCGCGCTTCTGCGGCCAGCAGAGCGCCATCGAGACCGCCAAGGTGTTCCTGCTGGCGGGGCACGAGGAGGGGCAGCTCCCCTTCGCGGCGATGGGCCGGCGCGTCGACGGGGCGGACGCGGTGATCGCCGAGTGCCAGGACTGGATCGCCCGGCACTACGAAGCGCCCAACCCGGTGCAAGCGATGATCGAGCGCTCCGGGCTGAACCCGCGCACCTTCGCGCGGCGGTTCCGGGCGGCCACGGGCTACCAGCCGATCGACTACGTGCAGGCGCTGCGCATCGAGGAGGCCAAGCAGATGCTGGAGACCGAGGGGGCCGGCATCGAGGAGGTCGCGGCGCAGGTCGGCTACGAGGACCCCGCCTCCTTCCGCCGCGTGTTCAAGCGCCGCGCCGGCCTCACACCCGCGGCCTACCGGCGCAAGTTCCAGCGCATCGTCGGCCTGACGCAGCGGGCCTCGTGAGGCCTCAGGGCGCGCGGGGCGTCGGGATGTGCACCGGCGCGTCGAGGGCGCGCAGCGCGGCCAGCACGCGCCGGCGCTCGGCCAGCAGGTGGTTGAACTGGGCGTCGCAGCCGGCGATCGGGGTGGGGTAGGCGCGGATCTCCGCCTCGAGCGCGGCCCGGGCGGCGACGAGGTGCCGCCGCGCGGTCTCGACCGAGGCGGGTATGCCAACCGATACGTCGGTCGCCAGCTGAGCCCTTGCCATATCAGCGTTCCCTTGCCAGGACGCGCGACAGGATAGCGCCGGCGCCGAACGGCGGCAATATGGCCGGGGCGCCGGAGCGGCGCGGACCATCGACCGGGTGCTCACCGGCGTCGGCCCGGCGGCCCGCCCTCAGTCCAGCGTGATCGCGACGCGGCGGTTCTGCCGGCCCTTCTTCTCGATCTTGCCCAGCCTGATGCGGCCGATCTCGGCGGTCGAGCGGACATGCGTGCCGCCGCAGGGCTGCAGGTCCACGGTCGCCTCGGGCGTGCCGATGCGGATCAGGCGCACCCGGCCCTGGCCCATCGGGGGCTTGACCGCCATGGTCTTGACCAGCTCGGGCTTGGCGGCGAGCTCGGCGTCGCTGATCCACTCGACGCTCACCGGGTGATCGGCGGCGGCCAGCGCGTTGATCCGCGCCTCCAGCGCCTCGCGGTCCTCGGGCGGCTCGGGCATGTCGAAGTCGAGCCGGCCCTTGTCCGCGCCGATCGAGCCGCCCGTCACCGGCAGCGGGATCACCACCGAGAGCAGATGCAGCGCCGTGTGCAGGCGCATGTGCCGCCACCGCGTCGGCCAGTCGAGCCGCGCGGTGACCGGGGCACCGACCGGCGGCAGGGCGGCACCCTCGGCGGGGACGTGCACGATCTCGCCCGGCGCCTCGCCCCTGACGGTGGTGGCGACGGGGGTCTCGCCGCCGTCCCAGACCAGCACGCCGGGATCGCCGGGCTGGCCGCCGCCGGTGGGGTAGAAGACGCTGCGGTCGAGGATCACGCCGCCGCGGTCGTTGATCGCGGTCACGCTGGCGGTGCATTCGGCGAGGTAGGCGTCGTCGCGATAGAGCGGCTCGGTCATCGGGGCTCCCTCGGTGCGGCGGATCAGATATCGGCGTCGCCGTCGCCGTCGTCGCGGGCCGGCGGTTGCGGAGGGCGGCGGCGCGGCGTGGCGGATCGTGGCGTGGCGGATTCTGGCGTGGCGGATTCTGGCGTGGCGGATTCTGGCGGGCCCGACTCCGGCGCCCCGGGCGCGGCGCCGCCATCGCCGCGCAGCGCCTCGCCGATGGCGCTGGCCACCTCGTCGGTGTTGCGCAGGTGCAGGTCGCGCTGCGGGTAGGAGATCCGGATGCCCTCCTCGGCGAAGCGCCGGGCGATCTCGAAGTTGATCTCGGAGTGCACGTTCAGGATCCAGTTCACGTCGCGCAGGATGCCGCGGATCTCGAACTCCAGCGCGTCCGGGCCGAAGCGGCGGAACAGCACGTAAGGCGGCGGGCGGCGCAGCAGCATCGGGTGCGCCGTGGCGATCTCGGTCAGCACCTGCTCGACCTTCCTGGGGTCGGTGCCATAAGCCACGTGGATCGGCACGATCACCCGGCCCTGCAGGTTGGTGTGCGTCCAGTTGGTCACCGAGGCCGAGATCAGCTCGGAGTTCGGCACGATCAGCGAAGCCCGGTCGAAGGTCTCGATCTCGGTCGAGCGCACGTTGATCTGCTTGACGTAGCCCATGCCCGAGGCGATCTCGACCCAGTCGCCCGCCTTGATCGGCCGCTCGAGCAGCAGGATCAGGCCGGAGACGAAGTTGTTGACGACGTTCTGCAGCCCAAACCCGATGCCCACCGAGAGTGCGCCCGCCACCAGCGCCAGGTTCGACAGGTCGACCCCGGTGGCCGATATGGCGATCAGCGCCGCGAAGAACACGCCGACATAGAAGACCATGGCGCTGACCGCCGCGCGGCCCCCGGCGTCGAGCCGGGTGACCGGCAGGACCGAGCGGCGCAGCACCCCCTGCACGATGCGCGTCAGCACGTAGCCGACCGAGAAGACCAGCAGGAAGGAGAAGAAGTCGAGCGGCGATATGGTGACCTCGCCCACCTTGAAGCCCGCCTCGAAGGCGCGCCAGGCGCTGGCCAGGTCGGCGACGCTGGCGCCCCAGATCAGCGCCAGCACGGGCACCGTGCCGCAGATCAGCAGGAACGCGACGACGACCGGGATCAGGCGCACCCGGCTGGGCGCGCCGGACTCCTCGCCCTCGTGGGGCAGGACCACGCGGTCCACCACCTCGCGCACCGCGTGGTAGAGCAGGACCGCGACGCCGATCACCGCGCCGGAGAACACCACCGGGTAGAACACGAAGCGCGAGGCGGCGAAGTAGCCCGCCAGCGCCAGCGCCGGGGCGAGCACCGCGACCGCGCGCGCCACGACCTGCAGGACCCGGACCACGAGCGGGCCGACCGAGGCTTCGCGGCGGTCCTCGTGGCCCTCCTCCTCGTCCGCCTCGGTACCGGCGGTCCCGGGCACGGCCGCCGATGCGGGCTCGCGCAGGTGCCGGACATAGCCCCAGACCGCCACGCCGCCGAGCGCGATCAGCACGGCGTTGGCGAGCGACAACGCCTCGATGGCGAGGCCAATGATCTCGCCCTGGACCACCAGCGCCCGGTCGAGGCCGACCACGGCGGCCAGCGCCATCAGCCAGCGGTGCGCCGAGGCGGCCTCCGCCTCGGGCAGATACGACAGGCCGAGCCGCGGCGCGCGCGGCGAGTAGAAGGCGCCGCCGAGCCCGTAGGCACCGATCACCACCAGCGCCGTCCAGGCCAGGCCGCGCAGCACCGTCTGGCCGCCCCGGCCGAGGAAGCCGCTGTTCCAGACCGCGAGAAAGGCGAGCACCACGGCGATCGCCGGCAGGAACAGGCGCACCAGCGTGACCGCGATCCCCACCAGGACCCGGCGGCGCCCGGGATCCTCGGGCTCGGGCGAGCTGAGCAGGCGCTGGAGCAGCGCGCGACGCACGCCGACCGCAAGATACAGCGCCGCGCCGATTACCACGAGCGGCAGGCCGATGCGCAGCAGCAGCGACAGGTCCGCGTCGGTCTCGGCCAGCCGCTCGGCGGACTCGCCGGCGATGGCGGCAGCGGCCGAGGTCAGCGAGGCCAGCGCCCGGCCGGCGACGCCGGGCTCGAGCGGGCTGGGGCCTCGGGTCAGAAGCTGCCGCGTGAAGTTCTTGCGGCGCATTTCGGCGATGCTCGACAGCAGGGAAGCGGCGCGCGCGTCGGCCTGGCTCAGCAGCTTGAGCCAGGCCTCGATCTCGGCGATCCGGTCGCGCAGCCGTTCGCGCTCGGCGATGACCTCGGCGGCCTCCTCGCGCGGGTCCTCGGGCGCGGGACCGAGCGCCTCGCGCTGATCGAGCATCGGTTGCAGCTCCGACTCGGCGGCGGAGACCGCTCCGGGGATCGCGGCGCGCTGCGCCTCGAGGGTGGCGCGCATCCGGTCGAGTTCCGCGGAGGGGATCTCGCCCGCGTCGAGGCGCTCCTGAATGCGGGCGGCCTCGGCGTCCCAGCGCTCGAGCTTGGCGGCGGGCGCCTCCGTCTCCCCGCCAGGCGGCTGGGCCCAGGCCGCGGTCGAGACCGGCAGGGGTGCCGCGAACGCGGCCACAAGCACGAGCAGGAGCGGCAGGAGACGCATCATCGGCCCAGCGTTCCGCCCGCCCCTCCCTGTCCGGCACCGGGGACCGAGCCGCGCGGGCGGGCGCCGCGCCATGCCGGTCCCTCTCCCGAGCCGGGGCGCCGGCCCCTCAGACCGGCTCGAACACCGTCGGCAGCGCCGGCGCCGCGCCCTCCTCGAGCCAGGGCGGGGTGGGCAGGCCCTTCTCGCGCAGGAAGGCGGGGTTGAAGATCTTCGACTGGTAGCGGCTGCCGTAGTCGCACAGCACCGTGACGATGGTGTGCCCCGGCCCGAGGTCGCGCGCGAGCCGGATGGCCCCGGCGACGTTGATGCCGGTGGACAGACCCATGCACAGCCCCTCGTGCTGCACCAGGTCGAACACCACCGGCAGGCCCTCGGAGTCCGGCACCTGGTAGGGGAAATCGACCTCCAGCCCCTCGAGATTGGCGGTGATCCGGCCCTGCCCGATGCCCTCGGAGATCGAGTCGCCCTCGGCCTTCAGCTCACCGTGCGCGTACCAGTTGTAGAGCGCGGCGCCCAGCGGGTCGGCGAGGCCGATCTTCACGTCCGGGTTCTCCGAGCGCAGATAGGCGGCGACGCCGGCCAGCGTGCCGCCGGTGCCCACCGCGCACACGAAGCCGTCCACCTTGCCGCCGAGCTGCTCCCAGATCTCGGGACCGGTCGAGTCGATATGCGCCTGCCGGTTGGCGACGTTGTCGAACTGGTTGGCCCAGATGGCGCCATGCGGCGCCGTCTCGGCCAGCCTCTCGGCTAGCCGCCCCGAGTACTTCACGTAGTTGTTGGGGTTGCGGTAGGGCACGGCGGGCACCTCGACGAGCTGCGCGCCGGCGAGGCGCAGCATGTCCTTCTTCTCCTGGCTCTGGGTCTCTGGGATGACGATGACGGTGGCGAAGCCCATGGCCGCGCCGACCACGGCGAGCCCGATGCCGGTGTTGCCCGCAGTGCCCTCGACGATGATCCCGCCGGGCTCGAGCCGGCCCTTCGCCACCGCGTCCTCGATGATCCACAAGGCGGCGCGGTCCTTGACCGACTGGCCGGGGTTCATGAACTCGGCCTTGCCGTAAATCTCGCAGCCGGTGATCTCGGAGGCCTTGCGCAACCGGATCAGCGGGGTCTTGCCGACCGCCTGGGGCACATCCCTGTAGACGCGCATCGCTCACCGTCCCTTGCTGGAGCCTCGCGGAGACCTAGTCCTAGTGCGAGGCGGGGGGCGCCTCAACCCCAATCCGCGCCCATTCGGCGCGCAGCCGCGCCCGGTTGGCCGCCAGCCACAGCAGCGAGACCAGCGCCGGGCCGGTGTTGACGGCGCCCTCGGCCAGCGCCGCCATGGCGGCGTCGAAGCTCAGCACGAGGCTGCGGATGTCCTCGCCCTCGCCGGCGAGGCCGTGCAGGCCGCCCCCGCCCTCGAGCTCCGCCTCGCCGACGAAGCTCGTCATGTTCTCGCAGTCGAGGCCGGGGGTCGGGTAGTAGCTGCCGATCCCGGCGAGGCGGCCGAGCGTGAGGCCGGCCTCCTCCGCCGCCTCGCGGCGCGCCGTCGCGGCGGCGGGCTCCGGGCGGTCGACGCGGCCCGCCACCACCTCGATGCACCAGGGGTTGCGGTCACCGCGGGCGAACGGGGCGGGGCGGAACTGCTCGATCAGCAGCACCCGGTCGCGCCGCGGGTCGTAGGGCAGCACGGTCACCGCGTCGCCATAGGCAACCACCGAGCGCGAGACCGGCGCGGACCAGCCGCCGTCGAAGCGCCGGTGGCGCAGCGTCAGCTCGTCCACCGCGACGAAGCCGGCGTAGGCGCGCGCGCAAGCCAGCGTCTCGACATCGCCGGGCCCGAAGGCGGTGCGGATACCGCCCGTGCGGGGCTCGGCGGCGCGGGCGCGGGCGCGCTGCCGGGCGCGGTTGCGGATCGCCGGCCAGATGGCGTCGATCTCGGCGGCGGAGCGCCGGCCGTACTGGGCCATGTATTCGCGCGTCGACTCGAGCGCCGTGGCACGGTGGCTGCGGCACCACTCGCCGTAGTCCCACTCGACGCTCGAGGCCCGGGCCCTCTCCGTGCCGCGCAGGTGCACCGCCTCGACCGGCCCGCGCGCCGTGGCGACGGTGATCGGGGCGACGGCGTACTCCGCTCCCTCGAAGAAGCGGATGCGGTCGAGCTCGGCTTCGCTGGCGTCGCCGAGCAGCACGCCATCGGCGCGCCGGCCCGGCGCGGGCACGAGCACCGGGTAGTCCTCGCCGACCAGGCGCAGGGCGGTGAACCCCTCGACCGACGCCGGCTCCAGGCCGGCCGGCCCGACCGCGCGGCCGAGCACGGCCTCGAGCGACGCGCGGTCGCGCAGGGTGCCGTAGAAGAAGATCGGTTTCACCGGCGATCACGCCTCCCTCGCCATTGCTCGGGAGGCGTTCATCGCATCCTCGGCGCCGCACCTCAACAGGCAGCCGGCCGCCGCGGGCATGCTTGCCGGCGGACCGCCCGGCCCGGGGCGCGCGCGGAGGCGGATCAGGTGGTCTCGGTGCTCTCCTCGTCCTCGCCCCGCTCCTTGCGCAGGCGCACGAGGATCCAGTGCAGGATCTCGGTGACGATGCCGACCACCACCGTCGCGGCCAGCATCACCCCGATCAGCCGCGGGTCGACCCAGCCCTCGGCCAGGGGCGCCATCTCCACCCCGAGAATGCGCAGGAAGTTCTCGAAATTGGAGATCAGGCCATGCGCCACGTGGTCCATCATCGTGACCACGAGGAAGAGGAGCCATGCGGCCGCAACGGTGAGCAGCATGGTCCACAGACCATTGGCCATGGCGACGATGACCCCCCAGCCCTGGCGCGTCGCCAGCGCCAGGAAACCGACCATCGCCCCCGCGATCGGGACGATAAACCCCATCTCGGGCACCAGCTCGAGCAGGTTGGCGGCGACCGGCTGGCCCATCACCCAATTCACTGCCCAGGCGACCAGCGCCGCGCAGATCAATCGAAAGATCAGCATCCCGTCACCCATTCCCTCGATCGCGGCAGGACAAGCTTGCCACCATCCCTCACGCATGAATTTAACTTGGACCCATATCATATTGCCCGATTTGGGGTCACACGCGCAAGGGGGTATTGCGGGTATTGCGCCCGGTGCGTCGGTTCAGCTTTTCCCCTGAAAGCGATCCCAGGCCGCCAGAGCGCGGGCGCGACCCTCGGCAAGGCCGATGACCGGCGCGGGCTCCGCCGCGCCGGGCGCGAGGTTCCACGCGCGCGGCGCCGCGTCGAAGAAAGCGCGTGCATCCGCCGTGGGCCTGGCGCCATCCCCCGCAAGGAAACGGGCACGATAGCGGCCGTCGGGGTCGAACCTTGCCGCCTGGATTTCGGGATTGAACACACGGAACCAGGGCGCCGCGTCGGGCCCGGAGCCCGCCACCCACTGCCAGCCCAGCGCGTTCGAGGCCGGGTCCCAGTCGATCAGGCAGTCGCGGAACCACTCGGCGCCGACCGTCCAGTGCGTCAGCAGGTGCTTGGTCAGGAAGCTCGCGACGATCATCCGCGCCCGGTTGTGCATGGTGCCGGTGACGTAGAGCTGGCGCATCGCCGCATCGACGAGCGGCACGCCCGTCAGGCCCCGGCGCCAGCGCTCGGCGTCGGCGTTGTCGCCGCGCCAGGGGAAGCGGTCCCACCCCGGGCGCCAGGCGCGCGTCTCGAGCTGCGGCGCATGATGGAGCAGGTGCCAGGCGAACTCGCGCCACGCCAGCTGGCGCACGAAGCCTTCGGCGCCGCGCGCCGCCTCCGGGTCGCGCTCGCCCGCTGCCAGCGCGGCATTCCACACCTGCCGGGGCGAGATCTCGCCATAGGCCAGGTTCTCCGAGAGGCCCGAGGTCGCGCCGCGGTCGAGCCGGTCACGCTCGACCGCATAGCCGGCGATGCGCTGCGCCACGAAGGCGGCGAGCCGGGCCTCGGCCGCCGGCTCGCCGATCACGGCATGGCGGGCGACCACCGCCGCGCCGCGCCGCATGGCCCGGCCGAGGCGCCAATCGGCAAGCGTCTCGCTGGCGGGCCAGGCAGCGGGCGGGGCGAGATCGCGGGGCGCGGCGACGGGCTCGGGCACCGCCCTGCCCCGGACCGCGCGCCAGAACGGCGTGAAAACCCGGTAGGGCTGGCCTTCGGCGGTCGCCACCCCCCACGGCTCGTGCAACAGAAAGCCATCGACGGTGTCGGCCTCGATCGCGACGGCGCGCAGTCCCGCGGCCACCTCGCGGTCCCGCGCGGCACTGGCGGGCCGGTAGCGCCGCGACCACACGACGCGCCGCGCGCCGGTCTCGGCGCAAAGCAGACCGAGCGCGTCGAGCGGCGCACCGCGGCGCAGGATCAGGCGGCTGCCACGAGCCTCGAGGCTCCGGGCGAGCGCGCCGAGACTCTCGCCAAGGCGCCACAGGGCTGCCGCGCCCCAGGTCCGCTCGGTGATGGGGTCGAGGATGAAGACCGCGATCACGGGCGCGCCCGCGCCGAGCGCGGCCCGCCAGCCCGCATGATCCGCGAGGCGAAGGTCGCGGCGCAGCCACAGGAGGGTCGGCGCATCGGTCGCGGTCATGCGGGTCTCCCGAGGCTCCCCGGTCATGGACATCCCATCGTGCTACGCGCGGACGGCGGGGGCGGATCACGCACGCGCAAGGCCTTTCCCAAGCAAGCACTTCCGCGATTTCGTTGACGGGCCCGATCCGCATCCGCCGCCGCCCCCGCGCCAGTATGCCGCTTGCCGCGGAGCCCGATTTACACCATATGAGCCCGGCCCGCAGCCCGCGAGGCTTCCATGCAGGACCGAGAGATGGACCTTCGCAACATCGCGATCATCGCCCATGTCGACCACGGCAAGACCACGCTGGTGGACGAGCTGTTGCGCCAGTCCGGCGCGTTCCGCGAGGGGCAGGTGGTGGCCGAGTGCGCGATGGACTCGAACGCGCTCGAGCGCGAGCGCGGCATCACCATCCTCGCCAAGTGCACCTCGCTCGCGTGGCGAGACGGCCGCATCAACATCGTCGACACGCCCGGTCACGCCGACTTCGGCGGCGAGGTCGAGCGCATCCTCTCGATGGTGGACGGCGTGGTGCTGCTGGTGGACGCCGCCGAGGGGCCGATGCCGCAGACCAAGTTCGTCACGGCGAAGGCGCTGGCGCTGGGGCTCAGGCCCATCGTCGTGCTCAACAAGGTGGACAGGCCCGACGCCGAGCCCGACCGGGCACTCGACGAGGTGTTCGACATGTTCGCCGCACTCGGCGCCGACGACGACCAGCTCGACTTCCCCGCGCTCTACGCCTCGGGCCGGTCGGGCTGGGCGGCGCGCGAGCTCGACGACCCGCGCGACAGCCTCGCGCCGCTGTTCGACCTGGTCCTCGCGCACGTCCCCGCGCCACGGCAGGCCCTGAGCGCGGGCAAGCCGTTCCGCATGCTGGCGACCACGCTCGAGGCCGACCCCTATCTCGGCCGCCTGCTGACCGGACGCATCGAGGAGGGCGCCATCCAGCCGGGCGCCACGCTGAAGGCGCTCTCGCGCGACGGGCGCGAGATCGAGCGGTTCCGCGTGTCCAAGGTGCTGGCCTTCCGCGGTCTCGGCCGCCAGTCGGTCGAGGAGGCGCGCGCCGGCGACATCGTGGCGCTGGCCGGCATGGCGCGGGCGACCGTGGCGGACACGCTGGTCGACCCGGGCGTGGACATCCCCCTGCCCGCCCAGCCGATCGACCCGCCGACCATCTCGGTGACCTTCGGCATCAACGACAGCCCGCTGGCCGGCCGCGACGGCAAGAAGGTGCAGTCGCGGGTGATCCGCGAGCGGCTGATGCGCGAGGCGGAGTCGAACGTCGCCATCCGCGTGCGCGACACCGAGGAGGGCGACGCCTTCGAGGTCTCGGGCCGGGGCGAACTGCAGATGGGCGTGCTGATCGAGAACATGCGCCGCGAGGGCTTCGAGCTCTCGGTCTCGCGGCCGCGCGTCATCACGCGCGAGGAGGGCGGCCAGCGGCTCGAGCCGGTCGAGGAGGTCACCGTCGACGTGGACGACGAATATTCCGGTGTCGTCGTCGAGGGCCTGGGCCAGCGCCGCGGCGAGGTCGTCGCCATGCGCCCCTCGGGCCAGGGCAAGACGCGCCTCGTCGCGCATGTGCCGAGCCGCGGGCTGATCGGCTACCATGGCGAATTCCTCACCGAGACGCGCGGCACCGGCGTGCTCAACCGGGTGTTCCACGGCTGGGCGCCGTGGCGCGGTCCGATCGCGGGGCGCCGCAACGGCGTGCTGATCTCCATGGAGGACGGCGATAGCGTGGCCTATGCGCTGTGGAACCTCGAGGAGCGCGGGCGGCTCTTCATCGGCGCGGGCGAGCGCGTCTACCAGGGCATGATCATCGGCGAGCACAGCCGCGGCAACGATCTGGAGGTCAACCCGCTCAAGGGCAAGAAGCTGACCAACATCCGCGCCGCCGGCAAGGACGACGCGGTGGCGCTGACGCCGCCCGTGCGGCTCGGGCTGGAGCAGGCGATCGCCTATGTGGACGACGACGAGCTGGTCGAGGTGACGCCGAGGGCGATCCGCCTGCGCAAGCGCCTGCTCGACCCCCATGCCCGCAAGCGCGAGGCGCGCCGCGAGCAGGCCTGAAACGCAGGATTTTCGCGAATCAGCTGATTCGTTCCGTTTCAAAACTCACGCGTCACTTCAGACTCGACCGTTAACTTTCTCCGGCTGCTGAATTTTGACAGGCCTGCCCAATAAGGCAGATTTCAGGGTCGGAATGTGTCATTTCGTTGCATTTGCGCAACGATTCGGGAATGCGCTAACGAAAATTTAACCAGAACGCGAAAAATCCCGCCGCGCCTCGCGCCCTTTACCGTAAACTTTTCATGCCTTGGGAGAGGCAAGGGTGGGTGTGACCTAGAACAGGGACAAGTACCAATGAGGCATACCGTAGACGTACATGTCGGCCAGCGGGTCCGCCAACGGCGGTGGATGATTGGCATGACCCAGCAGCAGCTTGCGGAACGTGTCGGCATCAAGTTCCAGCAGATCCAGAAATACGAGACGGGGACCAACCGTGTCAGCGCCAGCCGGCTCTGGGACATCGCGGCGGTGCTCGAGGTGCCGGTCTCCTTCTTCTTCGGGGGGCTCGATGGCCAGGCGCCGGATACCGGCGAGGCCCGGGGCGACATTCTCACCGACAAGGAAGCGCTCGAGCTGGTGCGCGCCTACTACTCGATCCCCGAGGCGCAGCGCCGCCGGTTGTTCGACCTTGCGCGCGTCCTGAGCGACGCCGCCTGAGCGACCCGTGACGGACGGGCGGCGCGGGCTCCACGCTCGGAGCCCGCGGTGCCGTTCGGCGCAAGCGAGGCGCTTTCGCCCCTCCTTTCGCCACTTGCCGCGATCGTCCGCGCAACCCGGCGTTGAGCGCTGAGCACCGCGCCGGCGCGACTCGAGCAAATCCCGGCAACTCGCGGCACTGCCATAGAAATACCGGATTCTCTCCCGATCCTTGCGGACTGTGGGTGTGCGTTGCAAGGGAGCCTGTTCGATGCCACATCACGTGGATGTCCACGTCGGTCATCGAGTCCGCCAGCGCCGCTGGATGCTGGGTCTGACACAGAGCCAACTCGCCGGGCGGGTCGGCATCCGTTTCCAGCAGGTCCAGAAATACGAGACCGGCGAGAACCGCATGAGCGCCAGCCGGCTCTGGGACGTCGCCGGCGCACTCCGGGTGCCGGTGACGTTCTTCTACGACGGGCTGGAGGGCGGCGTATCCGAAGCGCGTGGCGCGAAGGCGCAGAGCGCCGCCCTGCCCGACCGTGAGGCGATCGATCTGGTGCGGGCCTTCCACGCCATGCCGCAGGTGCAGCGCCGCCATCTGTTCGATCTTGCCCGGGCGCTCGGCCAGGCGGACTGATCCGCCGGCTTGTTGACGCGGCCCGCCCCGGCGGGCAGAAGGGGTGAAATTGCGCCCACCGCCCCGGTCCCTGCCCTGCTCCTGGCCCAGATGCTCCCCGATGCTCAGCGACACCGACCTTGCGGCGCTGACCGACCTCGCCTGCCGGCTGGCGGACGCGGCCGGGGCGGCGTGCCGGCCCTTCTTCCGGGCCCGCGACCTCGGCACCGATGACAAGGGCGCGGGCGGCGCGGGTGACGTGTTCGACCCGGTCACGGCCGCCGACCGCGAGGCCGAGGCGGCCATCCGCGCCCTGCTCGCCGCCGAGCGCCCCGATGACGCCATCCTCGGCGAGGAGGAGGCGCCGACGCCGGGCACCTCGGGCCTCACCTGGGTGATCGACCCGATCGACGGCACGCGGTCCTTCGTCTCGGGGGTGCCGACCTGGGGCATCCTGATCGCGCTCGACGACGGTGCGACGGGGCGCATCGGCGTGATCGACCAGCCGCACATCGGCGAGCGCTTCGTCGGGGTCCACGCGCCGGCCGGGCGCCGTGCCTGGCTCGAATTCCGTGGCGGGCGCGAGGCGATGCGCACGCGCCCCTGTCCCGGCCTCGGCGCCGCGACGCTCTACACCACCAGCCCCGAGATGTTCGCGCCTGCCGAGTGGCGGCGCTTCCAGCGCGTGCAGTCGCGGGTCCGCCTCGCCCGCTACGGCCTCGACTGCTACGCCTACGCCCTGGTGGCGCTGGGCCATATCGACCTGGTGATCGAGGCGGACCTCAAGCCGTTCGACATCGCCGCGCCGAAGGCGGTGATCGAGGCCGCGGGCGGTATCGTCACCGACTGGCACGGCGGCGACTGCCGCCATGGCGGCCAGGTGCTCGCCGCGGGCGACGCGCGGGTGCACGCCGAGGCCCTGGCGATCCTGCGCGCAGGCAGGCTGAGGCACCACCGCCGCGACGGCGTTTCAAGCGTGAAACGGGTGTCAAGATATTGATTTCACGCATATTTCAGAATGGACCCGCTGCCCGGGAACGACTGTCCGGGAGCGCACGCTCCCGCCGTCACAGGCCCCGCGCCGCGAGGAACCGGTCGATCGCCTCCCAGGTGGCGCGGCGCACGGGCTCCGACGAGATCAGCAGCTCGTGCCGCGCCCCGGCGATCTCCACCAGCTCGAGCCCGAGCCGCGGCGCGCCGGCGCGCACGGCGGCCGGGCCGACAACCGCCTCGTCGCTTCCGAGCAGGCACAGACCCGGCACCTCGAGCGGTCCGTGGCGGGCGATCCAGTCCGCCTCGGCCAGCGCCGCGTCGAACCAGCCGAGCGTCGGCATGCCGAGCCCGAGCGCCGGGTCGCGGCGCAGCGCCTCGACCATCCACGCGAAGCGGGCGCGGTCGTCGGTCAGCACATTGCCCTCGAAGCCCGAGAGGACGTAAGGCGCCGCGGCGCCCGCAAGCGGCGGCCAGATGTCCGGGCGGCCCAGGGCGCGGGCCAGCGGCAGCAGCAGGCGGCACAGCAGGCGTTGCCCCTTGCTCATCGCGATGCCGAGCATCGGCGCCAGCACGATCAGCGCCGCCGGCCGCATGACCCCGCGCAGCACGGCCCCGAGCCCGATCGTGCCGCCCATCGAGTGCGCCAGCACGAGGCGCGGCCCGGCCAGCCCCGCCACCTCGGGGTGCGCGAGCAGCGCCTGCAGATCGCGGTGATAGTCGGTGAAGCGGCCCACATGGCCCTTGAGCGGGTTGGCCACGAGCCGGTCCGAGTGCCCCTGGCCACGCCAGTCGAGGCTGGCAACGGCGAAGCCGCGGGCAACCAGCCCGGCCGCCGGGCCGGCGTATTTCTCGAGGAACTCGGTGCGGCCCTGCAGCACGATTGCATGGCCCCGGCCGCGCCCGTCATGGCGCCAGACCGCGCCGCGCAGGCGCACGCCGTCGGACGCCGTGAGCGCCAGCGTCGCGTCCCAGGCGCGGCCGCCGGGCGGCAGGTCGACAGGGCGCGGCTGCGCGGCCTCCACCGCGTCAGCCCTCCGCCGGCTCAGCCAAGAAGCTGGCCCAGCTTCAGCGCCGTGGCGAAATCGCCCTCGACGCGCATCCGCCCGGTCATGAAGGCGGTGGCGGGCGAGAGCACGCCCTCGAACACTTCGCGAAAGGTCTCGAGCGTGGCCGAGATGGTCACGTCGGGCAGGTCCCCCGCCGGGTCCGGCTCGGTGCTGACCCGATCGCCGGCGACGCTGATCACCCCCGCGCCCTCGATCTCGAAATGCACGGCGCCGTCGAACGCCTCGCCGACCAGCCTTGCCCGCAGCGCCTCGGCCGCCGCCTCGAGTGCCTTGCCCATGCGCTCTCCGCTCATCTCACCTTCCCGCTCGTCACATTCGTGCTCGCATCAAGCCTGCGCGGCCTTTTCAGACATACGCGTCAGGCCTATCATCAGGCAATGACGGTTTTCCGACTGATCCTGTCACCGGCCGTGGTGCTCGCCGTGCTGGCCTCGGCCGGCGGGGCGGCGGGGCAGCCTTCCGCCCCCGACCCCGAAGATCCGACCGCGGCGCCGCCGGTCGCGGCCCCGCAGGACCGGGACGCGCCGGGCGCGGGCCCTGGCTCGCCGGACGAGGAAGCGGCCCGGCGCCAGGCGCGGCTCGACGATCTGTTTGCCCGGCTGGCCGACGCGGGCGCGACGGAATGGCAGCCGGTGCAGAGCGAGATCTGGCGCATGTGGTCGCGCAGCGGCTCGCCCTCGATGGACCTGCTGCTCCGGCGCGCCGACGAGGCGGTCGGGGAGGGCGACCCGGAGCTGGCGCTGCGCTTCCTCGACGACCTGGTGCGGCTCGCCCCGGACTTCGCCGAGGGCTGGAACAAGCGGGCCACCGTCTATTTCATGCTGGGCGAGTACGGCCGCTCGGTCGCCGACATCGAACGCACGCTGGCGCTCGAGCCGCGCCATTTCGGGGCGCTCAGCGGGCTCGCCATGATCCTCGAGCGGCTCGGCGACAAGCCGGGCGCCTATGTCGCCTACGCGCAGGCGCTCGAGGTCCACCCCAACCTGCCCGGCGCCGCCAAGGCGGTGGAGCGGCTGGCCCCGGAGGTCGAGGGCCGCGAGCTCTGAGCCCCCGGCCATCGCCCGTGCAGCCGGGCGAAGCGCCGCACGGGGGTTGTCTGCCCCCGGTCCGCCGCCCTATGTGAAGCGCAAGACGTCCCTCGCCCGCCGGCCGAGGGGGGCAAGCCAAAGGGTGTCCCGCCCGTTGAGGTATCTGAGCGAGCAGACGCCGGAACGCGGCCCCGTGACCGCGGTCCTCGGCCCCACCAACACCGGCAAGACCCATTACGCGGTCGAGCGGATGCTGGCGCGTGGCAGCGGCATCATCGGCCTGCCGCTTCGCCTGCTGGCGCGCGAGATCTACGACCGCATCTGCGCCGTCCGCAGCCCCGACGAGGTCGCCCTGGTCACCGGCGAGGAGAAGATCCAGCCGGCCCGCGCCCGCTACTACGTGTGCACCGTCGAGGCGATGCCGCTCGAGGTCGACGCCGACTTCGTGGCGGTGGACGAGATCCAGCTCTCCGCCGACCCCGAGCGCGGACACATCTTCACCGACCGCCTGCTGCACGCGCGCGGGCGCCACGAGACCCTGCTGCTCGGCTCGGACAACATGCGCGGGCGCATCGCCAGCCTGGTGCAAGGGGTGCGCTTCGACGGGCGCGAGCGGTTCTCGACGCTCAGCTACTCGGGCCCGGCGAAGATCTCGCGGCTGAAGCCCCGCACCGCCATCGTCGCCTTCTCGGTGGACCAGGTCTACGCCATCGCCGAGCTGATCCGCCGCCAGCGCGGCGGCGCCGCGGTGGTATTGGGCGCGCTCAGCCCGCGCACGCGCAACGCGCAGGTGGCGCTCTACCAGCAGGGCGACGTGGACTACATCGTGGCGACCGACGCCATCGGCATGGGGCTCAACCTCGACGTGGACCACGTGGCCTTCGCCGGACTGGCCAAGTTCGACGGGCGCCGCCAGCGCCGGCTCGAGCCGAACGAGCTGGCCCAGATCGCCGGCCGCGCCGGGCGCTACACCCGCGACGGCACCTTCGGCGTCACCGGCGAGGCGCGGCTGATCGAGCCGCAGGCCGTCGAGGCGATCGAGAACCACCGCTTCAAGCCGCTCGAGAAGCTGATGTGGCGCAGCACCGAGCTGGCCTTCGCCACCGTGCCGGCGCTGATCGAGAGCCTCGAGACGGCGCCCGGCGTGCCCGACCTGATGCGGGCGCGCGAGGCGGATGATCTGGCCGCCCTCAAGCGTCTATGGCTCGACCCGGAGGTGCGCGAGCTCGCGCACCGGGGCGACCGGGTGCGGCTGCTCTGGGAAGTCTGCCAGGTTCCCGACTACCGCAAGGCCGTCTCGGGCGACCACGCCACACTTTTGTCGCGTCTTTTCCGTTTCCTGCTGAGCGATCGTGGCGTAATACCGGCGGACTGGATCGCGGCGCAGGTGGAGCGGATCGATCGGGTGGATGGCGACATCGACGCGTTGTCGAGGCGGCTGGCGCATATCCGCACCTGGACCTTCGTGGCGAACCGGGCGCGCTGGCTCGAGGACCCCGAGACCTGGCGCGCGCGGACCCGCGAGGTCGAGGACCGCCTCTCCGAGGCGCTGCACCAGCGGCTGACGCAGAGATTCGTCGACCGGCGCACCTCCGTGCTCATGCGCCGGCTGAAGCAGAAGGAAGAGCTCGTGGCCGATGTGAACGACAAGGGCGAGGTGAGCGTCGAGGGCCACTTCGTCGGCCGCCTTGACGGGTTCCGCTTCACGGTCGACGAGACGGCGGCGCACGAGGAGGGCCGGATGCTGCGCTCGGCCAGCCTCGCGGCGCTGAAGGCCGAGCTGGCGCGCCGCGCCGACCGGCTCTATGCCACCCCCGACCCGGAGATCGAGCTGACCGACCAGGGCGGGCTGATGTGGGGCACCGACGCGGTCGGCCGGCTCGAGAAGGGCGACGCGCCGCTGGCGCCCAGGGTCCGCCCCTTCGTCGACGACCTCGCCGAGCCGGCGGTGGCCGAGAAGGTCGAGCGCCGCCTCGCGCACTGGCTGCAGCGGCGCATCGACGCGCAGTTCGAGCCGATGCTGAAGATGCAGGCCGACGAGGCGATCACCGGGCTGGCGCGCGGCGTCGCCTTCCAGGTCGGCGAGGCCATGGGCGTGATCCCGCGCCGCCAGGTGGCCGAGGGCGTGAAGGCGCTGGGCCAGGACGAGCGGGCGCTGCTCAGGAAGCACGGCGTGCGCTTCGGCCAGCACCACGTGTTCATGCCGGCGCTGCTGAAGCCCGCGCCGACCCGGCTGCGCCTGATCCTGTGGAGCCTGTGGGAGGGCTTCGAGGTGGTGCCCGAGGTGCCGCCGCCCGGGCTGGTGACCATCCAAGCGGTCGAGGGTGCGCCGGAGGGCTACTACGCGAAGGTCGGCTACCGGCTGTGCGGTGCGCGGGCGCTGCGCATCGACATGCTCGAGCGGCTCGCCGACCTGATCCGGCCGATGGACGCGCGGGCGGGCTTCGAGGCGACCGCCGACATGCTCTCGATCACCGGCTGCACGCTCGAGCAGTTCGCCGAGCTGATGCAGGGCCTCGGCTACGAGGCCGAGCGCGGCGAGCGGCCGCGCCCGCCCAGGCCCGCGAAGGCCGCGGATGAAACATCCGCAGCGGTCGAGCCCGCCGGCGAGGCATCCGGCGAACCGGCGGCCGAAGGCGCCGAAGGGGCCGAAGGGGCCAATGCCGCCGCGCCGGCGCCGGACGAGGCGGCGCCCGCAACCGAGACCGACGCGGCGCCGGTCAGCAGTGCCGAGGCGGACGTCGCGGCAACCTCCGAGGCGGCCTCCGAGGCGGCTTCCGAGGCGCCTTCGGTCGAGGTGGCCGGGGCCGAGCCCGAAGGCAAGGCCGGGGGCGCCGCGCCGGAGACCGAGATCTACTTCGTCTTTCGCCTTCGCCAGCGCCGCGGTCCGCCCGCCGAGCGCCGGGCCGAGGGCGAGGGCACGGCCGCCCGCGGCCCGCGCCGCGCCCGGACTCGAGGCGAGGGCGGTCAGGGCGAACACGTCCAGGGCAAGGCAGGTCACGGCAAGGCAGGTCAGGGCAAGGGGCCGCGCCGCAAACCGGGCGGCGGCGCGCCCGGCGCCAAACCCGACGCCAAACCCGGCCAACAATCCCCTGCGCCGCGCCGCGAGGAGAAGCCGATCGACCCCGACAGCCCCTTCGCAATCCTCAGGGAACTGAAGCTCAAATAGCCCATGACGCAGGGTCCGCCCGAGGGCGCCGGGAAGCTGCGCGTCGACAAGTGGCTCTGGCACGCGCGGTTCTTCCGCACGCGCGGGCTGGCGGCGCAGCTGGCCGGGTCCGGGCGGCTGCGGATCAACGGCGAGCACGTGCTGAAGCCCGCCCAGCCGGTGCGCGCGGGCGACGTGCTGACCTTCGCGCAGGGCAGCCGCATCCGGGTGGTGCGCATCGTCGCGCTGGGGGTCCGGCGCGGGCCGGCGGCGGAGGCGGCCACGCTCTACGCCGACCTCACGCCGCCGCGCGAGCCCGCCGGTCCAGCCGCCCGCAGCGTCGCCGAGCGCGACCCGGGCAGCGGCCGGCCCACCAAGAAGGCGCGGCGAAAAATCGACGCCTGGCGCCGCGACCTCCCTTGAAGGCCGTGCGGGCCGCGCCTAATACACCGGCAGGCACGCGGCACGCGCAAAAACCACGACGACGGGCTGTGATTCATCCGACCCAGGAGACCCGACGATGACCTATGTGGTGACCGACAGCTGCATCCGCTGCAAGTACATGGACTGCGTCGAGGTCTGCCCGGTGGACTGCTTCTACGAGGGCGAGAACATGCTCGTCATCCACCCCGACGAATGCATCGACTGCGGTGTCTGCGAGCCCGAGTGCCCGGTCGACGCGATCAAGCCCGACACCGAGCCGGGGATGGAGGATTGGGTCTCCTTCAACCTGAAATACTCCGAGGCCTGGCCCAACATCACCATCAAGCGCGACCCGCCCCCGGACGCCAAGGAATTCGAGGACGTGCCGG
>DATKCQ010000060.1:0-24264 GCA_035513135.1 Thermohalobaculum sp.
GCACCGGCCCCCGGCCACCGCTCAGACCCGCCTGAACAGCCGGTAGTTCAGCTCGCCCGAGGGCGCCGCGTGGACCAGGAGCGAGTCGCGGTGCACGAAGGTCTCGGGCTCGTGGTTGATCCAGACATAGGCCCCGGTCTCGTCCATGATCTCCTGCATCCGCACGTAGATCTGCCGGCGCTTCTCGTCGTCGGTCTCGACGATGCCCTCCTCGTAGAGCCGGTCGAACTCGGGGTCGGTCCAGCGCTCCCAGTTCCACACCCCGACCTGGCTGGAGACGAACCACTGGGTCGCCTCGTAGGGGTCGGGCTGGGTGCCGAAGCGCATCAGCCACAGCTGCAGGTCCTGCCAGGTGTCGACCTGGCTCTCCTGGCCCATCTCCCAGAACGGCCCGGACTCCATCGGGATGATGTTCACGGTGATGCCGATCTGGGCGAGGTTGGCCTGGATGATCTGGGCGGTGAGCAGGCGCTCCTGGTTGTTCAGCGTGCGCAGATCGAGCTCGATGTTGCCGCCGCCGGCCTGGCTCATCAGCTCGCGCGCCTTTGCCGGGTCGTACTGGTAGTACTTGGTCGCGTCGCGCTCGCCGATCAGGCCCGGGCAGATGATGCCGTGGGACTTCGAGGTGGTGCCTGAATAGGCGCCCGCGAGGATCGAGTCGACGTCCACCGCGTGCTGGATGGCGCGGCGCACGGTCTTGTCCTGCAGCTTCGGGTGCTCGGTGTTCATGCCGAGCCACATGTACTGGAGCTCGCCGGCCACCGTGATCTTCGCGCCCGAGGGCGGGGTTTCGAACCAGCGCGCGAGCGTGTCGGCGCCGATCTCGGTGATGTCGAGCTCGCCGGCCTCGAAGGCCAGCTCGGCGGCCTTCACCTCGGAAATGATGTGCGCGACGACGTTCTCGAAGTCAGGCTTCGGGCCGGTCCAGAGCGGGTTGGGCGAGAAGATCGTGCGCTGGCCGGGGATCTGCTCGTAAGAATAGGGGCCGCAGATCGCCGGCGGGTCGATGGTGAACTGGCCGCCGGCCTCCTCCACCGCCTTCTCGCAGAGGACGGCGCCCGGGCCGTGGCACAGCGTGATCATGATGAACGGGGCGAACGGCTTGTTGAGCACGATGGTGCCGGTCAGGTCGCCGGTCACGTCGACCCCCTCCATGGCCTCGAAATAGCCGGCCCAGTCGGTGCCCTTCATGCGCTCGTAGGAGTACTTCACGTCCGAGGCGCGCACCGGGCCGAAGCCGTCCGACCACTCGAGTCCGTCCTGGAGCTCGAAGTCGATGTGGGTGGGATCGCGCTCGACCAGGCTCTTGACGTAGTAGGTCGGGCGCCAGTCGAAGGTCTCGCCCGAGAGGTCGTACTCGGCGAGGAAGGGGAAGATCTGCTTCTGCGTCTCGATCTCGGTGCCGCCGGACATGTAGCCGGGGTCGAGGATGTCGTTGTCGCCGTCGAAGCGCAGGTTCAACCGCTGCGCCTGTGCTTTCGCGCCGAACGGCAGACCGCCGATCGCGCTCACCGCCCCGGCCGCCGCCGTGGTGGCGAAAAAGTGTCGCCTGGAGATGTTCCAAATTCGCATGGCTGTCAGCCTCCCTGTTACGCGCTCTCGCTGAGCACGTTGTGTGGTCTCCACCGGTCGCGCCTGCCGGCACGCGCGGAACCGCTTCTTGGAGCGGCACGCACCGGTATCGCACGCAAACGTGCGATACCGATGCAGTCACAGGCGATTAAACACGCATGGGCGCGGAATCGCCAGTTCATTTGTTACTCTGACCGAATCCGACCATCCGGGGCAATCATACATGGTTGCGGGGGATCGCCTCGTCCCATTCCTGCACGTGGGCCGGCCAATCACCCTCGCGCGCCTCGAGCCGGGCGCGGATGTGGAAGCTCTCGGCGTCGCAGATCAGCCGCGTCTCGGTGCGAGTGGCCACGCGCCAGTCGCCGCGCGACATCTCCCACTCCCAGACCACCTCCCCGCTGGCCGAGGTGGGGTCCTCGGGGTGGACGCGGTAGCGCTCGGTGCCGCGGCTGCGGATGGTCAGGTCGATGGCGGCAAGGCGGTAGGTGCCCGAGTCTTCGACAAGCTCGGTGGTGACGCTGCCGTCCGCCTGGTCGACCAGCGTGCGGGCGACGCTTTCGCCGGGGACGAGCTGTTCGCGCTCCAGCGGCGGAGCCTGCTCGGGCGGGGCGAAGGGCGCGAGGCGGTCATCGTCGGTCGAGGCCGAACGGATAGGCAGCTCGAGGCTGCTCTCGCCGGGATGGACGGTGAGGCTCACCCGCTCGGGCGCCGGCCAGACCATCGGGAAATAGGCGGTCGAGAGCGCCAGCCGGATGCGGTGGCCGGCGGCGAAACGCTGGGCGATGTGCTTGAGCTCGATGCGCGCGCGGTGCATCCGGCCGGGCGCCAGCGGCGCGGGCGTCTGGTGGCTGTCGCGGTGGGTGAGATTGAGCACGCCCCAGGTCACCCGGGTGGCGCCGCCGTCGGGCGCGACGTCGCTCAGCCTCGCGGCGACGAGCGCGACCGGGCGGTCCGGGGTGAAGCAAAGCTCGAGCACCGGGTCGCCGGCGATCTCGAGCGGCTCGGCGAGCGGTTCGGTCTCGAAGCACAGGCTGCCGCCGTCATCGAGCCGCTGGTCCAGCGCCAGATCGCCCGGCTTGCCATAGGGGCACCAGCGGCCGCCGGCCATGCCGACGCTCTCGGGCGACGAAAGCGTCACCGGCGCGTCGGGCAGGCGGGCGGGGGCAGGCACGATGCGGCCGTCCGAGCCGAGAGCGTAGCCCGTGCGCGCGACGTTGGGCGACGGCCAGGCGGGCTCGGCCACCCAGCGGCCCGGCCGCTCGGCATACATCGAGCGCGGCGGCGCTGTGTCCTGCATCCACAGGCGCAGCATCGGCTCGTCCATGATTCCGGTGTCGCGGCCCTTGAGCCAGTGGTCCCACCAGCGCAGGGACTCCCGCAAGAACCCGATGGCGGGGCCCGGCACGCCCAGATGCGGGTACTTGTGCGCCCTGGGGCCGACCAGCCCCTTGCGCGGCACCTCGAGCCCCTGCATCAGCCGGAACACCGAGCGAAAGTAGCCGTCGGCCCAGCCGCTCACCGCGTAGACCGGGCAACGGATGCGCGCGAAGTCCTCGCAGACCGAGCCGTGCTTCCAGAAGTCGTCGCGCGTCTGGTGCTCGAGCCAGTTCCTGATCCACAGCCCGCTGCCCTTCAGCCGCTGGTGCCACAGCTCGCGCCAGCCGTCGGGGTTGTGGCGCGGGTCGGGCGGCAGCGAGTTGCGTCCGAACATGGTCGAGGCCCAGGCGAGGTTGTCGATCAGCAGCGCGCCGCCCTGGTAGTGCACGTCGTCGGCATAGCGGTCGTCGGTCGAGCAGACCGAGATCACCGCCTTCAGCGCCGGCGGCTGCAGCGCCGCGACCTGCAGGCCGTTGAAGCCCCCCCACGAGATGCCGACCATGCCGACATTGCCATCGCACCAGGGCTGCGCGGCGATCCGGGCGATCGCGTGGAACCCGTCCTCGAGTTCCTGCTGCAGGTACTCGTCGGGCATCAGCCCCTCGGAATCCCCGGCGCCGCGCAGGTCGAGGCGCACCACCGCGTAGCCGTGGCCGGCAGTGTAGGGGTGCATGGTGACATCGCGCACCGCGGTGAGGTCGTTCTTGCGGTAGGGGATGTATTCGAGGATGGCCGGCACCGGGTTCCGCTCGGCGTCCTCGGGCAGCCAGATCCGCGCGGCGAGGCGGCAGCCGTCGGGCATCGGCACGTCCACGTGCTCGATCTCGCGCACCTCGCGAGGAAACGAGCTGACGATGCGTGTCTCTGACATGGCGATTCTCCCTCTGGCCGCACACATAAAAAGCGGCGCCCCGCAACCATGCCGCCCGGCGCCGCGGTCACTTGGTATGCCGGCGCACGGCATCTGTGCAAGCCGGGCCCGTGCGATCCCCGGGAGGCGGACCATTGCGCCTCGAATGCCCCTCGACGGCGGAGGAGCATGGCCGGCGGTCCCGCCCGTCCGCGTCGCGCGAAATGCAGGTTTCAGCCCTGCCCCGGCGCAGGACCGCCCCCGGCCGGTCCGCCATCGGTGCCGGATGCGCCCGGCGCATCCGCAGGCACGAGCAGACCGGTGAGCGCGGTCTCGAAGAGCCGCGCGCCTTCACGTCCCAGATCGAAACTCCGCTCGTTCAGCCACCAGCGCATGGTGGTCCCCTGCATCATGGAAATCAGCAGCCAGGCCGTGGTGTCCGGGTCGACGTCCCGGCGCAGCTCGCCGCGCCGCTGCCCGGCGGAGACGATCTGCTCGAGCCGCGCGTGGAAGCGCCCCGCGACCTCGGCCATCGCGGCGCGCAACGCCGCGTTGTCGCGGTGCAGCGCCCGGGTGAACAGGATCACCGGGAGCGCCGGCAGGCTCTGCATCAGCCCGAGCTGCGCGGTGACCAGCGCGCGAAGCTGCGCCGGCGCGCCCTGCGCATGCGCAAGCGCGCGCCGCCAGGCGTCCTGCATGTGCTCGCCGACGAAGCTCGCCAGCGCCCGCCACATCTCGGCCTTGCCGCCGGGGAAATGGCGGTAGAGCGCCGGCTCGGAGATGCCGACCCGGCGCGCCAGCGCCCGCGTGGTCACCTGCTCCGCGCCCTCGTCGGCCGCCATCGCCAGCATCGCCGCGAGGATCTCGCGGCGCCGCTCGGTCCCGGTCTTGCGCTGTGTGGTGGCCCGTGGCGGCAAGTTAACCCCCGCTAACTAGGCAAGACAAACAGTGGCCAAGGAACCCTTGCACGTTGTGTTGGACGAGTCGAAGGTTAACGTTAGCGTTGACCAGCTTCTAGTTCCCCGGCATACCCCCGGATGTCAACCTCGATCTCGAGCCTTGCGAGGTCCGCCAGTGCCAACCGCCGTCCCGCGCCTCGTCCTGCGGCTGCTCGCGCTGGGGCTTCCCGTGGCCGCGGGGGTCCTTCTCGCCGCCTGGCTCGTGGGCGAGCGCGGCGGCCCCGAGCAGCCCGGCCACGCCGAGCAACCGGTGCCGGTGGTGGTCATCGCCGCGCCCGAGATCGCCTATGTCCCCCGGGCCGTCGGCTATGGCGAGGCGCGCCCGGCCCGAATCTGGCGCGCCGTCCCCGAGGTCGGAGGCGAGATCGTCGCGACCCACCCCGAGCTGGAATCCGGCGCCCTGATCCGCGCGGGCGCCGAGATCTTCCGCATCGACCCGACCGGCCCCGAGCTCGCCATCCGCGAGGCCGAGGCGGTGATCGCCGCCGGCGAGGCGGCCCTGAGCGAGCTCGGCCTGCGGCGCGAGAGCACCGGGCGCCTGCTCGAGATCGAGCGCCAGCGCCTCGCCGTGGCGCAATCCGAGCTCGAGCGCCAGCGCACGCTGCTGGCCCGAGGCACCATCTCCCAGTCCGCGCTCGACCGGCAGGAGCGCGAGTTCCTGCAGCAGCGCCTCGCCGCGCAGGAGCTCGAGAACGCCCTCGCCCGCCTTCCCGCCGAGGAACGCCGCCTCGAGGCCGAGCGCGAGCGCGAACGCGCCCGCCTCGCCCGCGCCCGCCGCGACCTGGCCAACACGGTCATCACCGCCCCGTTCGACCTGCGCGTCGCCGGCACCCCGGAGAAATCGGGACAGGTCGTGCAAGCCGGCGAGACGCTGATGCAGGGCGACGGCATCGGCGCCACGGAGGTCGAGGCCGAGGTGCCCATCGGCGCCTTCCGCGCCCTCATCGACCCGGCCCGCCGCCCGGACTTCGCCGCCGTGGAGCGCGTCTCCGAAGCGGTCGCCGGCCTCGGCCTGCGCGCCGAGGTGCGCCTGCGCGGCGCCGGCGCCGCTGCCAGCTGGTCCGCCCGGGTCGACCGGGTCAGCGAGGCGATCGACCCGCGCACCCGCACGGTCGGCGTCGTCGTGGTGGTCGACAGGCCCTACGAGACCGCCCGCCCGCCCGAGCGCCCGCCTCTGGTCAAGGGCATGTATGCGGAGGTGCGCCTGTGCGGCCCCGCCCGCCCGCCGGCCGTCGTGGTGCCCCACGCGGCGCTGCACGAAGGCCGCGTCTACCTCGCCGGCACGGATGACCGGCTCAAGGTCCGCGTCGTCACTGTCGCCTCGCGCCAGGGCGGCGTCGCGGTCCTCGCCGACGGCGTCGCCCCGGGCGAGCGGGTGGTCCTCACCGACATCGTGCCGGCCGTCGAGGGGATGCGTCTCGCCCCGCGGGCCGACGCGGCGGCCGCCGAGGCGCTGGCCCGCGAGGCGCGCGCCGAGGGGGTGTGCCGGTGATCCGCTCCTTCGCCGGCCACCCCACCGCGGCCAACCTCCTGCTGGTGCTGATCGTCGTCGCCGGGCTGCTCGCCGCGCCGACGCTCAGGCGCGAGACCTTCCCGCGCTTCGCCCCCAGCGAGGTCGGCATCGAGGTCGCCTATCCCGGCGCCGCCGCGCAGGACGTCGAGCACGCCGTCTGCGCCCGCCTCGAGGACGCCGTCGAAGGCGTCACCGGCCTCGCCGAGCTGCGCTGCGAGGCGCTCGACAACCGCGCCAGCGCCGTGGCCGAGCTCGGCGCGGGCGGCGACATGGTCCGCTTCCTCAACGAGGTGAAGTCCGAGGTCGAGGCGATCGACGACCTGCCCGCCCGCGCCCGGCGGCCCATCGTGCGCGAGCTGCACCGCACCGACTTCGTCGCCTCGGTGGCGCTGGCCGGCCCGATGGCCGCGCCCGACCTCAAGACCTATGCCGAGGCGCTGAAGCACCGCCTGCTGCGGCTGCCGGAGGTCTCGCAGATCGACATCCGCGGCTTCTCCGACCGGCAGCTCCGGATCGAGGTTCCCAAGGCGGTGCTGCGCCAGCACGGCCTTTCCATCGACCGGCTCGCGGCGATCATCGCGCGGCAGAGCGTCGACCTGCCCGCCGGCACCATCGAGGCGGGCGACCGCGAGGTCCGCCTGCGCTTCGAGGACGAGCGGCGCAGCCCGGCCGCGCTCGAGCGGCTCGTCATCCTGGCCGGCGAGACCGGCGGCGAGCTGCGCCTCGGCGACATCGCCACGATCAGCGACGGCTTCGAGGACGTCTGGCAGCGCATCCACTTCGACGGCCGGCGCGCCGCGATGCTCGAGATCCGCAAGACCCACGGCGAGGACAGCCTGCGCGTGGTCGACGCCGTGCAGGCCCTCCTCGAGGCCGAGCGCGGGCGCGCGCCGCCGGATGTGACGATCGCACTGGCCCAGGACGTCTCCTCCATCGTGCGCGACCGGCTGACCATGCTGGTCGAGAACGGCTTGCAGGGGCTCGCCCTGGTGTTCCTCGCCATGTGGCTGTTCTTCAGCCTGCGCTTCGCGTTCTGGGTGGCGGTCGGGCTGCCGGTGTCGTTCCTCGGCACCATCTTCGCCATGTCCGTGCTCGGCTACTCGCTGAACATGATCACCATGGTCGGGCTGCTGATGGCCATCGGACTCCTGATGGACGACGCCATCGTCATCGCCGAGAACATCGCCGCGCACCTGCGCGAGGGGCGAGGCCCCCTCGATTCGGTGGTCCACGGCACGCGCGAGGTGGCGCCGGGCGTCGTTTCGTCCTTCATCACCACGGCGGCCGTGTTCGGCCCGCTCGCCTTCCTCGCGGGCGACATCGGCACGGTGCTCAAGGTGATGCCGGTGGTGCTGCTGATCACGCTGGCGGTGAGCCTCGTCGAGGCGTTCCTGATCCTGCCGCACCACCTGGTGCGCCCGGTCGCCCGCATGGCGGCGGCGCCCCCGAACCGCGTGCGCGACGGCATCGAGCGGGCCTTCGAGCACCTGCGCGAGCGGGTGGTCGGCCGCGCCGCCGACCTCGCCGTGGGGCAGCGCTACCTGTTCGCCGGACTGACGGGCTTCGCCCTTGCCGCGACGCTCGGCTACGTCGCCGCCGGCCACCTGAAGTTCCAGGCCTTCCCCGACATCGACGGCGACGTGGTCGAGGCGCGCCTGCTGATGCCCCAGGGCACGCCGTTCGCCCGCACCGGGGCGGTGGCCGCGCAGATCACCGCCGCGCTCGACGCGGTGAGCGGGGCGCTTCCCCAGCCCGAAGGCCGGCCGCTGGTCGAGAGCGTGCAGGTCCGCTTCGGCGAGAACCCGGACGCCCGCGAGACCGGCCCGCACGTCGCCACCGTCATCGTCGACCTGCTCGGCGCCGAGCACCGCACGGTCACGCTCGACGAGCTCTATGCGCACTGGCGCGCGGCGATCGGCGAGGTCCCCGGGGCCATCGCCCTGACGCTGCAGGAGCCGAGCATCGGCCCGCAGGGCCGGGCCTTCGAGTTCCGCCTGACGGGCGCCGACCTCGACCAGCTCAAGGCCGCCTCGCTGGCGCTGCAGGCCGAGTTGACCGCCTTTTCGGGCCCGCGCGACGTGATCGACGACCTGCGCCCCGGCATGCCCGAGCGGCGCATCCGGCTGGCCGAGGGCGCCACCAGCCTCGGCCTCGACGCGGCCGAGGTGGCCGGCCAGCTGCGCGCCGCCTTCCTCGGCGAGACCGCCAGCGAGATCCGGATCGGCGCAGAGGCCGCCGAGGTCTACGAGATCGAGGTGCGCCAGGCCGCCGCCGACCGCGACGGGCTCGACGATCTCGACGCCTTCACCGTCAGCCTGCCCGACGGCGGCCAGGTGCCGCTCGCCGCCGTGGCCGAGATCGAGCCGGCCCGCGGCTGGGCCCGCATCCACCGCATCGACGGCCGCCGCACGGTCACCGTGACGGGGAACCTCGACACCAGCGCCGGCAATGCCGCCGAGATCATCGCGGCGCTCGAGGCCGAGGCCATCCCCCGCCTCGCGGCGCCTTTCCCCGGCGTCGGGATCGGCATCGAGGGCCAGTCCCGCGAGGCCGCGACCACGGGCGCCTCGGTTCGGACGGGGTTCCTCGTCGGCCTGATCGGCATCTTCGTCGCGCTCGCCTTCCAGTTCCGCAGCTATGGCGAGCCCTTGGTGGTGATGGCGGTGATCCCCTTCGCCGCGCTCGGTGCGGTCTGGGGCCACGTGCTGCTCGGCTACCCGCTGTCGATGCCCAGCCTGGTCGGAGTCGCCTCGCTCGCCGGCGTGGTGGTCAACGATTCGATCCTGCTCGTGCACTTCGTCAAGTTGCGCACCGCCGCCGGGCACGGCGTGGCCCAGGCCGCGGCCCGGGCCAGCCGCGACCGCTTCCGCGCCGTGCTTCTGACCTCGCTGACCACGATCCTCGGCCTGCTGCCGCTGATGGCCGAGACCAGCCTGCAGGCGCAGGTGCTGAAGCCGCTGGTGATCAGCGTGGTGTTCGGCCTGCTGAGCTCGACCGTGCTGGTGCTGCTGCTGGTCCCGGCGCTCTACAGCATCCTCGCCGATCTCGGCCTCGCGACCGTGGGCGGGAAGCAGGAGAGCGGCACCTGACGCGGTCGCCAGCGCCCGCAGCGCTCAGGTGCCGCAGAACGTCCGATGGACCGCCTGGCCGGGCGGCGGCGGCTCGGCGTAGCGGGCGAGGCCGGGCCGATCGTCGCAGGGCGCCGCCAGCACTTCCATCAGCTCGTCGAGCGGTGCGAGATCGCCGTCCTCGACCGCGGCGCGCAGCACCTCCTCGAGCCGGTGGTTGCGCGGGATGAAGACCGGGTTGACGGCGCGCATCGCCGCCTGGCGCGCCGCCGGATCGCCGCCCTCCTCGGCCAGCCGCTGCCGCCAGCGGACCGCCCAGGCGTCGAAGGCGGCCGGATCGGCAAACAGGCCCCGCACCGCGGCCTCCCCCGCCGGCCCGCTCTCAGGCGCCGCCGCATCGCACAGGCGGCGGAAGGTCAGGGTGAAGTCGGCGCCGCCCTCGGCCATGCGCGCGAGCAGGTCCTCGGCCAGCGCCCGGTCGCCGGGCCGCGCCTCGGCGAGGCCGAGCTTGGCGCGCACACCCGCAAGCCACGCCTGGTCATACCGGGCCGGAAAGGCGTCGACCGCCTCCTGCGCCTGCGCCACCGCGCCCTCCTCGTCGCCCTCCTCGGGGCCGAGCAGCGGCAGCAACGCCTGCGCCAGGCAGGCGAGGTTCCAGTGCACGATGTGCGGCTGGTTGGCATAGGCGTAGCGGCCCTGGTGGTCGATCGAGCTGAACACGGTCTGCGGGTGGTAGGCGTCGAGAAAGGCGCAGGGGCCGTAGTCGATCGTCTCGCAGGCCACCGAGGTATTGTCCGTGTTCATCACGCCGTGCACGAAGCCCACGAGCATCCAGCGGGCCACCAGCTCCGCCTGCCCGGCGACCACGGCATCGAGCAGCGCCCGGCAGGGCAGCGCCGCGCCGGCGGCGTCCGGGTAATGCCGCTCGATCACGTAGTCGGCGAGCAGCCGCAGCGCCTCGGTGTCGCGGCGCGCGGCGAAGCACTGGAAGGTTCCGACCCGCACATGACTGCGCGCCACGCGGGTCAGGATGGCACCCGGCAGCGGGCGCTCGCGCATGACCTCCTCGCCGGTGCTGACGGCAGCGAGCGCCCGGGTGGTCGGGATGCCGAGCGCCGCCATCGCCTCGCTGACGATATACTCGCGCAGCACCGGCCCGAGCACGGCGCGCCCGTCGCCCATGCGCGAGAACGGGGTCCTGCCCGAGCCCTTGAGCTGGATGTCGCGGCGCACGCCATCGCGGTCGATCACCTCGCCGAGCAGGATGGCGCGGCCATCGCCGAGCTGCGGCACCCAGACGCCGAACTGGTGCCCGGCATAGGCCATGGACAGGGGCGCCGCGTCCCGCGCCAGCCGGTTGCCGGCGAGGATCCCGACGCCGTCCGGCAAGGCGAGGCGCTCGGGGTCGAGCCCCAGATGCCGGGCAAGCGGCGCGTTCAGGCGCACGAGCCGCGGCGCCGGCACCGGCGTCGGCTGCATGCGCGCGAAGAACCGGTCGGGCAGGCGCGCGAAGCTGTTGTCGAAGCCGAAGGCGAGATCGCCGGTCATCGTGTCCTGGACGACTGTGTTGTTGGTCATGCGGCCTGCTCGCGGCGTTCGGGTTCCAACCGGGATGTGCAGCACCTAGTGCTTCCCGGCGTTCATAAAAAGAGGACCGGATCTCACCTGCCCGCCTTACCCGAGCACCCTCAGCAGCCGCCCGGCCCGGCGCACGCAGGTGAGCGCCGTCCCGGCCACGACGACCCACAGGGCGCCGCGCAGCACGAACTCCTGCGTGCCCCACAGCGGCTCGAAGCATGCTGCGATGGCGGCCACCGTCATCAGCGCCATGCGGTGCGGCTTCGCCATCGGGCCGCGGAAATCCGCCGGCGCCCCAAGCCCGGCGCCAAGCTCGCGGATGTACGCCGTCAGCACCGCAAGCGCCGCCGCCGCCCAGCCCAGCCCCGGCTCGCCGACGGCATATCCGGCGCCTGCGAGGATGGCGATGTCGGCGATGCGGTCGGGCACTTCGTTCCAGAACGGACCGTCCGGGGCCGCCTTGCCCGCCTCGATCGCCACCATGCCGTCGAGCAGGTTGCACGAGAGCCGCAGCTGGATGAGGGCAGCCGCGCCGATCAGCAGCGCGACACGCGCCACCCCGGTCGCGCCGGCGCCGCCCCACAGGCACAGCGCCGCGAGGAGCGCCGCGACCAGCCCTGCCTGCGAGATCTGGTTCGGCGTGATCGCCGATCGCGCGATGCGCCCGGCGAGCGCCCCGGCGGCAGCCGACGCGCGGCTCGCCAGCGGACGGCGGTCCCTCGATCCGGTCATGTGACCGACCACCAGTAGCGCACCATGTGAAAGAAGATCGGCGCCGAGAAGATCACCGAGTCGAGCCGGTCGATGAACCCGCCATGCCCGGGGATCACGTGGCCCCAGTCCTTGACCCCGCGGTCGCGCTTGATCGCCGACATCACCAGCCCGCCGAGAAAGCCCATCAGCGTGATGACCAGTGCGATGAGGCCCGCCTGGACAAAGCTGAACGGCGTGATCCACCACAGGCAGGCGCCGGCCAGCGAGGCGCTCAGGACCCCGCCCACAAAGCCCGCGACGGTCTTCGAGGGCGAGACATGCGGCGCGATGCGTGCCCGCCCGAACAGCTTGCCGAAGACATACTGCATGACGTCGCTGAACTGCACGACGAAGACCAGAAAGGCGATCAGCAGGATGTTGCCGCCCTCGAAGCCGGGGATGCTCAGATACAGCAGCGCCGGCACGTGCGAGAGGCAGAAGACGCAGGTCATCAGGGCCCACTGGGTCTCGGCGACGCGGCCGAGAAAATCCGCGCTGTCGCCGCGAAAGACGGCGACGATCGGCAGCAGCAGGAACGCATAGACCGGGATGAAGACGGAATAGAGCCCGTACCAGTCGGTCCAGACCAGATAGTACTGGACCGGCAGGACGACGAAGAAGCTGGCCGCCGCGGCCCAGTGATCGGCCCGCCGGGTCCGGGTGAGCGTCATGAACTCGCGCAGCGCGGCGAAGGAGCACAGGGCGAACAAAACGGTCAGGCCGGTCTTCCCGCCGAGGAAGGCGAGCGCGATCAGGGCGACCATGGCCCACCAGGCCTTCACCCGCGCGTTGAAGTTCTCGACCATCGGAGCGCCATCGGCCGGGACACGCCGGCGCAGCACCGCGCCGATCAGTGTCGCGACCAGCAGGATCGCACCGACCCCCGCGACGAGGCCCAGGAGGTGCCCGTCCCACCCGCTCACGCCGCGCGCTCCTCGAGCGACCCGGTGGCGAGAAGCGCCGCGGCGGCGCGCGACAGGAACGCCGCCTTGTCCTCGTCCGGCGCGACGCGGATGGCCGCTCCGAACGTCACCGTGCAGATCAGCGGGATCGGGACGATCTCGCCCTTGGGCATGACGCGGTTCAGGTTCTCGATCCAGACCGGCACCAGCGGCACCTCGGGGCGGGCCCGGGCCAGATGGAAGAGGCCGGGCTTGAAGGGCAGCAGCCGCGCATCGGTCGTGTTCCGCGTGCCCTCCGGGAACAGGATCAGCGAGGCGCCGCCGTCGAGGGCTTCGGTCATCGCCGCGACCGGGTCCTCGCGGCGCGTCTCGGGGTTGCGGTCGATCAGGACGGCATCGAACACGTCGCGGATGACGAAGGTCTTCACGGGCGAGCGCAGCCAGTAGTCCGAGCCGGCGACGGGCCGCGTCCGCGCCCGGATCCGTGCCGGCAAGGCCGTCCAGATGAGCACGAAGTCGCCGTTGCTGCTGTGGTTGGCGAAGTAGATGCGCTGCTCCGGCACCGGCTCCACGCCCTGCCAGATCCCGCGCACGGCGGTGATGAAGCGCGCGGCCAGGACGATCAGCATGGCGGTCAGGCGCGCGGCCGTGTGCTTCATGGGGTCACCGGGTTCGGAGCGTTCACCGCGCGCCTCGGCGTATCGCGCCACCGCCAGACTTGAACAACGTTCATGACTGCATTATGCACGATTCAGAACGGCGTTCAACCAGAAAAATGAACGTCGTTCAGACCACTCGGGAGAACGACATGGCGACGCGGCGCGAGACGAGGCGCGAGGCCCTGCGGGCGAATCTGATCGAAGCGGCGGCTAGGCGCATCGCCGAGGGCGGGCTCGCGGCGCTGCGGGCGCGGGATGTGGCCTCGGACGCCGGCTGCGCGCTCGGCGGGATCTACACGGCGTTCAAGGACCTCGACGACCTGGTCCTCCACGTCAACGCGCGCACGCTCGAGCGCATGGGCGACCGGCTGGCCGAAGCCGCGCGAAACCGGCGCGGCGGCGCAGCGCTGAAGGCGCTGGCCACGGGATATGCACGCTTCGCCAGGCAGAACCGCAACCTCTGGGATGCGCTCTTCGACCACCGCATGGCGGATGGGGGCCCCTCTCCAGACTGGCTGCTGAGCGGGCACCTGGCCCTGCTGGAATACCTCACGGCGCCTCTTGCCGCCATCCATCCCGAGCTTTCGGGCAAGGCGCTCCAGCTTCGCGCGCGCAGCTATTTCGCGGCGGTTCACGGCATGGTGTCGATGAGCCTGCAACGCCGCTACCTCGGATTGCCCGAGGACGCGCTGGAGCCCGAGCTGGAGGCCTTCGTCGACGTCGTCGCCGGCGGCGCCCGTCGCGGTGCCCGTCGCGGTGCCCGTCGCGGTGCCCTCGGGGACCGGACGCGCCCGGCCGGCACATGACAATCCCCGCAGCCGCGCGATGCGCACGGCATTGTCCCGGCAGGCCATGGCGTGCCATGTGTAATGCATGTGCGGACGCTACAGTCTCACCACGCCGCCCGAGGCGATCCAGCGGCTCTTCAGGCTTGCCTCGCCGCTGCCCAACCTCGCGCCGCGCTACAACATCGCCCCCACCCAGGACGCGCCCGTGGTGGGGCTCGGGAAGGATGCGGACGGGCGCGGCCTGGCGATGCTTCGCTGGGGTCTCGTGCCCTTCTGGTCGGACGGGCCGGACAGCCGCTACAGCATGATCAACGCCCGCGCCGAGACGGTGCGCACGAAGCCGGCGTTCCGGGCGGCGTTCAAGGAGCGGCGCTGCCTCGTGCCCGCCGACGGGTTCTACGAATGGCAGGCGCAGGGCAGCGGCAAGCCAAAGCAGCCCTGGCGCTTCGTCCGCCGGGACGAGACGCCCTTCGCCTTCGCCGGGCTGTGGGAGCACTGGGCGCCGAAGGACACCTCGGATGCCGAGCCGATCAGGAGCTTCAGCATCATCGTCACCGACGCCAACGCGCTCGTGCGGCCGATCCACGACCGCATGCCGGTCATCATCGAGCCCGAGGACCACGAGCAGTGGCTTTCCGGCGAGCCCGACGCCGCCGAAGCGCTGCTGCGCCCATGTCCGCCCGAGATGCTCCGGGCCTACAAGGTCGGCACCAGGGTCAACTCGCCGCGCAATGACGATACCGCCTGCATCGAGGCGCTGGAGGGCTGAGGGGATGATCGACCTGACCACGATACGCCTCTCCGGGCCCGCGGATGCGGCCGCCCTGGCCGGGCTCCATGCCGAGGCCTGGCGTTATGCCTATCGCGGCATCATCCCGGGGATCGCGCTCGAGCGCATGATCGCGCGCCGCGGTCCGGCCTGGTGGGACTCGATACACGGATCGGGCCACCGCGCGCTCCTGCTCGAGTTCGACGGGCGGATCGCGGGCTATGCCACGTTCGGGCGCTGCCGGGGGCGGAGCGATCCTCCGCTGGGCGAGATCTACGAGCTCTACGTGAAACCCGAATGCCACGGCGCGGGCTTCGGCAGGTCCCTGTTCGACGAGGCGCGCCGCCGCCTGCGCGCACGGCATCTCGACGGCCTCCTGATCTGGGCGCTCGCCGACAACGAGCTTGCCTGCCGCTGCTACGCGGCCCTTGGCGGCCGGCCGCGATGCAGCACGTTCGAGACGCTCGGCGGCGTGCGCCTCGCGAAGCTCGCCTTCCACTGGCCGTGAGGCGCCGGCTTTCGTGACTATGGGCGCGGCCTCACTGTCGGTTATGCTCGGCACGCGGTACCATTTAGCAAACGGGGCGAGCATGATGGATCGGGGTCACCGCTGATGCGTGCCGTGACGGTCGAAGCGCGGGCCGAAGCCTGGCACCGCGACGTCGGCACCGCCGCTGCACAGCGCCGGCCGCCCGGCGGCGGGGGCGCGGATGCCGTCCACCGCGTGCCCTTCGCCTTCGCGTCGCGCGCGTTCCATCCCGGCGCCTCCATCCGCCATGTCGAGTGACGGCGGCGCGACGGTCGGACTCGTGCTGGCCGGCGGCGGCGCGCGCTGCGCCTATCAGGCGGGCGTTCTCAAGGCCGTCGCGGAAATGCTGCCCGGCGCGCGCAACCCGTTCGGCGTGATCGTCGGACAGTCCGCCGGGGCGATCAACGCAGTCAGCCTCGCCTGCCGTGCGGAGAACTTCGGCCGCGCGGCCCGGCATCTGGCGCACGCCTGGACGCGGATCGGGGCGGGCGACATCTACCGGACCGATCCGGTGTCGGTCGGCCGGCGCGGGCTGCTCTGGGTGCTGATGGCGGCGAGCGGCGGCTGGCTGGTCGGCAACCCGCGCTCGTTTCTCGACAATGCACCGCTCGGCAGACTGCTGGCGCGCGAGGTCGACTTCGGCGCCATCGAGGCGGCGATCGCGCAGGGGCATCTCTCGGCCCTGGCGCTGACCGCGTCGGTCTATGCGCGCGAGAGCGGCCAGGCGGTGACCTTCTTCGCCGCCGCCTCGGACCTCGAGGACTGGTTTCGCGTGCGGCGCTGCGGCGTCCGGCGGAGGATCGGGGTCGAGCATGTGCTCGCGGCCTCGGCGCTGCCGTTCCTGTTTCCGGCCCAGGAGATCGAGGGCCGGTTCTTCGGCGACGGAGCCCTGCGGCTGACCGCCCCGCTCAGCCCGGCAATCCGGCTCGGGGCGCGCCGGCTCCTGATCATCGCCGCCCGCGATCCGGAAATTACCAGCCTCGGCGCCATGGCCCCCGCCCCCTACCCCAGCCTCGGGACGCTCGCCGGACACATGCTCGACATCATCTTCAACGACCATCTCGACTCCGACATCGAGCGCCTGGGCCGGATCAACCGAACGCTCTCGCTGCTGACCCCGGCGCAGCTCGCGCAGACGTCGCTGCGACCGATCGAGACGCTCGTGCTGCGGCCGTCGCGCGACGTGCGCGAGATCGCCGCCGAGCACGCCGGCGCGATCCCCTGGACGGTGCGCATGTTGCTGCGCGGCATCGGCGCCTGGGGCGGCGACTGGCGGCTGCCGAGCTATCTGAACTTCGACGGCGCCTACTGCCGCGAGCTGATCGCGCTGGGACACCGCGACGCCTGGGCCAACGCCGAGGCGATCACCCGCTTCCTGCAAGGCGGCGCCGGCGCGGTCGGCGCCGAGATCACCGCGCGGCGCAAATAGGCCGAACGCGCTCTTGCGCGCCCGTCGGGCCGGCGCGAGCGCGGCTCGGTTGTCCTCCCGCAAACGCCGCACCCGCAAAATTTTCGGGCAGCGCGGAATAGCATCGGGAGAGCCGCGGTTATAATATCGACATCCCGCCGCCCCGTGGCCGCCTGGCGAGACCGCGGGGCGGGGTGGCGTGCGCGAGGGCGGGAATACGCGGGAACAAGCACGGGCAACAGTGCCGGTCGGGGCGGCCAACATGAGCGACAGGACCATGGAAAAAGCCAGCCCGAAGCGCGACGCGGCGTGCGAGCCGAGCGCATCCCACCCGCTCGATTCCTGGCTCAGGCGCGAACTGCAGGGGCTCTGCACCGAGTCCGACCACGAGCCGCTGCCGCCCGGCATCGCCGAGCTGGCGGCGCGACTCGAGGAAAGACTTGGTAAGGCCGGCGGCGGCGCCGGTGGCGACGCAACGCGCAAGCCCACCCCGGACCCGACCTTCCAGCGCCGGGGCGGGAACCATAGACCTCAACGATAACACGCAACGGAGGGGCAACACATGTCGAGTTCACGCAGCGAGATCGTCCGTCATGTCCCGTCGCTCAGGCGCTATGCCCGCTGCCTGACCGGCTCGCAGGAGCGGGGCGACCGGTATGTCGAAGCGTGCCTCGAGTCGATCCTTGCCGACCTCTCGCTGATCGATGCGGACCAGGATCCGCGCATCGGGCTCTACCGCGTGTTCCACGCGGTCTGGAACCGCATCCTCGCCCCCTTCGGCAGCGACCCGATCGGCGCCACGGCCGGCGCCGGCAAGCTCGCGGAGCACATCCGCGCCCTGCCGGCCTACGAGCGCGAGGCGCTGCTGCTCACCACGCTGTGCGACTTCGCGCTCGACGACGTGGCGCAGATCCTCGGCGTGTCGCGGGGCGAGGCCGAGCATTACCTCGCCCGGGCGCGCGAGCACCTGAACGCGCAGACCCGGACGCGCGTGCTGGTGATCGAGGACGAGCCGGTGATCGCCTTCGACCTGGCCAGCATCGTCGCCTCGATGGGGCACGGCGTGGTGGGCATCGCCGACACGAAGGACCGGGCCGTCGAGATGGCGCGGGCGCGAAGCCCGGGCATCGTGCTGGCCGACATCCAGCTGCGCGACGGCACCTCGGGGATCGATGCGGTGCGCGAGATCCTCGAGGCGATGGACGTGCCGGTGATCTTCGTCACCGCCTTCCCCGAGCGGCTGCTCACCGGCGAGCGCCGCGAGCCGGCCTACCTGATCACCAAGCCGTTCGACCCCGACGAGCTGCAGGTGACCATCAGCCAGGCGCTGCTGCTGCACCCGGCGCTGCCGGTGGCCGCCGCCGGGTAGGAGACGGGCCGAGGGGACCGGAACAGCCTTGCGGACACCGCACGACGGCAGGGACGACGAGAGCACGGCGAGGACGCAGGCCACCGGCCTGCGCTTCATTGCCGACACCCTGTCGGGCCGGCTGGCGCTGGTCTTCACGCTCCTGGTGCTGCCGCCGACCATCGTCAGCCTGCACCTCGCCTGGGACTCGTATCTCGAGCAGAAGGCGCGCGCCAAGCTGCAGGTGCGCCAGTTCGCCACGCTGACCGCCACCTACGAGAGCAAGTTCTTCGACGACGTGCAGAAGATCCTGCAGCGGCTCGGCGACGAGGAGGTGATCCGCAATGGCGGCGGCGCCGGCTGCGACGCGGTGATCGAGGCGGCCCTGCAGCGCACCCCCGAGTTCGCCAGCCTCGGCTATTTCGACACCGAGGGCCGCCGGCTCTGCGGCCCCGACAACGCCTTCGCCGATGTCTCGAACCGCGGCTGGTTCCGCGAGGTGCGCGGCTTCCGCGGCTTCGCCATCAGCGACTACACGGTGCCGCCCAGCTCGCGCCACCCGGTGATCGTCGCGGCGCAGGCGGTGTATGGCGGCAACTACCAGTTCCAGGGGGTGCTCGCCGCCTCGATCCGGCTCTACTGGCTCTCGGCCTTCATCCGCGAGGTCAGCCTGCCGGTCGAGAGTGTGTTCTACCTGATCGACCGCAACGGCAACATTCTCGCCGACCGCGCCGCGCTGCGCGACCAGCCCGGCGAGACGGCCGCGGCGGAGCCCGCCGCAACGCCCAGCCCGGCGACCACCGCGACGCCTGCCCCGGCGACCATGCCGGCCGCGTCCGGCCTCCAGTCGCTGGCCTCCGTCGTGGGCAACGACCTGGCCGCGGCGGTGCTCAGCCGCCGGCTGACCGATTTCGAGGCGGCCGGCCCCGACAGCGAGCGCCGCGTGTTCTCCTCCGTGGCGCTGCCGCACGGCGACGTCGCGGTGCTGTTCGGCATGCCCGCGATCAGCGCGCTCGGCGGCGTCGAGAAGGACCTGATCAACCGGGTGCTCGGGCTCGCCGCGATCTGGCTGGCCGGCGTCGTCGCCGCCTGGCTCGGCACGCGCTACCTGGTGACGCGCTGGATCTCGCGGCTGCGCGGCATGGCGCGGGCCTTCGGCCAGGGCAGCTACGCCGAGGGGCCCGACTTCGCCCAGGCCCCGCGCGAGCTGCGCGATCTCGGCGAGACGCTGTCGCTGATGGCGCACCGCATCGAGGTGCGCGAGGAGGAACTGCGCACCTCGCTGCACCAGAAGGACATCATCCTGCGCGAGATCCACCACCGGGTGAAGAACAACCTGCAGATCGTCTCGAGCCTGCTCAACATCCGCGGCGGCGCACCCGGCGCCGGCGAGGTGGCGCTGGCGGAGGTCAAGGCGCATGTCCGGGCGCTGGCGCTGGTGCACCGGCACCTCTACGAGAGCGACGACGTGCAGCGCGTCGACCTGCGCTCGTTCATGACCGAGCTGTGCCAGAGCATGCTCGCGGTGCTCTCGGGCCCCTCGCGCCGGGTGCTGCTCGACATCGACATCCCCTCCTTCATGATCGCCACCGACCGCGCCATCCCGCTGGCGCTGCTGGTCACCGAAGCGATGACCAACTCGCTCAAGCACGCCTTCCCGGATGGCCGGCGCGGACGGATCACCGTCTCCTTCACCAGCGAGGCCCAAAGGGCTGATCACGGGGCGGACGGGGAAGCCGGCACGCTGACGGTCGCCGATGACGGGGTCGGCATGCCGGCGGTGCGGGCGCATGCCGGGATCGGCCTCCAGCTCATCGAGGCATTCGCCAAGCAGATCGACGGCGAGCTGGACATCGCCGGCCCTCCCGGCACGGTGATCCGCGTCCGGCTTGCCAGGCCGGGCTGCCAGCCCTCGGCACCGGGCGCCGAGAGCGCGCCCGACAGCGCCGGCCGGCCGGACGCGGCCTGATCCGCCGCCCGCGCCTCTCTAGCAGGGCCGGTCGACCTCCAGCGGCCCCTCGAGGCCCAGAAGCTCGCGCAACGCCGTGCGCGCCCGGTTGAGGCGCGACATCACCGTGCCGATCGGCAGGTTGAGGATCTCGGCCGTCTCGCGGTAGCTCATGCCCTCGACGCCGACCAGCAGCAGGACCTGGCGGTGCTCCTCGGAGAGACGCTGCATCGCCTGGATCACCTGGATGCAGGCGATGCGGTCCGTCTCGCTGGCCTGCTCCGAGATCAGCGGCATGTCCTCGACCGGCACCTGGGTGCCGGCGCGCGCCCGCTTTCGCAGCGCGTCGTTGCGCACATTGTGCAGGATGGTGAACAGGTAAGCGCGGAGGTTCTCGATCTGCCGGTCACGATCGAGGTAGGCGAGCGCCCGCTTCAGCGCCTCCTGCACCAGGTCGTCGGCGTCGGCATGGTTGCCGACCAGCACGTTGGCATAGCGCCTCAGCGCCTGGATGTGCTGGAGCAGCGGCTCGCCGTTGCCAACGGTTGCGGAGCGATCGTTCTCGTCCAGCGGCTTCACTCCGTCGTTGCCCAGGGCGTGACCCTGCCAGTCCGGCGCAGGCTGCGGCGCATCCTCGATCGAACCCTCCATCGACCGGGCTCCGTGGGAGACTACGCGGGGGAGACTACGCGGGGGAGACTACGCGGGGGAGTCTACGCGAGGGAGTTCACGCGGGCCACACGGCCGCATCCGGCCGCCAGGGCGCCGCCCTTGCGCGCCGGATCGGGCTTGACGCCCCCGGCTCCCGGGCCGAACGGGCCACCTTCGGTCTCGCGCCGGACACGGCGATCATGTCCGCCGCCCCGGGAGGCGCGGAGGCGCAATCCTCACCGCGCCGCCAATTGCTCCAGCAGGGGCGTGATGCGCCGCACCGTGGCGCGGCGGTTGGCGCGCTCGGGGCCCTGCGTCTCGATCTTGAGATGCTCCTCCCCGTAGCCTTGGGTTATCAGGTTCTCCGGCGGAATGTAGTAGTACTCCGTCAGCGCCAGCGCCACGGTCTCCGCCCGCCGGTCCGAGAGCGCCAGATTCATCACCCGGCCGCCAACGGCGTCGGTGTGGCCCTCGATCAGGAAGACCTCGTGCGGATTCTCGTCCAGAATCGCTTCCATCTCTCGGCCGAGCGCGTCGAGCTCGCGCGCCTGCTCGGGCCTGATCGCCGCGCTGCCGAGATCGAAGGTGATGGTGTCGAGATCGAGCCGCGGCATGAGCTGGCGAACCTTCAGGTTCTCGCGCACCTGGCGCAGCGTGAAGCGCCGGTCGAGGCCGGCGACCGGGCGCGCCTGGAGCGTGTCACGCAGAGCCTGCCGGTCGGCGCCGCCGTAGTCGACATACTCCCTGTGCGGCACTGAATAGTCCACCTGTGGCAGCGTCGTCCAATCGATCTGGGTGTCACGCCGCGCCTGGCGCGTGTCGTCGAAGAGCACGATCTCGCGCCCGTCCGGCATGACCTTGCTGCGTCGCACGGTGTAGCCGTTGGCATCCCGGATCGTGATAACCCGCGCGCCGTCCTCGCGCTGCGCCACGGTCCGCGTGCTGCCGTCGCTGAAGGTCTCGGTGCGCAGCTCGGACCCGGGACGGCGCAGGAGCTGGTTCTCGTCCGTGCGGACGAAATACTCGCCATCGCGCTGGATGATCACCCGGTCGCCCGTGGTCTCCACGACTTCGCCGCCGCCACTGAGCAACGCCCCCGCGGCAAGGCCCGCGCCCGCCACGCCGAGGATCTTGAGAATGTCGCCGATGTCGTCGCCGCCAGCGCCGTCGTCGCGGCGCTCGGCGGTGGCTTCCTGGACCTCTTCGTCGCTCGTGCGTGTCGTCTCGTCGGTGACCCTCTCGCTCGTCACTTCGACAGGCTCGGCGGACTCATCGGATTCGGCGGCCGCCGCGGCCGGCAGCTCCGCCTCTTCGGTCGTCTCGGAAGCCTCGACGGCCTGCCCTTCGGGCTTGGTCTCCTCCTCGGCCGCCCTCGCGGCGTCCTCTTCGCTCACGCGCGTTTCGGCTTCGCCCTCGGCCTCGGCCTTCTCCTCGGCGGCCGTCCCGACCTCCTCGTCGCTCACGCGCGTTTTGGCTTCGCCCTCGACCTCGGCAGAGCCATCCGCGGTGCCGCCCTCCCGGGCCGCGGCCTTCTCCTCGGCGGCCGTCCCGACCTCCTCGTCGCTCACGCGCGTTTTGGCATCCGCCTCGGCCTCGGCCTCGGCTTGCGCAGCGACGGCCTCCTCGGCAGCGGCTTCCTCCTCGGCCGCCCGCTGGGCTTCCTCCTCCCGTTCGTTCTCGCATGCTTGAATTGCCGCCTCGACCGCAGCTGCCGCGTCAGCACCGCGCTCGGTCTCCTGTTCCTCCCCGCTCACGCGTTCTTCGGCTTGCGCCTCGGCCTGGCCCGCGGCGCCGGCGCCCTCGGCCGCTGCTTCCTCGGCAAGCCGCTCGGCCTCGACTTCGCTCACGCAGTCGTCGCTCACGCGCGCGACGGCATCCCGCTCGGCATCGGCATCCGCCTCGGCACTCGGGTCGCCCTCCTCGACCTGTTCCGCGTCATCGGGTTTCGCGGCCTCCTCGGCCTGAGCGAGCCTCACTCCCGATGCTCCCGCAAATGCAGGCGAGACCGCTGTGGGAGCGGAAAGCGAAAGCACGAGTGCAAGCGCAGTCGTGGTCGTGAGCGGATTCCGTATCATGCCTTGAAGCCTCCAAACCTGTCGTGCGGGGACCAAAAGGGTCAGAACGGACCAACAGGACTTCGTGTTTTCAACGCACAACGAGGCGTCTTGGTTCCCGCCAGCCATGTGACCGCGGCGCAGCCGAAAGCGGCATCGCGCTGTCTCTCACCTATGGATGTATATGCACTCCGCCCGATTGCAACGGGTCGGCGGGATCAGGATGCGGATCAGCGTGCGGGTGCCCGTGGCCGGGGGTCTTGTTGTTCCGGGTCCTGATGTTCCGGGCCTTGATGTTTGCGCGCAAGTTCTCGATACAGGGCGCACTCCAGACGGTCGGTTGGATCGCTCGCCGCTTTGCTCGCAACCGGCGACGCGTTGGCGGTGCGTCACCCGCAAGCAAGGAGACCGCGTGAGAGACGCTGCTTTGAGCGCGCCATCCTCGGCCGATCCCGGTGCTCCCCAGATGTGCCCGGTCTGCCGGTCGGTGGCGCCGCGGCCCTTCCTCTCGGTCGACGGGCGCGACTACTGGCGCTGCGCGACCTGCGAGGCGCGCTTTGTCGACCCGCGCCAGCACCCCTCGCGCGAGGACGAGCTGGCGCACTATCTCCAGCACCGCAACGACCCGGACGATCCGGCCTATCGCGGCTTCCTCGCGAAGCTCGCCGACCCGCTGCTGGCGCGGCTTCCCGCTCGCTCGCGCGGCCTCGACTACGGCTGCGGCCCGGGTCCGGCGCTCGCCGCCATGCTGCGCGAGGCGGGCCACGCGGTGGCGCTGCACGACCCGTTCTTCCACCCCGACCCCGAGGCGCTCGCGCCGCAATATGACTTCGTCACCTGCACCGAGACGGCGGAGCACTTCCACCGCCCGGCCGCGGAGTTCGAGCGTCTCGCCGGTCTCGTCAGGCCCGGTGGCTGGCTGGCGCTCATGACCTGCTTCCAGACCGACGACGGGCGCTTCGCCGGCTGGCACTACCGCAAGGACCCGACGCATGTGGTCTTCTATCGCGAAACCACGCTGCGCCACATCGCCGGCCGCCTCGGCTGGACGTGCGCGATCCCGGTCAAGGACGTCGCCCTGATGCGCAAGCCCATGGGCGGGCCTCGATCCGCATGACCACATGGCTGCACGAACAGCGCCTCGCAGCGGTCGCGGACGTGGTGCGCGCCTCCGGCGCCCGCACCGTGCTCGATCTCGGCTGCGGAGAGGGCGACCTTCTCACCCGGCTGGTGCGGGAACCGGGGATCGAGCGCATCGTCGGCGTCGATCTCTGCCGCGAGGCGCTCGGGCGCCTGCAGGCGCGCCTCGCCGCGTTGCCGGGCAATGCGTGCTCGCAGGTCGAGCTCGTGCACGGCTCGATCAGCGAAGCCGGGGCGGCGCTGCGCGGCTTCGACTGCGCCATCCTGGTCGAGACCATCGAGCACACCGATCCCGAGCGGCTGTCGCTGCTCGAGCGATCCCTCTTCGGCGGGATGCGGCCCGGGACCGTGGCGATCACCACGCCCAATGCCGACTTCAATCCCCTGCTCGGCGT
>DATKCQ010000061.1:0-10391 GCA_035513135.1 Thermohalobaculum sp.
GAGGCCCGCCAGCCCCAGCACGATCCAGCTTTGGAACATGGCGTTGCAGATGCGCCCGCCGCTGTCGTTCCAGTAGTCGTTGCCCTGGCGCGCCAGGGCGTGCCCGCGCGCGAAGGCGCCGCGGTGGACATGGGCGCCGCCGCGCCACTGCATGACCAGGACGCGCTCGGCGAAGGGGCCGAGGGCCTCGTCCGCGGTGACGCGCTCGGCCTCGTCGCAGTGCTCGAGCAGCCGCCCGGTCTCACCGAGACAGACCAGGCTCGTGGCGCCCGCGGTCAGGGCGAACACCAGGTTGAACGGGTGGCCGATGCGGCGCGCCAGCGACACTGCCTCGTCCATGCGCGCCACCGAGCGCTCGGGGTAGCCGCGGATCCAGTCGGCGAGGCTGCCCGCCCAGTGCTGGGCGAAGACCAGCGGGTCGTGGTTCATGCGGCCCACCAGCGGCGCGTGGCGCGCCGGGTCGTAGATCGTGCGCAGGTGATCGGTGTGGCCGATGGCGCGCGCGTAGTCCGCCTCCCAAAAGCACTGGCAGCCGGCCGAGGTGTCGTGCACCACCGGCAGGTCGGAGTCCGCGCTCTCGCGGGCGACGAGCGCGAGCTCGCGGAGCCAGGCGTGCGCGCCGGCGAAGTCGGTGCGGGTCTGGCAGTGCACCCACAGGCCCCAGAGGATCGAGCCGAGCGCGTCGTGGTCGGCGAGGCCGCGGGCCAGGGCGAAGGCGGGCTCGAGCGCCGCGGCGACCGAGGGATGCGCCCAGCCGAAGCGCGCCATGCGGGCGGCGCCGAGGGCGACGCGCAGGTCGAGCTCCATGCGCTCGCGCGGCACCCGGGCGGGGATCGCCCCGGCCGCCTGCAGGCCAAGCTCGAGCGCGCCGATCGCCTCGGGCAGGGCGCTCGCCTCGAGCAGCCGGCGGCCGGCGGCGAGGTAGTGCGCGGCGGCGCGCGCGTGGGCGCCGGCGGCGAGGAAATGCCGCGCCAGCGCCAGCGGGTCGGGGTTGTCGGCCTGCTCCAGCGCCAGCGCCAGCCGCTCGTGCAGGCTGCGCCGCGTGGCGATGAGCAGGCTGGCATAGGCGGCGTCCTGCACCAGCGCGTGCTTGAAGATGAAGCGCGCCTCCTCGGCGCTGCCCCGGCGGAACACGAGCTGGGCCTCGACGAGCTGCGCGAGGGCGTCGTCGAGCGCCTCGGGCCGGGTCGCCAGCGCGGCGGCCAGCAGCCCGGCGTCGAACTCGCGGCCGATGCAGGAAGCCGCCTGGATCACCCGCTTCACCGGGGCCAGCCGGTCGAGCCGCGCCATCAGCGAATCCTGCAGCGTCGCGGGGATCGCCAGCGCCGGCAGCGGGCCGGCGAGCACGTAGCGGTCGGCGCGCTCCTCGAGGCAGCCCGCCTCGAGCACCGCCCTGGTGAGTTCCTCGACGAACAGCGGGATGCCGTCGGTCTGCCCGATGATGCGCTCGAGCAGCTCGGGCGGCAGCGCCTTGCCGCCGGCGACCCGCTCGGCGATGGCCTGGCCGTGGCCGCGCCCCAGCCGGTTGAGCGAATGCACGGTGACGTGGCCGTGCGCCGCCCAGTGCGGCGTGAACTCCGGCCGGTGGGTCATCACCGCGAGCACCGGCAGCTCGCGCACGCGCTCGACCAGCGGATCGAACGCCTCGAGGCTCGACGGATCGATCCAGTGGATGTCCTCGATGAGCAGGACCAGCGGCCGGTCGCGGGCGAGCCGGGCGATGCGCTCGACGATCAGCGCGATGCTGCGCTGCTTGCGGCGCTGCGGCGCCATGTCGAGCGGCGGGTAGCGCTCGAGCGGCAGGCCGAGCAGGGCGGCGAGCAGCGGCGCGGCCTCGCCCGGCTCGCCGAAGACGGCGGCGAGGTGGCGCTCGAGCCGGTCGAGCCGCACGGCCGGCGGGTCGTCGGGATGCATCCCGGCCGTCGCCTCGATCTCGGCGACAATCGGGTGGAAGGCGGCGTTGGTCTGGTGCGGCGAGCACTGGTAGCGCAGGACCCCGCCGTCCGACGCGTCGAGGCCGGCGGCGAACTCGCGCAGGATGCGGCTCTTGCCGAGGCCGGCCTCGCCGGCGATCAGCACCACCTGGCCCTCGCCGCCGCGCGCCGCGGCCCAGCGATCGCGCATGAGGGCGATCTCGTGCTCGCGGCCGACGAAGGCAGTGAGGCCGGCGGCGTGGCGCGCCTCGAAGCGGCTCGCCGTGCGGCTCGCGCCGCGCACCCGCCAGACCGCCACCGGGTCGGCGAAGCCCTTGAGGGGATGGCGGCCGGCGTCCTCGAGCTCGAAAGCCGCGCCGACCAGGCGCCGCGTGGCCTCGGCGATCACCACCTGGCCCGGCGCGGCCAGCCCCTGCAGCCGCGCCGCGAGGTTCGGGGTGGCGCCGGCGACGGCGGCGGCCTCGGAGGCGGACTCGCCCGAGGTGTCGCCGATCACCACCGGGCCGGTGGCGATGCCGGCCCGCGCCGCCAGTGCCGCGCCCGCCGCCTCGATCTCAGCGACCGCCGCGACGCAGGCCAGCGCGGCGCGCACCGCCCGCTCGGCGTCGTCCTCGTGCGCGTGCGGCCAGCCGAAATAGGCGAGCACTCCGTCGCCGAGCAGCTTGGCGACGTGGCCGCCATGCGCCGTGACGGCACGCGCGACCGCGTCGTGGTAGCGGCCGATCAGGGCGCGCAGCTCCTCGGGGTCGAGGCGCTGGGAGAGCTCGGTGGAGCCGGCGAGGTCGCAAAAAAGGATGCTGAGCTGACGCCGCTCGGCCTGCTCGTCGGCCAGCGCCTCCGGCTCGGCGTGCTCGGGGCGCCCGGTGTGCTCGGCGGCCTCCGCCGGCGCCGGCACGGTGGGCGCCTCACGCAGGGCGGTCAGCAGCTTGCGCCGGTGGCCGAGCGACAGGCCCAGCTCCCTGAGGTCGGCGTCGGAGAGCTGGGGGAGGACCTCGAGATCGACGTCGTTCTCGGCGAGAACCCCGGCATACCGGTCGAGCCCGAGGCGCTTCAGCCATGCCGTCAATGGGTCCATGCCCCGTTATAGCGATCGTCGGCACCGCTGTCATGGCGCGGGATCGCGAGGCGACCCGCCGGGGGCTGTATTTCAGGAGCGCCGGCCTTTGCACCGGGGCAAAACATACTATATAATTCAAAGAGCCCGCACCCGGGCTCCGCACAGGATTGGAATTGCTCGACATGCCCGCGAAGAAGCGCGAGCGCCCGTTCGATCCCGAGGCCTTTCTCGCCAAGATAGACACGGGTCGGAGCGCCAGGAAATACGCATCGCAGCAGACCGTGTTCGCCCAGGGCGACGCGGCCGATGCGGTGTTCTACCTGCGAAGCGGCAAGGTGAAGATCTCCGTCGTCTCCGAGCAGGGCAAGGAAGCCATCGTCGCGGTCCTGGGGTCGGACGAGTTCTTCGGCGAATCCTGCCTCGTCGGGCAGCAGCTGCGCCTCGCCTCGGCCTCGGCCCTGGAGGAGTGCGACATCATGCGCCTGGAGAAGTCGGCGCTCCAGCGGCTGATCCAGGACGACGCGGAGTTCTCCGAGGTGTTCATCACCCATATCCTTGAGCGCGCCATCCGCATCGAGGCGGACCTCGTGGACCAGCTTTTCAATTCGTCGGAGAAGCGCCTCGCCCGCACCCTGCTGTTGCTGGCCAATTTCGGCAAGGAGGGGCGGCCGGAGCCGATCATCAGTCATATTAAACAGGAAACGCTGGCCGAGATGATCGGCACGACGCGCTCACGCGTGAGCTTTTTCATGAACAAGTTCAGGAAGTTGGGTTTCATCGACTACAACGGCGGAATCCTGGTGCACAGCTCGCTGCTCAACGTGGTGCTGCACGACCAGCCGCACATCGTGAGCGACCCGCTGCTAGGCGAACACTGACCTCGCGGATCCGGGGCGCGCGCCCGCGCCCGACCTGGCGGCGGGCTGCCGCCGGCGATGCAAATTCCGGCGCATTGTTCAATTTTGAACAGTCTGCCGATTCGCGCTCAGATAGATTGCAACCATAACGTGTTCCGCGTGACCCCCCGAGTCGTTTGCGGAACCGGCCGGCCGGAGCCTCCCCCCGCTCCGGCCGGCACATAAACCTCGGCGACCCGCTGCGCGGCGATTGCCGCGCGAGGTGCCGGCAAACTCCAGCAATCATTCCGGCCGCGCGGTGCCAGGCGCGGTTTTTCCGGGCGCGGACAGATGGAGGGGCGCACGGGAGAGGATCCGGGCAGGAGGAGGCGATCATGGGTATCTCGGCTGAAGATCTCCTGCTGATTCCGCTCGTCGGTCTGACCGCCGGCCTGCTGGCAAGCCAGATCATGCAACACGAAGGCTTCGCGCTGGCCGGCGACCTCGTCAACGGCGTGGCCGGCGCCATTCTCGGCAGCTGGCTGTTGCCGCAACTCGGCGTCCTGGCTTACGCGGGGATCACCGCCGCCACCATCAACGGCACCGCCGGTGCCCTGGCGCTGCTGTTGCTCGCCGGACTTCTTCGCAGCCTTGGCGGGTTGGCACGCGACTGGCTGGGCCGGGGCCCCCGGCGCCCGCCGGCCGCTGACCTAAGCCGTGGGAACGAACGATGAACATCGGTTTCCCCGGATGCCCGGATCAAGCCCCAGGCGGCGCATCGTGCTCGAGGGCGATCTGGCGCAGGGCGGCGTCGCGGGCGGCGTAGACGTAGGCGCGGGTCGCGTCCTCGGCGGCGGCCGCGTCGCGCCGGCCGATGCTGGCGACGATCTCGGCGATCTCGCCGACGCTGCGGGCGATGCGGCCGGGCTCGGCCATGGCGAGCACGCGCAGCCGGCTGATGCGGGCGAGCAGGGTCTCCAGGATGTCGGTGGCGACCTCGTTGTCGGCGCCGGCGGTGAGCGTGGTGTAGAAGCGGGCCATGATGGCGACCAGCCCCTCGACGTCCTCGGCGCGCGCCGCGCGCCCGATCTCGCCGAGCAGCGCCTCGAGCCGGCGCAGGTCGGCGTCGGGCGCGCGGGCCACGAAGTCGCGCACCAGCAGCACCTCGAGCTCGGCGCGCAGGTCGTAGATCTCGCGCGCGGTCTTCGCCGTCAGCCGCGCCACGCGCGGGCCGCGATGCGCCGTCACCTGCACCAGCCGCTCGGCCTCGAGGCCGCGAATCACCTCGCGCACGATGGTGCGGCTGACCCCCAGCGCGGCGCACAGCGCCCGCTCGGTCAGGCGGGCGCCCGGCGCGATGCGGCCCGAGATGATCGCCGCCTTGACCTTCCCGAACGCCTGCTCGCGCACCAGCCGCGGCGCGGCGGGAGGGCCGATCGCCTCGGCGAGCCAGGCCGCCTCCGGGCTCTCGGGCGCCGGGTGGTCAGACGGTGCCGGGCGTTCCTCGCTCACGGCGCGCCCGCGATGCGCAGCACGACGTTGGCCGGCGCGCCCGCCTCGACCGCCTCGTGCGCCGCGGCGGCCTCGGCGAGCGGCACGACGGCGGCGATGTCGGGGCGCAGCCGGCCGAGGCCGGCGAGGGCGAGGATGGTCTTCGCCGCCGCGTCGCGCTGGGCGGGGGTGAGCCGGCCGCCCTGGATGAAGGTCAGCCGCGCCGCCTTGAGGGCGAAGCCGTAATAGTCGAGCGCCGGGTGCTTGTCGCTGGTCGAGGAGTAGGCGGCGAGCACGCCGTGCGGGGCGAGGGCGGCGATGTCCGCCGCCTGGTTGGCGGCGAAGTCCACATCGACGATGCGCGCGGCGCCGTGCCCCCCGGTCAGCTCGAGGACGGCGGCGGCGACGTCGTCGGCGTGGCGGTCGAGCACGCGATGCGCGCCCTTCGCCCGCGCCGTCTCGCGCCCGCGCTGGCTGCCGGCGGTGGCGACGACGCGGGCGCCGTTCCAGGCGGCGAGCTCGACCGCGACGCGGCCCACGGCGCCGCCGCCGCCGTGGATCAGCACGGTGTCGCCGGTCACCGGCCCGTCGGCCAGCACGGCGAGCCAGGCGGTGAAGGCGGGCACGCCGAGGCAGGCGCCCTCCTCGAAGCTCAGCGCCCCGGGCAGCGGGATGGCCCAGCCCTCGCCGACGACGACCTTCTCGGCCGCCGTGCCGCGCGTGGCCGGGGCGCGCAGCACGAAGACGCGCTCGCCGAGGCGGGCCTCGGGCACGCCGGGGCCGAGCGCGTCGATCACGCCGGCGCCGTCGCTGTGCGGGGTGACGCCCCCGGGCGGCGGCGGCGCGCCGAGCCAGCCCGAGCGCTTCTTCACGTCGTGCGGGTTGACGCCCGAGGCGGCCAGCGCCACGCGGACCTCGCCGGGGCCGGGCGCGGGGTCCGGTTCCTCGACGAGCTCGAGCACCTCGCGGGCCGGGCCGTGGCGGAAGTAGCGGATGGCCCGCATCAGGCGAGCCTGGCGATCGCCAGCGCCACGGTCTGGGCGCGCGGCACGAAGCTGTCGAGCTCGACATATTCGTCGGGGCTGTGCGCCTTGCCGCCGACCGGGCCGGTGGCGCACACGGTGGGCACGCCGATGGCGGCGGTGAAGCCCGAATCGGCGCAGGAGCGGGTGAACTCCGCCCCGGTGTCGAGGCCGAGGTCGCGCGCGGCGCCGAGATGGATCTCGAGCAGGGCGCGCGACGCGGGCGTCTCGACCACCGGCAGGAAGCCGCCGGTGCGCTCGATCGTGCCCGAGAGCCCGTCGCGCGCGCAGGTGCGGGCGATCTCGCCGATCTCGGCCTCCCTGGCCACGCCGGTCTCGGGCTCGGCGAAGCGCAGGTCGATCAGCGCCTCGGCGAAGGGCGCGACCATGTTGACGACCTCGCCGCCATGCACCACGCCGACATTGACGCTGACGTCCGGTTTCTCGCCGGTCAGCGCGTGCCAGGCGAGGATCTTGCGCGCCATCTCCTCGACGGCGCTGCGCCCGTCGTGCGGGTTGAGGCCGGAATGCGCGGCGCGCCCGGTCACCGTGGCGCGGAAGAAGGTGCCGCCGCGCCGGCTCGAGACCACGTTGCCGTTGGCGCGCGCCGGCTCGGCGTTGAAGACGGCGCGGGCGCCGCGCGCATGGGCCTCGATCACCGGGCGGCCGGCGGGCGAGCCGATCTCCTCGTCGCAGGTGTAGAGCGCGACGAGGGGCAGGGGGGCCTCGCCGGTGGCGGCGAAGCCCGCCATCAGGAAGGCGTTCATCACCAGGCCCGACTTCATGTCCGAGCAGCCGGGGCCGTGGCCGATGCGGCCCTCGACCCGGAACGGGCGGCGCGCCGCCTCGCCCTTCGGGAACACCGTGTCCATGTGGCCGAGCAGCAGGACGTGGCCCTCGTCGACCTGCGGCCCGACGCGGGCCACCAGCGCCTCGGCGATGCCGTCGGTGGGCACGCGGCGGGTCTCGACGCCGTGCTCGGCGAAGAACGCGGCGAGCCGGTCGGCGACGGCGGCGATGCCCCCGGCGTCGTGCGAGTTGCTGTCGATGTTGACCAGATCGGCGAGCAGGGCCTCCATCTCGGGGCCCCGCCCGGCGAGCCAGTCGAGAATCGCGGGTGAGTCAGCCATCGGTCCCTCGCAGGTAATGGTTGAGCGCCCGGCCTTCATTCGCTCCGGGCGCGAGTTTTCCGTTGAACGCCTCCATGGTGTATGCCAACATCCTAGCAGATTGTCATACAAAAAAGCGAGGATCAGATGGCGGCCGAAGGGGCAGGGGCGACGCCCGGCGGGGTATCGGGGGAGGTCTCCGCCCAGCGCGTGCGCGAGCATGTCGAGCGAATCGTCAAGGACATCCCCTACCGCGCCGCGGGCTCGGAGAACGGGCGGCGCATGGCCGAGTACTCGCGCGATGCGCTGCGGGCGGCCGGGGTGGGCGACGCGCGCATCCACGAGCTGCCGGCGATCGTGAGCTTTCCCGAGCACGCCGATTTCCGGCTGGAGACGCCGCGCACCGTCTCGATTCCCGCCAACACGCTGGGGCACAGCACCGAGACCCTGGCCGAGGGGATCGCGGGCGAGCTGGTCTATGTGGGCTCGGGGGCGTTCCCCGACTATGCCGGGCTCGACGTGCGCGGCAAGATCATCCTCACCGAGCTGTCATATTCGCCGGCGCGCCACGAGAAGCAGCGCATCGCCGCGCTCAAGGGCGCCATCGGCGCGGTGATGATGAACTGGGGGCACCCGGAGAACACTGCCGTCCCCTTCGGCTCGGTCAAGCCCGCCTGGGGCGTGCCGACGCCCGAGACCTATGCCTCGGAGATGCCCGAGATCCCGTGCATCGGCATCTCGCGCGTGGCGGGGCTCGAGCTCAAGGAGCTGGCGCTGAAGGGCGGCGCGCGGGTCTGGTTCCGCACGCATGTGGAGAACCCCTGGCGGCCGATCCAGATCACGGTGGGCGAGATCGCGGCGCCGGCGACCAGCCCCGAGGCCGAGGACTTCATCCTGCTCGGCGGCCACCAGGACGGCTGGCCGGGCGAGGCGGCGACCGACAACGCCGCCGGCAACGCCTGCAAGTACGAGCTGGCGCGCGCCTTCGCGGCGCGCCGGGGCGAGCTGAGGCGCGGGCTGATGCTGGGGTTCTGGACGGCTCACGAGACCGGCACGATGTCGGGCTCGGCCTGGTTCGCCGACCGCTACTGGGACCGGCTGCGCGCGCACGCGGTGGCCTATCTGCAGATCGACCAGCCGGGATGCGTCGGCACGACGCGCTGGGCGACCAGCTCGAACGCCGAGCTCAAGGACTTCCACCAGCGCGTCGAAAAACATTTGCTCGACGGGCGCGAAAGCATCTGGAAGCGCGCCTCGAAGACCGGCGACTCGTCGTTCTTCGGGCTGGGCGTGCCGATGTTCCACGGCGAGGGCACCTTCACCGAGGCCGAGCTGAAGGCGACAGCGCTGGCCACGCTGGGCTGGTGGCACCATTCGCTCGAGAACCGGCTCGACAAGCTCGACTGGGACTGGATGGCGACGCATCTGCGCATCTACGCCGCCTGGCTTTGGGAGCTGTGCACCGCGCCGGTGCTGCCGTTCCGCTTCGCGCCCGTAGCGCAGCAGATCGGCGACCGGCTGGCCGAGCTGGCCGGTCCCGGCGCGGCGGTCGGGCTCGACGGCGTGCAGGCCCGCGCCAAGGCGTTCGCCGCCGCCGCGCAGCGCCTCGACGCGGCGGCCGAGGCGCTGGCGGGCCGGTTTGCCAAGGGCGAGGGGGACGAGGACGCGGCGCGGCTTTTGAACCGCACGATGAAGCGGCTGAGCCGCATCCTCGTGCCGTTGCAGAGCCAGGTGAAGGGGCCCTATGCGCAGGACCCCTACGGCTTCACGCCGCAGGCGACGATGCTGCCCTGCCTCTACGACCTGCCGCGGCTTGGCGAGACGCCGGACGGGCCGGAGCGGTGGATGCTCGAGACCGCGCTAATGCGCCAGCGCAACCGGGTGGCCGATGGCCTGGGTGACGCCAGCGCGGCGATCGACGACACGCTGGCCGCGCTGGGCGGGGGCTGAGCGCATGACGGGCCGGCGCATCCTCTACCAGCTCGTCGCGCCCCTCGCCGTCACCGTGGGGCCGGGCGAGCCCGAGCGCCGGCGGCGCTTCCTCGCCGCCCATGCCGCGCCGGAGACCACGGTCGAGGTCTGGTCCGCGGCGCGCGCGCGGGACGCCATCGAGGGTGCCTGGGACGCCGTGGAGGCCGGGCCGGCCATCGTGCGCGGCGTCGTCGCGGCCGAGCGCGCGGGCTTCGACGCGGCCATCGTCGGCTGCTTCTCCGACCCGGCGCTGGATGCGGCGCGCGAGGCGGTGTCGATTCCCGTGGTCGGGCCGGGCGCGGCCTCGGTGCTGCTGGCGCTGCAGGTCGCCGACCGCTTCTCGATCCTGTCGCCGGGATCGGGCGGCGGCGGGCGGACGCGCGCGTTCCTGCGCGGGCTCGGCCTCGAATCGCGGCTCGCCTCGGTGCGCGGGGTCGGCATGTCGGTGGCCGAGATGGCGCGGGCGGCCGAGACGGGGGGGCTTGGCGCGGCGATCGACAAGGTCGCCGCGCCGGCGCGCGCCTGCGTCGAGGAGGACGGCGCCGAGGCGCTGATCTTCGGCTGCATGAGCATGGCCTTCCTCGACCCGACCCCCGCCATCGCCGGGCGCGTGCGGGTGCCGGTGATCAACCCCGTCCTGGCGGCGCTGAGTGCCGCCGAGACCCTCTGCTCGCTCGGGCTCGCCCAGAGCCGGCGGCGCTGGCCGCAAGCGGAGGACCGACCGATCGTCGAGCTCGACCTCGACGACGCGCCAAGCGATCAACAGATGGAGGCACGCCCATGAACAAGCTGATCGGAGCCGCCCTCGCGGCGGTCATCGCCGCCGCGCCACTGGCCGCCGCGGCGGACAACGACGAGATCGTCTGGGGCGACACGCTGCCGGCCGGCCTCGACCCGCACGTCGTCTACGACGTGCCGATGCAGTTCTACATGCTCAACGTCTATGACGGGCTCTACCGCTACATCGGCAA
>DATKCQ010000062.1:0-9398 GCA_035513135.1 Thermohalobaculum sp.
GCGCCAGCCGCCGCGCGCCCCGGCGCGCCAGCACGCCCAGGCCGCGCAGCGCCACGAAGCCGGCCGCCACCGCGCCGATCACCCACAGCGCCAGCTCGGGCGCGCCCGAGAGGCCGACCACCGCCGCACCCAGCGCCAGCCCGATCGCCGCGACGGCGCCGAGCACCGGGCCGCGCGGCCAGACCGCCCCCTCGCCGAGATCGCGAAACAGCAGCGCCGGGCGCATGCCCCGCAGCCGCGCCAGCGGCCACAGCGTGAACAGCGCCGCGGTCAGCGCGCCGTAGAGCGCCGCCACGCCGAGCGGCCCGGGATAGACGGCGAACACCGCCGGCACCGGCAGGTGCCCGGCGATCAGCGGGCCGATGACCAGCGCCGCCCCGGCGCCCAGCGCCAGCCCGAGCGCGATGCCGAAGGCCGCGATCACCCCGATCTGGAAGGCGTAGGCGGCGAAGATCTCGCGGCCCCCGGCGCCCAGCGCGCGCAGCGCCGCGATGGTCCGGGTCTTGCGGTCGAGATAGCCGCGCACCGCGGCGCCGACGCCGACCGCCCCGACCGCCAGCGCCGCCAGCGCGGTCAGGGTCAGGAACGCCCCGATCCGGTCGACGAACCGCCCGACCCCGGGCGCCGCGGCGCGCGTGTCGCGCCAGCGCGCACCGCTGTCGGGGAAGCGCTCGCGGAACGCCGCCTCGAGCGCCGCCAGTTCCGCCGGGCCGGCCGGCCCGTCCCGTCGCAGGCGGTAGAGCGTGGTGAACAGCGTGCCGGGCCCGAGCAACCCGGCCGCGCGCAGGTCCTCGGTGCGCACGATCACGCGGGGGCCGATGGCCGGGCCGGGGCCGAGGTGGTCGGGCATCTCGTCCAGCACCGCGCGCAGGAAGAACTCCGCCCCCGCGAGCCGCACCCGATCGCCGGGGGCCAGGCCGAGCCGCTCGGCCAGCACGCGCGCGGCCACCAGCCCCGGCACCCCGTCGCGGGGCGCCAGCGCCTGCGCCAGCTTCATGCCGGCGGAAAGCCTGACCGCACCGACCAGCGGATAGGCGGCGTCCACCGCCCTGACCTGCGCCAGGGCGCGCTCGTCCTCGCCCGCGGCGGGCCCGAGCATCGAGCGCAGGTCGACGACCTCGGAGAGCGCGCCCCCGCCTGCGGCCTGCGCCTGCATCCAGGCGCGCTCCCCGGCCTCGGCGAACCGGTAGGTGAAGGCGATCGACACGTCGCCGCCGAGCAGCTGGCGCCCCTCGGCCGAGAGCCCCTGGCCGACGGCCGCGATCACCGAGCCGACCGCCGCGACGGCGCCGACGCCCAGCGCCAGGCAGGCGAGGAAGGCGCGGAAATCCGCCAGCCCGCCGCGCAGCTCGCGCAGGCCGAGCGTCAGCCAGAACGGCCTCATGCCACCGCCGCCTGGCCCGCGCCGACGCGCCCGTCCTGCATCGCCAGCACGCGCGAGCAGCGCCGCGCCAGCGCCTGCGCGTGCGTCACCAGCAGCAGCGTCGCCGCCTGCTCGGCCACCAGGCGGAACATCAGGTCGGCCACCGCCGCGCCGGTCCGCCCGTCGAGATTGCCGGTCGGCTCGTCGGCGAGCAGCAGCGCCGGGGCCGGTGCCAGCGCCCGGGCCAGCGCCACCCGCTGCTGCTCGCCGCCCGAGAGCTGCGCCGGGTAGTGCCGCTCGCGATGGCCGAGGCCGACCTCGGCCAGCATCTCCGCGGCCCGGTCGAAGGCATCCCGGCGCCCGGCCAGCTCGAGCGGCGTCGCCACGTTCTCCAGCGCCGTCATGGTCGGGATCAGGTGGAAGGTCTGGAACACCACGCCGATGTGCCCGCGGCGCAGCCGGGCCAGGCGGTCCTCGCCGAGCGCGCCGAGATCGGCGCCGAGCACCCGCACGCTGCCGGCGGTCGCCCGCTCCATGCCGCCGACGATCATCAGGAGCGAGGTCTTGCCCGAGCCCGACGGCCCGACCAGCGCCAGCCGCTCACCGCGGCGCACGGTGAGGTCGATGCCGCGCAGGATCTCGACATCCCCGGCTTGGCTTGGCAGGGTGAGGCCAACGTCCCGAAGCTCGATCAGCGTCTCGCTCATGTCCCTCGCTCCGCTGCGACACCCGGTCCCGAATGGGCCCCCCTCATATGGCCCGGCGGCCGGGCCCTGCAACCCGCTGGCGCTGGCGCTGGCGGTGGTGCTGCTCGTGCTGCTGCTGGCCGGGCCGCTGCGCGCCGAGGCGCCGCTCAGGATCGTCGCCATCGGCGACAGCCTGACCGCGGGCTATGGTCTGGCGCAGGACGAGGGCTTCGTGCCGCTTCTCGCGGACTGGCTCGCGGCGCACGGCGCGCCGCCGGTCGAGCTCGTCAACATGGGGGTCTCGGGCGACACCACGGCGGGGGGCCGGGCGCGCCTCGACTGGGTGCTGGCGGACGGGGCCGACGCGGTGATCCTGGCGCTCGGCGGCAACGACCTGCTGCGCGGCATCGCGCCTCAGGAGACCCGCGCGAACCTCGACGCCATGCTGGCGGAGCTGACCGCGCGCGGCCTGCCCGTGCTGCTGATCGGCATCGAGGCGCCGCACAATTACGGGGCCGAGTACAAGGCCGCGTTCGACGCCATCCATCCCGAGCTGGCGGCGCGGCACGGGGCGCTGCTCGACTGCTGGTGCCTGGGCGAGCTGGCGGACCAGCCGGGGATGGCGCAGCAGGACGGCCTGCACCCCAGCGCCGCCGGGGTCGCGCGGCTGGTCGAGCGGCTCGGCCCGGCCGTGCTCGAGCTGATCGAGAGGGTGCCACGATGATCCGCGCCTTCGTCGGCATCCCGCTGCCCGGGACGGTGGTGAGCGCGCTCGGCGCGGCCCAGGCCGGACTGCCCGCGGGGCGCCCGGTGCCGCCCGAGAACTTCCACCTCACGGTGGCCTTCCTCGGCGAGCATCCCGAGCCGCTGGTCGAGGACGTGCACCTCGCGCTGGACAGCATCCGCGCCCCGCGCTTCGCGCTGACCCTCGACGGCCTCGGCTTGTTCGGCGGCGAGCGCCCGCGCGTGCTCCATGCCGAGGTGCGGCCCGAGCCGATGCTCGCGCACCTGCGCGAGAAGGTGCTGCAGGCGGCGCGCGGCGCCGGGCTGCGCATGGACCGGGCGCGCTACAACCCGCACGTCACGCTGGCGCGCTTCAGGAACGGGCTGAAGGGCGAGGACGCCGAGAAGATGCGCGACTTCGCGGTCCGCCGCATGGCCTTCAAGGCCGGGCCGTTCGAGGTGGACGAGTTCGTGCTCTACCGCTCCTCGCTCGGCCGCAACGGCCCGGTCTACCACGAGCTCGCCGCCTATAGGCTGAACGGGCGCGACGGCGCTTAGAGCCGTTTCGGAGCTTCCTGAATCACCGAAACGGCCCTGACATCTTGAGTTTCCGCGATTTCCGAGTCGCAAAGTGTGTCCACTTTGCTCGAAATCGCTCTAGCCGCGACGCTCGGGCAGGTCCCAGAACGGGCGCGCCGCCTCGCGTGCCGCCGCCGCGGGGTCGATGCCGAGGTCCCTCAGCCGACGCTCGTCGAGCGCTGCCAGCTGCCGGCGCTCGCGGGCGACACGCACCCAGGCGCCGAGCGGCAGGGTCAGGCGCAGCGCGCGAAGCTCGGGCCGGGTCAGGATCGAGGCGATGTTCGGCATGGCGGCCTCCATTCGTTCCGATGATCCATCCGCGAGGACGGATCGTTTCTGTTGATCAATATGGCGGAATCGGTTATGCAACAGAAATGAATGTTTTTGACCTCGTCCATCATGGAGAGTGATGGAAACATGGCGCGCAATCTCGACCTTACGGCGCTGCGCTCGTTTGTCACCGTCGCCGAGACGGGCGGCGTCACCCGCGCGGCGCACCGGCTCCACCTGACGCAGTCCGCCGTCTCGATGCAGCTCAAGCGGCTCGAGGAGTCGCTCGGCCAGCCGCTGCTCGACCGCTCCGGCCGGGGCGTGGCCCTGACCGCCCAGGGCGAGCAGCTGCTCAGCTACGGCAGGCGCATGCTGGCGCTCAACGACGAGGCGATGGCGCGCATGACCGACAAGGCCTATGAGGGCGAGATCCGTCTCGGCGTGCCGTCCGACATCGTCTACCCGCAGATCCCCGAGGTGCTGCGGCGCTTCGACCGCGAGTTCCCGCGCATGCGCGTGAACCTGCTCTCGTCCTACACCTACAAGCTCAAGGAGCTGTTCCATAAGGGCAGAGCCGAGATCATCCTGACCACCGAGGACTCCGCCGGCCCGGGCGGCGAGACCCTGTCGAGCCAGCGCCTGGTCTGGGTCGGCACCCCGGGCGGCACCGCCTTCCGCCAGCGCCCGCTGCGCCTGGCCTTCGAGCGCACCTGCCTGTTCAAGCCCTGGGTGGTGCGCGCGCTCGACGCCGCCGGCATCCCCTGGGACATGGCGGTCGACACCGGCTCGAGCCGCACCGTCGAGGCCACCGTCTCGGCCGACCTCGCCGTGCACGCCATGCTGGAATGCGCCATCAGCCGCCACCTCGAGCCGATCCCGCACGGCGGCGCGCTGCCCGAGCTGCCCTCGACCCGGATCAACATGTACCGCGCGCCCAATGCCAAGGGCACGCCTACGGACGCGCTCGAGGAGATGATCCGCGACTCCTACGGCCGCATGGCCCAGGCGGCGTGACGGATGCAAGTGTGACCGGGGTGGCGTGATACAGGTTGGTCACCGCGGGCCCGTGCCGGGGGGCACTGCGGGTGCTCGAAGCGGTCCAGTTTTTCAGCTATGCCTCGGGCCGCGCACCGGCGAGAATGGGGACCGGTGAGGAGAGCCCGCCATGACCGAGAAACGCGACATCGCCCTGATCGGCATCCCGCTCGAGGCCGGCGCCGGCCGGCGCGGCTGCGTCATGGGGCCCGCCGGCTACCGCATCGCCGGGCTGAGCGAGACGCTGGCCGAGCTCGGCCACCGCGTCGCCGACCGCGGCGACGTGGCGCCGGGCGAGCCCCGCCCGGTCGACACCCCCGCCCGCAACGCGGCGCAGGTCGCCGCCTGGACCCGCGCCATCGACGCCGCCGCGACCGCCGCCGGCGACGCCGTGCCGATCTTCATGGGGGGCGACCACAGCCTCTCGATCGGCTCGATCAACGCCATGGCGCGGCGCGCCCGCGCCGCCGGCCGGCCGCTCTACGCGCTCTGGCTCGACGCGCACGCCGACTTCAACACGCCGCTGACCTCGCCTTCGGGCAACATCCACGGCATGCCGGTGGCGGCGCTTACCGGGGCGGCGGAGCTCGCCTTCCTGTTCGAGGGGCTGGAGCGCGTGCCCCTGCCGCCCGACGCCTTCCACATGTTCGGCATCCGCTCGGTCGACGCCCAGGAGCGCCGTGCCTTGCGCGCCCGCGGCATCCAGGTCGCCGACATGCGCCAGATCGACGAGCAGGGCACCGCCCGCCCGATGGCGCAGATCATCGAGCGCGCGGCCAAGGCCGGCGCCATGCTGCATGTCAGCCTCGACGTGGACTTCCTCGACCCCTCGATCGCCCCGGCGGTCGGCACCACGGTGCCCGGCGGCGCCACCTACCGCGAGGCGCACCTGGTGATGGAGATGCTGGCCGATTCGGGCCTCGTCACCTCGCTCGACCTTGTCGAGCTCAACATGATGATGGACCATGCGGGCCAGTCCGCGCGCATCATGGTCGAGCTGGTGGCGAGCCTTTTCGGCCGCACCATCCTCGGCCGCTGAAGGAGTCGCCCGATGAGCCCCAGCCCCGATGACCTGATCCGCACCGAGCTCAGCCTCGGCGCCCACAACTACAAGCCCATCGACGTGGTGCTCAGCCGCGGCGAGGGCGTGTGGCTTTGGGACACCGACGGCAACCGCTACCTCGACTGCCTCGCGGCCTATTCGGCGGTGAACCAGGGCCATTGCCACCCGCGAATCCTGCGCGCGATGACCGAGCAGGCGGGCCGGCTGACGCTGACCAGCCGCGCCTTTCGCAACGACCAGCTCGCGCTCTTTTACGAGGAAATCGCGGCGCTGACCGGCAGCCACAAGATCCTGCCGATGAACTCGGGCGCCGAGGCGGTCGAGAGCGTCATCAAGGCCGTGCGCAAATGGGGCTACGAGGTCAAGGGCGTGCCCGACGGCCGCGCCGAGGTGATCGTGTGCAACAACAACTTCCACGGCCGCACGCTGATGATCGTCGGCTTCTCCACCGACCCGGTGGCGCGCCGCGGCTTCGGCCCCTTCGCGCCCGGCTTCCGCGTGGTGCGCTTCGGCGACGCGGAGGCCTTCGAGGCGGCGATCACCGAGCACACGGTCGCCTTCCTGGTCGAGCCGATCCAGGGCGAGGCCGGGGTGATCATCCCGCCCGCGGGCTACTTCCCGCGCGTGCGCGAGCTGTGCACCGAGCACAACATCACGCTGATCATGGACGAGATCCAGACCGGGCTGGGCCGCACCGGCCGCCTTCTGGCCGAAGAGCACGAGGGCATCGAGGCCGACGTGACGCTGGTCGGCAAGGCGCTGTCGGGCGGCTTCTACCCGGTCTCCGCGGTGCTCTCGAACTCGGAGGTGCTGGGGGTGCTGAAGCCCGGCGAGCACGGCTCGACCTTCGGCGGCAACCCGCTCGCCTGCGCCGTGGCGCGCATGGCGCTGCGGGTGCTGGTCGAGGAGGGCATGATCGAGAACGCCGCCGAGCAGGGCGCCTACATGAAGCGCGCGCTCGAGGGGATCCGCGCGAACGCGGTCAGGGAGGTGCGCGGCCGCGGCCTGATGCTGGCCGTCGAGCTGCATCCCGAGGCCGGCGGCGCCCGGCGCTACTGCGAGGCGCTGAAGGACCGCGGCGTGCTGGCCAAGGACACCCACCAGCACTCGATCCGCATCGCCCCGCCGCTGGTGATCACGCGCGACCAGGCCGACTGGGCGCTCGAGCGGTTTCGCGCAGTGCTGACCGAGCTGGGCTGACCGAGCTGGGCTGACCGAGCTGGGCTGACCGGGCTGGGCTGACCGGGCTGGGCTGAGCGCCGGTCCCCGGCACCCGGCCGCCTCAGCGCCCGGTGAAGACCGGCGCGCGCTTCTCGAGCAGCGCGTCCACCGCCTCCTCGTGGTCCGCGGTCTGGTGCGCGGCGCCCTGGTAGGCGGCCGCCAGCTCGAGCAGCGAGTCGAGCCGGGTGTTCAGCCCCTCGCGCAGCAGCCGCTTGGCGAGGCGCAACTGGCGCGGCGGGTTCACGGCGATTCGCCCGGCCAGCGCGCGGGCCGCGGGCAGCAGCTCGTCGGGCTCGACCACCTGCGAGACGAGGCCCCAGGCGAGCGCCGTCGCCGCGTCCACCGGCTCGGCCGTGAAGGTCATCTCGGCGGCACGCGACAGCCCCACCTGGCGCGGCAGCAGCCAGCCGCCGCCGTCGCCCGAGATCAGCCCCACCCGCACGAAGTTCTCGGCGAAGGTGGCGCGCGTCGAGGCGATGCGCATGTCGCACAGGCAGGTGGTGTCGCAACCCGCCCCGTAGGCCGGCCCGTTCACCGCGGCGATCAGCGGCACCTCGCACTCCCACAGCGCCCTGGCCACGCTCTGGATGCCGCGCCGGTAGCCGTCGCGCACCGCGATCGCGTCACCCGCGAAGATGCCGCTCCTCTCCTTCATGTGCTTGAGGTTGCCGCCCGAGGAGAACGCCTTGCCCGCCCCGGTGACGATGGCGCAACGCACGCTCAGGTCGCGGTTGAGCCGGTCGCAGGCCGCGACGATGGCGGCGCACATGTCCTGGTCGGTCAGCGCGTTCAGCGTCTCGGGCGCGTTGAAGGTCAGCGTGACGACGTGGCCGTCCTGCTGGTAGAGAAGTTTCCCGCTCGTGTCGCTCGTGTCGCTCGTGTCGCTCATGTCGCTCATGGCATACCTCGGTTTTTGAGGACCCTCAGCTTTCGGGCCGGATGAAGTCGGGAACGCCGAGCTTCTCGAGCAGCCGCGTGGTCTCGCGGTGCACCAGCGCGATGTTGCTGTCGCGCACGGTGGGCAGCAGACGCCGCGCCTGGCGGAACCGGCCGTAGTCCAGCTCGGCGGTGATCAGCTCCTCCTCGCCCCCGGCCACCGCCATCTCGCGGCCGAACGGGTCGATGATGCGCGAGCCGCCCCAGAAGGTCAGGTCGCGCTCGGTGCCGGTCCGGTTCACCATGATCGACGGCGCGCCGTACATCATCGCGTAGAAGCGCATGGTCAGCGCCCAGCCGCCAGGGTTGTCGAACTCGGCGCCCACCGCCTCGACGCCCGAGCTGACCGGCACGATCAGGAGCGCCGCGCCGTGCAGGAACGCCAGATGCGTGAGCGCCGGGTTCCACACGTCCGAGCAGATCAGGAGCCCCGCGCGCCAGTCCGCGTCGAGCGCGTAGGTATCGACGAAGCGCCCCGCGGCGTAGTGCTTGCCCTCCTCGAGCTTGCCGTAGGAGGGCAGGTTCACCTTGCGGTGCAGGTAGGCCACCCGGCCCCGGTGCAGGATCGCGGCGGCGTTGTAGAACTGGGCCGCCGGGCCTTCCTCGACGAAGCCGATCACGGTGGCCATGTCGCCCGCCGCCTCGGCGAGCCGCGCGAGGCGCGGGTCGTCGCGGCGCATCGCGGTGGCCAGCACGTCCTCGGCGCCGTGATGGCCGGTGAGCGAGGCCTCGGGCATGACCAGCAGGTCGAGCCCGGCGGATCGCCCCCGGGCGATCCAGTCGAGGTGGCACGGCAGGTTGGCGTCCACGTCGCCGATCGCGCTGGCGAACTGGGCGGCGCCGACCTTGAGCTTGCGCGGGGGCATGGCGGGTCTCCTTGGCGGTCAGAGCGACGTCCGGGGCGCAGGCAGCCGCGCCGCGCAGTCGATCCTATCAGATCATGCCGTGCCATTTGGGGAGCCCGGCCGCGACGATTTCGGCCGGAACCCACCCCATGCCGACCCGCGCGTTCAGCCCGGCCGCCGCCGGCGCGTCGAGCCGGCCCGGGAGGCCGCCCGGGATCCCCGCGCGCGCCGGGCTGGCCTCCAGCGCCTGCGCGCGCACCGCCGGGGCGCGCGCGCAGGCCGCCGGGCGGGATGGCGGCAGCGAAGCGGTGGTCCGGGATGGCATGGGCGGCTGCATGCCGCCAGATTGCGTTCCCGCACCGCTCGGCGCAAGCACATGCCGTTCGCGGCCGCGCCCGGTGCGGCGCGGCGCTCAGGCGTTCAGCCGATGCCCGACGAATTCCAGCATGCGCTCGATATCCTCGAGCATCGCCGGAGCGGCCTGCCTGATCGCTGCCAGGTCGCGCCGGTTGACGGCGAGGTTGATGCGCTGCGCCCCCTGCGCCACCCGCGCGGCGCCGACCGCCCCGGCCACGGAGATCAGGATGTGCGAGGCCGAGCCGATCGAGTCGATGTCCTCGGCCTCGAGCGCCTTTCTCAGACGATCCCGCGCCGCCCGCACATCCTCGTCCACCTTT
>DATKCQ010000063.1:0-8354 GCA_035513135.1 Thermohalobaculum sp.
GAGTGGGGAGCCCCGTGGCGAGCGGGGTCGCCGGGCTCACTCATGGGAGATGCGGTAGAGCGCGCCCACCAGGTCGTCCGACACCAGGATCGAGCCGTCGGGAAGCTGCGCCACGTCGACCGGGCGGCCGAGATACTCGCCGGTCTCCTCGTCGAGCCAGCCGGCGGCGAACACCTCGGTGGACGCCGCGCCGCCCTCCTCGTCGAGCGCGGTGAACAACACCCGCGCGCCGATCGGCGTGGTGCGGTTCCACGAGCCGTGCTGGGCGTTGAAGATGCCGCCGCGGTACTTCGTCGGGAACTGCCGGCCGGTGTAGAACGTCATGCCCAGATCGGCGGCGTGGGCCACCGTCTCGACCTCGGGGAACACCACGTCGGCGGGCGGCTCGGAGTTCTTGTACTCGTTGGTCCGGGTCGAGCCGCCGCCATACCACGGGAAGCCGAAGTTCTGGCCGGCCGCGGTGACGCGGTTGATCTCGCCCGGCGGGATGTCGTCGCCCATGCCGTCCACCTGGTTGTCGGTGAACCACAGCTCGCCATTGGCCGGGTTGAAGTCCATGCCGACCGAGTTGCGCACGCCGTAGGCGTAGACCTCGCGGCCCGTGCCGTCGGTGTTCATGCGGACGATGCCGCCGATACCCCACTTGTCGTAGAGGTCCAGCTTCTCGGGCGGCGGCACGTTGAAGGGCTGGCCGAGCGCGATGTAGAGCTTGCCGTCCGGCCCGATGCGGCAGACCCGCGCGGTGTGGTTGTAGCTCTCCTCGTCCACCGGGACCAGCTCGCCCTGGGGCACCACCGGAAGGGCGACCACGTCCGGGCTCTCGTAGTAGAACTCGGCCGCGGGGTAGATCAGCACGCGGTTGCGCTCGGCGACGAAGAGCATGCCGTCGGGCGAGAAGCACGGCCCGTTCGGGATGTCCTTCTCGAGCGAGGGCGCGAAGTTCTTCACCTCGTCGGCGACGCGGTCCTTGTCGCGGTCGGTCACCGCCCAGACCTCGCGCTTGCGCGTGCCGACGAAGGTGACGATGCCCTGCGGCCCGACCGCCATGTGCCGCGCGTCGGGCACGATGGCGTAGAGGTCGATCCGGAATCCCTCCGGCAGCTCGATGCGCTCGAGGATCCGGCGGATCCGCTCGGCCTTGTCGCCGCCCTGCTCGATCACCGTGAAGTCCTTGACGCCGGTGGTCTTGAACTGCCCGAGCGTCTCGAGATCGCCCTGGGCGAGCGCCGGGCCGGCGGCGATGCCAGCGGCCGCGAGGGACGCAAGGATGGTGCGTGCGAACATGTCGATTCCTCCCCTTTCGCCGTGGTTTTTTCCAGTTATGAGCCACATGGCGGGCGCGCTCAATAAAAATTCGCGCCCGCGCGCGCATGCCGCCAGGGGCGGCATCGCGTCCCGCCGGGGCGCAGCGCGCGGGGCCCGGATCAGTCGGAGGTCTTGCCGCCGCCCTCCAGGCGCTGCAGCATGTTCACCGGCAGCGGGAAGATGATGGTCGAGGTGCGCTCGTTGGCGATGTCGAGCAGCGCCGTGAAATAGCGCAGCTGCATGGCGTTGGGCTGCTTGGCCATCATCGCGCCGGCCTCGACCAGCTTCTGCGCCGCCTGCTGCTCGCCCTCGGCATTGATGATGCGCGCGCGCCGCACCCGCTCGGCCTCGGCCTGCTTGGCGATGGCGCGCACCATGCTCTCGTCTATGTCGACGTGCTTGATCTCGACATTGGCGATCTTGATGCCCCAGGCGTCGGTCTGGCGGTCGAGGATCTCCTGGATGTCGGCGTTCAGCTTGTCGCGCTCGGCCAGCATCTCGTCGAGCTCGTGCTTGCCGAGCACCGAGCGCAGCGTGGTCTGCGACAGCTGGCTGACGGCCTGCGTGAAGTTGGCCACGTTGATGATGGCGCGCTCGGGGTCGATGACGCGGAAGTAGATCACCGCGTTGACCTTCACCGAGACGTTGTCGCGCGAGATCACGTCCTGCGGCGGCACGTCCTCGACGAACAGGCGCAGGTCCACGCGCACGACCTGCTGCACCACGGGGATGATGATCACGAAGCCCGGGCCGCAGATTCGCGTGAAGCGGCCCAGCGTGAACACCACGCCGCGCTCGTACTCGCGGAATATGTTGATCGCGGCGGACAGGAACATGATGACCAGCACCGCCGCGGCGAGGTAGAGGATCAGGTTTATGGAGATGATCGGCATGGCTATCCCTCTGCTCCGCCGCTCCGCGCCGCGGCCTGTGCGCCGTCCGGCTGGTCGCGCTCGACGACCAGGGTGAGGCCGTCGATGCGGCGGACCCGGACGGTGTCGCCCGCCGCTAGATCGGGGGGGCCGGCGGCGTGCCAGCGCTCGCCCTCGGTCCAGACGAAGCCTTCGCTCCCGGACCAGTCGATCACCTGCGCCTGGCCGCCCAGCATGCGCGAGACGCCCGAGACCGGGGCCCGGCGGTAGGTCTTCACCGTGTAGCCGAGGATCAGCACCAGCACCCCGGCGCTGGCCGCCGCCATGGTGCCGATCAGCCACCAGGAGAGTTGGTATTCCGGCACGTCCGTGTCGAACAGCATCGCCGAGCCGATGACGAAGGCGACGATGCCGCCGAAGCCCAGGATGCCGAAGGCGGGACTGAGCGCCTCGGCCACCATGAAGGCGATGCCGAGCAGCACCAGGGCGAGCCCGGCATAGTCGAGCGGCAGCTGGTTCAGGGCGTAGAGCCCGAGCGTGAGGCAGATCGCGCCGACCACGCCGGGCACGATGCTGCCCGGGTTCATGAACTCGAAGATCAGCCCGTAGATGCCGATCATCATCAGGATGAAGGCGACGTTGGGGTTCGACAGGACGCCGAGCAGCCGGGTGATGGCGTCGGGCTCGGCCAGCTCGATGGCGGCCTGCGCGGTCATCAGCGTGCGCTCGACGCCGCCGGCGGTGACGGTGCGCCCGTCGGCCTGCGCCAGGAGGTCGTCCACGTCGTCGGCCATCAGGTCGATGACGTTCTGCGCCAGTGCCTGGCTCGCCGACAGGCTGGCCGCCTCGCGCACCGCCTTCTCGGCCCACTCGGCGTTGCGGCCGTGCAGCTCGGCCAGGCTGCGGATGAAGGCCACCGCGTCGTTGGTCACCTTCGCCGTCATGGCGTCGCCGCCCGACAGCGGCTTGCTGCGCGGCGCGTCCGTCTCGTCCTGCGTCTCGTCCGCCGTCTCGGCGGCCTGGCCGTCGCCCGCCGCCCCGTCGCTCTCGGCATCGGAGTCGCCGGAGTCCCGCTTCCGTTCGTTCGCCTGCTCCTGCTCCTCCTCCTCCCCGGGCATGCCCGGCAGGCCGCCGATCTGCACCGGGGTCGCGGCGCCGAGATTGGTGCCCGGCGCCATCGCCGCGACATGGGTGGCGTAGAGGATGTAGGTGCCGGCGCTGGCCGCGTGCGCGCCCGGCGGCGCGACGTAGCCGATCACCGGCACCGGCGAGGCGAGGATCTCGGCGATCACGTCGCGCATGGCGTCGGCGAGGCCGCCGGGGGTGTAGAGACGCAGCACCAGCGCCTCGGCACGACGCTCGGCGGCGAGGTCGATCATCTTCTCGACATGGCGCGTGGTGGCGGGGCCGATCGGGCCCTCGATGGCGGCGACCAGCACCACCCGGCGCTCGGGCCTCTCCCCGGTTTCCTGCCCGTGCCCCAGCGCCACGGCGAGGAACAGCGCCGTCGCAGCCAGCACCAGGCGGCCAAACCTCTGGCCAATTTGCATATTTGGCCTCCTCGGGTCGAGTATAGGCCGCGCCCGGTACGGGGACAATGGGCTCGGCGGGCCCTCAGCCGGGGCCGGCGCCGCGCCGCTCGAGGCGGAAGCCGAGCTTCACCCCCACCTGGAAGTGCCCGACCGAGCCGTCCGGGGCGATGTGGCCGCGGATTTCGCTCACCTGGAACCATTCGAGGTTGCGGATGGTCTCGCTCGCCGTGGCGACGGCTTGGCGGATGGCGTCGTCGATCGACTCGGTGGACGAGCCGTAGATCTCGGTGACCGGGTAGATGTGGCTCATGGCGCGCTCCCTTTTTGCGTGGCCGGTTTCCTGAATGTAGCCCGGCGGGGCGGATCAGACCAAGCCGAGCGCGCTGGCGGCGCGGGGCGCGATGCCGAGCTCGGCCAGGCCGGGCATGTCCGCGCCCGCCACGTTGTCGCGCCGCATCAGCGCCACCTGCGCCGGCGTGATCGGCGGGCTCGGCAGCACGCAGGCCGCGGCGGCGAGGCCGTGCCACAGGGCGAAGGGCACGGGCAGGTACAGCCGGCGCCGCCCGGCGCGGGCGGCGAGGCGGACGAGGATCTCGCGGTAGCTGAAGTCCTCCGGCCCGCCCAGCTCGTAGGTGGTGCCGGGGGCGGCGTCCGCCTCGAGGGCGCGCGCCGCCGCCTCGGCCACGTCGCCGGCGTGCACCGGCTGCAGCCGGGTCGAGCCGTCGCCGAACAGCGGCAGCACGGGCAGCCTGGCGACGATCGGCGCGAGCGCGGCGAAGAGGCCGCCGTCCTCGGCGAACAGCGCGCCCGGGCGCAGGATGGTGGCGGCGGGGAAGGCGGCGCGGACCGCCGCCTCGCCCTCGGCGCGGGCGCGGATGTAGGCCGATCCCGAGGCGCGGTCGGCGCCAATGCCCGAGACATGCACGAAGCGGCGCACGCCTGCCGCGGCGGCGGCCCCGGCGGCGGCGCCGGCGCCCTCCACATGCACGGCGCGGAAGGTCTCGGCACCGCGCTCGACATAGAGGCCGACGCAGTTGACCACCGCCGCCGCGCCGGCGAAGGCGCGGCCGAGGCTGGCGGGATCGCGCAGGTCGACGCGGACGGGGTTCGGCAGACCCTGCGCCGCGGCGCCCGCGGGGTCGCGGGTGCCCACGGCGACGGGCCGGCCGCGCGCCAGCAGCGCGCCGACCACGCGCCGGCCGAGAAAGCCGGTGCCGCCGAGGACCACCACGCTGCCGCCGGGCTCCGCCATGCGCCCTCCGCCATGCGCCCGCCGCCATGCGCCCTCCGCCATGCGCCCTCCCGCGCCGCCGTCTGGCCGGCAGATGGCACGGTCGCCGGCGGGGTCGCACGCGACGGGCAAGCGACGGGCAGGCAACGGGCAAAACGCCGCGCGCGCCGAGCAATCCGCTTGCCTCGGGCCCGCCCGCGTGAGCATAGTCCGGGGATGTTCCGGGTGGCCACCTACAACATTCAGAAAAGCGTCGGTCTCGACGGGCGGCGCCAGCCCGAGCGGATCCTCGAGGTCCTCGGCGAGCTTGACGCCGACATCCTGGCGCTGCAGGAGGTCGACCGCCGCTACGGCCGGCGCCAGAGCACGCTGCCGCCCGAGCTGATCGCCCGGCGCACCGACTACACGGCGGTGCCGCTCTCGGTGAACGGCGCGAGTCTGGGCTGGCACGGCAACGCCATCCTGGTGCGCCACGCCGTGCGGGTGCTCGAGTGCCGCCGCCTGCACCTGCCGATGCTCGAGCCGCGCGGCGCGGTGATGGCGGTGGTCGAGGTGGCGGGCGGCCTCCTGCGCGTGGTGGCAACGCATCTGAGCCTGGTCGGCGCCTTCCGCAAGCGGCAGATCGACTCGCTGACCGCGCAGATCCACGGCGCGCGCGGCCACGACGTGCCCACCGTGATCCTCGGCGACCTCAACGAGTGGCGCGAGTGGTCGGAGAGCATGAAGATCCTGCACCCGCGCTACAGGATCATCAGCCCGGGGCGCAGCTTTCCGGCGGCGCTGCCGGCGATCAGCCTCGACCGCATCGTCACCGGGCCGGGGCTGGTGGTGCACATCGCCGGCGTGCACCGCACCGAGACCTCGCGCGTCGCCTCCGACCACCTGCCGGTCTGGGCCGAGCTGTCGTTCGCCGAGCGGGTCGGGGCGCGGCCGGGCCCGCGCCGCGCCCACCCGCACGGCGAGGATCACAGCACCGGCGAGGCCAGCCGCGCGATCTGAGCGCCGAGCCGCACCCACAGCGGCCGGTGGCGGAAGGTGGCGTGGTCGTAGAGATAGCTGTTGGCGAAGTCGCGCTCGAGCATCGCCGCGACCTCGGTCGCGAAGCCGCGGTCGAGCACCAGCGCGGTGATCTCGAAGTTCAGCCGGAACGAGCGGTTGTCGAGGTTCACCGTGCCGACCGTCGCGGCCGTATCGTCGATCAGCATCACCTTCTGGTGCAGGAAGCCCCCGGTGTAGCGGTGGATGCGCACGCCGGCGTCCTGCACCTCGCCGAAATAGGCGAAGGCGGCCAGCCAGGCGATCCAGTGGTCGGGGATCTCGGGCACCAGCACGCGCACGTCGACGCCGCGCAGCGCGGCGATCTTGAGCGCGGTGAGGATGTCGATGTCGGGCACGAAGTAGGGGCTGACGATCCAGACCCGCCGCCGCGCCTCGGTGATCGCGTGGGTGTAGAGGAGCGCGCAGGTCTCGAGCTCGTCCGCCGGCCCCGAGGGCACGATCAGCACGTCCTGCGTGCCCTGCGGGCCGGGCGGCGCGCTCCAGTCCACTTCGAGCAGCTCGCCGGTCGCCCAGTTCCAGTCCTCGGCGAACACCAGCTGGCAGGCGAGCGCGGCCGGTCCCTCGATGCGGATGTGCGTGTCGCGCCAGGGCGACATCGCCGGGTCGCGGCCGAGATACTCGTCGCCCACGTTGTGCCCGCCGAGGAAGGCCACCCGCCCGTCCACCACCACGATCTTGCGGTGGTTGCGGAAGTTGACCTGCAGGCGGTTGGTCGGCCCCTTCGAGGAGTTGAAGGGCGAGGTGCGCACGCCGGCGCGCTCGAGCTCGCCCAGATAGCTCCAGCTCAGGGCGTGGCTGCCGAACTCGTCGTAGAGCAGGCAGATCCGCACGCCGGCCCGGGCGCGGGCGGCCAGGCGCTCCCGCAGCCGCCGCCCCAGGCCGTCGTCGCGCACGGTGTAGAAGGCGAGCAGCACGTAGTGCTCGGCCCGCTCGATCGCCTCGAAGATCGCCTCGAAAGTGGCCTCGCCGTCGATCAGCAGGGTGGCGCGGTTGCCCGAGATCACCGGCATGCGGGCCAGCCGCTCGCAGGCGGTGATGCCGCTGAAGCCCTCGGGCGCCGGGGCGCGCAGGTTGCGCGCGACCGCGGCGAGCGCCCGGCCATACGACTCGAAGGCGCCCTCCGAGGCGCGGCGCGCCTCGACATAGCCGACGAAGCGGCCGCGCCCGAAGATGGCGTAGAGCGGCAGGGCGATGAACGGCAGGTAGACCAGCGACAGCGCCCAGGCCAGCGCGCCCTGCGAGGTGCGCGAGGTGATCACCGCGTGCACCGCGCCGACGATGCCGAGCCCGTAGACCACCGGGGCGAGCACGAGCAGGAAGGAGGAGAAGTCCATGACGGGTCGGTTCCCTGGCGGAGCGGTCCTTTCGAAGGCCGGCCCCCTGGCGGAGTGGGCGGGGCCGGCTGCCGGGCGCCCGCCATTCAAGACACGATCGCGCCGCTCAAGGCAATGCCGGGACCCGTGCCGGCGTTCCGGCCGCATCCGTCGGCCCGGACCCCTCCCCAACCCCGCCCCAAACCCGCCCCAACCCCGCCCCAACCCCGCCCCAACTTCGCCCCTGCGCCCTCAGCGCAGCAGCCGCGCCGCCAGCCACAGCACCAGCGCGGCCACGCCGGCCAGCAGCGCGGCGAACGCGGCGAACGACCAGGCCTCGCCGGCGAACGGAATGCCGGCAAGGTTCACGCCGAGCAACCCCGTGAGGAAGGTCAGCGGCAGGAACACCACGGCGACCACCGAGAGCGTCATCATGATGTCGTTGGTGCGCTCGGTCGCGGCCATGGTGATTTCCTCGGCGACCAGCTGCGCGCGTTGGCGCAGCGTGTCGAGATCGGCGGTGATGCGGCGGAAGGCCTCGGCCTCCTCGCGCAGGGCCCCCGGGTCGCTCAGCCATGCCGGCGCCGCCCGCGCCAGCGCGTCGAGCGCCATCGCCTGCGGCGCGAGATGGCGGTGCAGCTCGATCACGTCGTGGCGCAGCGCCGCCAGCGGTCCCCGCACGGCGGTCGCCGGCCGCCGGCCCGGCCGCGCCACCAGCGCCTCCATGGCCGAGAGCCGGTCCTCGACCTCGTCGAGCACCGGCTCGGCGGCCGCGCGCAGGCGCTCGACCAGCGTCACCACGAAGGCGCCGGGGGCTGGCGGCGCCTCGCCCGCCTCGAACGCGGCGATCAGCTCGTCGGTCTGGGCCAGCCGGCGCACCTCGGTCGAGACGACGCGCTGGCCCGTCACCCACAGCCGCAGCGAGACCATGTCCTCGGGCTCCTCGCCCGGCCGCAGGTTGACGCCCCTGAGGATCAGCAGCGTGCCGCCCTGGACCTGGCTCGCCCGCGGCATGGTGTCCTCCTCGAGCAGCGCCCAGGCC
>DATKCQ010000064.1:0-7864 GCA_035513135.1 Thermohalobaculum sp.
GGGCGCCACCGGCGCCCGCTGCCGCGACCTCTCGATCGCCCGCCACCACCTGGTCATGCGCGCCGTGCGCGACACCATGATCATCGCGCCGCCGCTGGTCATCAGCCGCGAGGAATGCGACGAGCTGGTCGCCCGCGCCCGTGCCACGCTGGACGACCTCGCCGACGCCCTCACCCGCGAGGGCGCGTGACCGGCCATCTCACCGCCAACGACACGCCCGCCCAGCACCCCCCGAGCTGGTACGCGGAGACCGCCGGCGCGCTGCCCGACCACCCGCCGCTCGCCGGCGCGACCCGCGCCGATGCCTGCGTCATCGGCGGCGGCTATGCCGGCCTCTCCGCCGCGCTGCACCTCGCCGAACGCGGCCTCGACGTGGTCCTCCTCGAGGCCAACCGCATCGGCTGGGGCGCCTCGGGGAGGAACGGCGGCCAGCTCGCCACCGGCCCGCGCGCCTCGATCCGCAAATACGAGCGCCTGGTCGGCCGCGACGACGCGCGCAAGGTCTGGGACATCGCGCTCGAGGCCAACCGCCTGGTCAGGGAGCTGATCGCGCACCACGACATCGCCTGCGACCTCACGCCGGGCCACCTCGAGGCCTGCTGGAAGCGCTCGCACGCGGCGGGCGCGCTCGCCTACCCCGAGCATTTGCGCCGCCACTACGGCCACACCGCCATCCGCCCCGTCCCCCGCGACGAGATGGCGCAGATGCTCGGCACCGCCCGCTACTGGGGCGGCTTCCTCGACGAATGGGCCGCGCACCTGCACCCCCTGCGCCTCGCGCTGGGCCTCGGCCGCGCCGCCGCCGCCGCCGGCGCGCGCATCCACGAGCTGAGCCGCGTCACCCGCCTGACCCCGGGACGCGACACCACGCGCGTCACCACCGAGGCCGGCCACGTCACCGCCGACCAGATCATCCTCGCCTGCAACGGCTATCTCGACGGCCTCGCCCCCGCCCTCGCCCGCCTGATCATGCCGCTCAACAACTTCCTCATCGCCACCGAGCCCTTGGGCGAGGCCCGCGCCCGCGCGCTGATCCGCGACAATGTCGCGGTCTCCGACACCAGGTTCGTCCTGAACTATTACCGCCTGACGCCCGACCACCGCCTGCTCTGGGGCGGCGGCGAGTCCTACGGCCGCCGCTTCCCGCGCGACATCGCCGGCCTCGTGCGCGGCAAGATGCTGGAGGTCTTCCCCGGGCTCGCCGACACAAGCATCACCCACGCCTGGGGCGGCACGCTCGCCATCACCGCCAGCCGCATCCCCGCCTTCCGCCGGCTCGACGCGCGCACGCTGGCGATCTCGGGCTGGTCCGGCTCGGGGGTGCACATGGCGACCATGGGCGGGAAGATCGCCGCCGAGGCGGTCGCCGGCCAGCTCGCGCGCTGGGATCTGATGGCCCGCCTGCCGGTCCCCGCCTTCCCCGGCGGCGCCTGGCTGCGCGCGCCCCTGCTCGCCGCGGCGATGACCTGGTACAGCCTGCGCGACCGGCTCTGAAGCGATCTCGAGCACGGCGACCTCGCCTTGCGGCTCGGCGATCGCGGCAACGCAACCCGGCACTATTGCCCGCGCATCGCCTCCAGCACCTGCCGGCCCGCCACCGTGAGGTCCAGCCCGCCGAAGGATAGCTCGGCCAGGCCGAGGCTCATCAGCCGCTCGGCCATGTCGAACGGCAGCCCCGGCCGCCCGGCCACCCGTCCCAGCTGAGCAATCGCGCCCCGCTCGTCCGGCGTCAGCGCGGCCTCAAGCTCGTCCACCCTGCTGCACATCGCGCACCCGCTCCACCATCCACTTCGATCCACCCCGATCGAATCCGTGTCCACCCGAGACTGTCGCGCAACTGTGAATTTCCGCTCAGGATTGTGGCCCATTCAAGGAGATTTCGTGTCGCGCCGAGTATTGGCGCGGCACTGTCACGGATTTGTTACTTTATGGGCCGGGCCCGGCCGTCCCCGGCGGCAGTATTCGCCGCCCGCTACTGCCCCGCCGACGACCGCCCCGCCGGCGAGCGCCCCGAAACGATCGCCTCGATGGCGTCGGCGAGGTCCACGTCCTCGATGTTGACCGCACCGCGCGCCTGGCGGAGCTCGTGCGCCCGCGCCAGCACCTGCGCATGCGTGGCGCCCGGCGGCGGCTCGAACTTCCAGGCCGCCAGCTCGAGGCGCAGCCCCAGCGGGTCGCGGAAATAGATCGACCACATGAAGCCCCGGTCGACCTCGCCCGAATTGGCGATGCCGCGCTCCTCGAGCCGCGCCGCCACCTGCTTGTAGGTGGCCAGACTCACATGGAAGGCGAGGTGGTGCACCGAGCCGATCTGGTCGCGCACCGCGCCCGCGGGCGTGCGCGTCTCCTCGGTGAACACGGTGATCAGCCGCCCGTCGCCCGGGTCGAAGTAGAGGTGGTTGACGCTGTGGTCGTCGAGGTTCGGCTGCTCGAACACGAAGGGCATGCCCAGCACGCCCTCCCAGAAGTCGATCGAGGTCTGCCGGTCGGCCCCGTTCAGCGTGATGTGGTGCACGCCCTGCGTCTGCATCCGCTTCATCGCCCGGCCCTCCCTGCCTGTGTCCCCGGATTATCCCGCGCAATCCGCCAGCGGCGCAAGGGCCCCCGCAGTCCATGCACCCGTGACCGGTTTCGGGAATTCCGCGGCCCATCGTGCGATTTTTCTTGTCATACAATCAGGATCGTCATAGAAGCGCGATCAGTAGAAAACCTAATGCGCCATAAGGATTGCTAATACTTACTTCCGGAACGGGACGGGGATGGGGGGAACTTCCGAACATGCCGACACGCCGGCATCGCGCCGCAAACCCGCGCCGGCAACATGTCCGGCCCGCCGGCCCGGCCGCGAGGCGCATCACGCGCCGCACGACGGCTCGCAAGGTCCCGCCTGCCATCGCTGCGCCGACCGACGCACGATTCGATTCAACGAAGCGACAAATTTTCGCGATCGCCAGAAGCCATGCGCATCGCGATTGTCGCTCTCCCGAACTTCAGGCGAAGGATCGCTGCCAGAACGGCGCGGGCGCCAGCCGCCGCACCAGGCCGCCTTGCGGTCTGCCCCGGCGCCAGCCGTGCGAAGGACTCCCGCTTGGCCTGCAAAACTGACGAAAGCCTGCCTCGGCCCCCGCCTCCCCGCCCCGCCCGCCGCGGCGCGGGGGCCGCATCATGAGGGCCCCCAGATCACCCGCGAACGGCACGCCGCTATGGGTTGCGATTGCCCTGCTGGCGATCCTGGCCTTCACCATTTTCGTGTCCGGCTACCTCGTCTGCCGGATCTTTGGCTGATGCAACCGGGCCTTCGAGCCGGCCGTCCCGCCCGCGCGGGCGGGACCGAAATGTCGGTTCATGGGCGCGCGCGTGTCAGTGCACCGTGGCCCCGGCCGCGCGGCGCCGGGGCGCGGTGTGCTCGCCCAGCACCAGCCCCTCGGCGTCCGCGCTCACCCTGAGCGTCTCGCCCTCGTGCAGCGTGCCCGCGAGCAGCAGCTCCGACAGCGGGTTCTCGAGCTCCCTCTGGATCACCCGCTTCAGGGGCCGCGCGCCGTAGACCGGGTCGTAGCCCTTCTCGGCCAGCCAGGCCTTCGCCGCCTCGTCGAGCTCGAGCGCGATCTTGCGCGGCTCGAGGCGGCTGGCCAGCAGGCCGGTCTGGATCTCGACGATGCCCTTCATGTGCTCGCGGCCCAGCCGGTCGAACAGGATGATCTCGTCGAGCCGGTTGAGGAACTCGGGCCGGAAGCGGGCGCGCACCACCTCCATCACCCGGTCCTCGACCTGGCTCGCATCGGCCCCGTCGGGCAGGCTGGCGAGGTATTCCGAGCCGAGGTTCGAGGTGAGGATGATGATGGTGTTGCGGAAATCCACGGTGCGCCCGTGCCCGTCGGTCAGCCGGCCCTCGTCGAGCACCTGAAGCAGTACGTTGAACACGTCCCCGTGCGCCTTCTCGATCTCGTCGAACAGCACCACCTGGTAGGGCCGGCGCCGCACGGCTTCGGTCAGCGCGCCGCCCTCCTCGTAGCCGACATAGCCCGGCGGCGCGCCGATCAGCCGCGCCACCGAGTGCTTCTCCATGAACTCCGACATGTCGATGCGGACCATCGCCTGGTCGTCGTCGAACAGGAACTCGGCCAGCGCCTTGGTCAGCTCGGTCTTGCCGACGCCGGTGGGCCCGAGGAACAGGAACGAGCCCATCGGCCGGCGCGGGTCGGACAGCCCCGCCCGCGCCCGGCGCACGGCGTTGGCGACCGCGGTGACGGCGCGCTCCTGGCCGACCACGCGCCGCCCGATCGCCTGCTCCATGCGCAACAGCTTGTCGCGCTCGCCCTCGAGCATCCGGTCCACCGGGATGCCGGTCCAGCGGCTGACGACGCTGGCGATGTGCTCGGGCGTCACCGCCTCCTCGACCATCACGCCCTCGGCGCCCTCGGCCTTCTCGGCTTCCTCGAGCCCGCGCTCGAGCCCGGGGATCACGCCATAGGCCAGCTCGCCGGCGCGCGCCAGGTCGCCGCGCCGCTTGGCGATCTCCAGCTCGCCGCGCGCCTCGTCGAGCTTCTCCTTCATCTCCCGCGCGCTCGAGAGCTTGTTCTTCTCGGCCTGCCAGCGGGCGGTCAGCTCGGCGGAGCGCTGCTCGAGCTCGCCCAGTTCGCGCTCGAGCCGCGCCAGCCGCTCGCGCGAGGCCCTGTCGCTCTCCTTCTTCAGCGCCTCGGCCTCGATCTTCTTCTGGATGATCTCGCGGTCCAGCGCGTCGAGCTCCTCGGGCTTGGAATCCACCTCCATGCGCAGCCGCGCCGCCGCCTCGTCCATCAGGTCGATGGCCTTGTCGGGCAGGAAGCGGTCGGTGATGTAGCGGTGGCTCAGCGTCGCCGCCGCCACCAGCGCCGAGTCCATGATGCGCACCCCGTGGTGCACCTCGTACTTCTCCTTGAGGCCGCGCAGGATCGAGACGGTGTCCGCCTCGCTCGGCTCGGCGATGAACACCGGCTGGAAGCGCCGCGCCAGCGCCGCGTCCTTCTCCACGTGCTTGCGGTACTCGTCCAGCGTCGTCGCCCCCACGCAGTGCAGCTCGCCCCGCGCCAGCGCCGGCTTCAGGAGGTTCGCCGCGTCCATGGCGCCTTCCGCCTTGCCGCCGCCGACGATGGTATGCATCTCGTCGATGAACAGGATCACCTGCCCGGCCGCCGCCTGCACCTCGCTCAGGACCGCCTTCAGCCGCTCCTCGAACTCGCCGCGGTACTTCGCCCCGGCGATCAGCGCCCCCATGTCGAGCGCCAGCAGCCGCTTGTCGCGCAGGCTCTCGGGCACGTCGCCGTTGACGATGCGCAAGGCCAGCCCCTCGGCGATCGCCGTCTTGCCCACGCCCGGCTCGCCGATCAGCACGGGATTGTTCTTGGTGCGCCGGCTCAGCACCTGCACGGTGCGCCGGATCTCCTCGTCGCGCCCGATCACCGGGTCGAGCTTGCCCTCGCGCGCCGCCTCCGTCAGGTCCCGCGCATACTTCCTGAGCGCGTCATAGCCCTGCTCGGCCGAGGCCGTGTCCGCCGTGCGCCCCTTCCTCAAATCCTGGATCGCCCGCTCGAGCACCTGCGGCTGCACGCCCGCGCTCGCGAGCACCTTCGCCGCCTCGCTCCCCTTCGCCAGCGCCAGCGCCATCAGCACCCGCTCGGCCGTCACGAAGCTGTCGCCCGCCTTCGTCGCCAGTTGCTGCGCCTCGTCGAGCACGCGCGCCAGCCCCGTGTCCATGTAGATCTGCCCCGCGCCCCCCGACACCCTGGCGATCTTCGCCACCGCCGCATCGGCGCCGCGCCTGGCCGCCTGCGCGTCGCCCCCCGCGGCCGCGATCAAATTCGCCGCCAGCCCCTGCTCGTCGTCGATCAGCGCCTTCAAGAGGTGCTCCGCGGTCAGCCGCTGATGCCCCTCGCGCACCGCGATGGTCTGCGCCGCCTGCAGGAACCCGCGCACCCGCTCGGTCAGTTTCTCGAAATCCATGCCGCTCTCCTCAAGCGCCTCCGCCCCGGCGTCCGCGATGGCCCGCCCAGGGCTTGCCCTGTGTGTGCGGACACCCGTCACGGCCTGTCCGCACCGACGATCTGGGCATTGCCCCGGCGCGATGCAAGTCAGCCGTCCATTGACCGCGCCCGCCTTGACGCGCATCAAGGGGCGCATCACGGAGACTTCACATGCCCGACCCCCGCCTGATCGTCGCCCTCGACACCGCCGACGCCGAGGAGGCCCGCGCGCTGACCGCCCGCCTCGCCGGCACGGTCGGCTTCTACAAGATCGGGCTCGGCCTCATCGCCTCGGGCGGCCTCTCCCTCGCCCACGCGCTCAAGGCTTCGGGCAAGCGCGTCTTCCTCGACCTCAAGCTCTTCGACATCCCGGCCACCGTCGAGCGCGCCGCCGCCGGCCTCGCCCGCACCGGCATCGACTTCCTCACCGTGCACGGCGACCCGCAGGTGGTGCGCGCCGCCGTCGCCGGGCGCGGCGCCGCGCCCACGCGCATCCTCGCCGTCACCATCCTCACCTCGCTCGACCGCGCCGACCTCGACGCCATGCTGATCCGCGAAGGCTCCGTCGAGGACATCGTCATCGAGCGCGCCCGCCGCGCGCTGGCCGCCGGCGCCGACGGCCTGATCGCCTCGCCGCACGAGGCCGCCCGCCTGCGCGCCCTGCCCGAGGCGGCGGGCCGCCTCATCGTCACCCCCGGCGTGCGCCCCGCCGGCACCGCGCCGGGCGACCAGAAGCGCACCGCAACCCCGGCCGAGGCGCTCGCCGCCGGCGCCGACCACATCGTCGTCGGCCGCCCCGTCATCGCCGCCCCCGACCCCGAAGCCGCCGCCCGCGCCATCCTCGCCGAAATCACCCCCTAACCCCGAACCGCGCGCCCCACCCCCTTTTCCCGTCATCCCCGCGCAGGCGGGGATCTCGCCCCCCACCGCGCGCTCCACCCCCGCCCCGCGCAACACCCCCCCATCGTGGGCGATGCTCCCCCCATGCCCACACCCGTCCACCTGGTCCCGCTCGCCGAGATCGACTCAGCCGCGCTCACCCGCGACCGCTCCGGCCTCGACGCCGACGCGCTCGCCGAGCTGCGCCTCTCCATCGCCGCCAGCGGCCTGCGCATGCCCGTCGAGCTCTTCCCGCTCACGGCCCCTTCCCCGCCCCACCGCTACGGTTTGATCTCCGGCCTGCGCCGCCTGCACGCCTACAGCGAGCTGCACGCGCTCACCGCCGATCCGCGATATGCCGCGATCCCCGCCTTCCTGCGCGCCCCCGCCGGCCAGGCCGAGGCGCTCGCCGCCATGGTCGAGGAAAACGAGATCCGCGCCCCCCTCTCGCCCTGGGAGCGCGGCCGCATAGCCCTCCTAGCCCGCGACCGCGGCGTCTTCCCCACCATCGAGGAGGCCGTGGACAAGCTCTACCCCGCCGCCCCCCGCATGAAGCGCGCCCGCCTGCGCACCGTTGCCCACCTGGTCGAGGAACTCGACAGCATCCTGACCGCCCCCGAGACCCTCAGCCTGCGACAGTTGCTCCGCCTCGCCCGCGCACTTGACGCCGGCTTCGGCGAGGTCATCCGCACCGCCCTCGAGGAGTCCGCGCTCGCCGACCCCGGCACCCAATGGCAGCTCCTCCGGCCTATCCTGACGGAAGCCGAGCAACCCCCCGCCGAGGCCCCGAAACCCCGCCCGGGCCGTCCCCGCCGCGTCTACCGTCCGCGCCCCGGCCTCACCATCCGCCGCGAGCGCACCCGCGACGGCTACACGCTGCACTTCACCGGCAACCTCGCCACCAGCGGCATGATCGACGACGTGTTCGACGAGATCGAGCGCCAGTTCGCGCCGGAGTGAGGGGGGTTGACGACTAATCGAGCCAT
>DATKCQ010000065.1:0-9057 GCA_035513135.1 Thermohalobaculum sp.
GGCGAGGGCGGTGAAGAAGACGGCGAGGAGGTCGAGGACGAAGAGGTCGTGGGTGCCCCCCCGCCGCCTCCGCCGCCTCCCCCGCCCCCACCGCCTTCCCCCGGTTCGGGCGGCGGCGGCTCGGGCGGCGGCGGCTCGGGCGGCGACGACTCGGGCGGCGACGACTCGGGCGGCGCAGGCGGCGGGAGAGACTCGGGCGGGGGCGCTTCGGGCGGCGGCCCGGGCGGCGGCGGCTCCGGCGGCACAGGCGGCGGAACTCCGGGTGCCCAGGGTGCGGGCAACACGGGTGGCGACGCGGGCGGGGCCGCCGCTGGCGGACCGGTAGGGACGGCCGCCGCGACCGCGACTGCGCTCGATGAGGAAATCTTCACCGGCGATCCCGAGCCGGCCGGCCCGCCGCTCACGAGGGAGCAGGAGCGCGCCGTGATCGAGGGGGGCTGGCAATGACCCGGCTCCGGCTCCTGTGCGGCTGCCTTGCCCTCGGCTTCGGTCTGGCGGGCCCCTTCGCCCGGGATGCCGACGCCCAGATGACGGTCCGCGACGACGCCATCGGCTACGCGCTCGAGAACCTGGTCAGCGGCACCTCAGCCACCCTGCGCTTCGGCGACGCCGAGGTTTCCGTGACGCCGCTGCGCACCTGGAAGAGCGTCAGCGGCCACTGGTGTCGGCGCTACGAGCAGGTGATCGCCGAGCCCGGCGCCGCGCCCGAGCGCGGCGAGGCGACCCGCTGCCGCCAGGACGGCGAGTGGAAGCTGGTGCGCGAGGAATAGTGCCGCGCACGCCGGGGCCGATCCGTCGAATGCCCCGAAGATTGCAAGCACAGCGCGGCAGTCGGCCTGCATTCGATGCACTCCGTCTGCCATGCACTCAGCCGGCGGCGCGCTCCTCCCCGGGCGGCTCGCCGGCTGCCCGGTCGCGCGCCACCTCGCCCAGCACCCAGTCGCGGAACGCCGCCACCTTGGGGTCGGCCGCCTTCGCCTCGGGGTAGACGAGGTAGTAGGCGAAGGCGGTCGCCTCGCTGACCGCGGGCGCGAACGGGCGCACCAGCCGTCCGGCTTTCAGGTCGGCGGCGACCAGCGCGCCGCTGGCGAGCGCCACGCCCTGCCCCTCGATCGCCGCCTCGACGGCCATGTTCTCGATGGAAAAGCGCGGGCCGCGCTCCCAGTCGACATCCGCGACCCCGGCGGCCCGCAGCCACATGCGCCAGTTCGGCGCGGCGTCGTCCTCCATCTTCCACTGCACGTGCAGGAGCGTGTGCCGGCGCAGGTCCTCGGGCCGCCGCAGCGGCGGGCCGCGCTCGAGCAGGCGCGGGCTGCACACCGGGAACGCCACCTCCGACATCAGGCACTCGGCGACCAGCCCGCGGTAGACGCCGCGCCCGTAGCGCAGCGCCACATCGACGCCGTCGCCGGCGAAGCCGGCCAGCGCATCGCTCGCGTCGATGCGCACGTCGTAGTCGGGATGCGCGGCGCGGAAGCGCTCGAGCCGCGGCACCAGCCACTTGGCGCCGAACGACGGCGCGACCGAGACGGTGAGCACGCCGCCGCGGCCCCTGGCGCGCATCGCCTCCGCCGCTTCGGCCAGCTTGTCGAAGCCCTCGCGCAGGGCCGGCAGCGCCGCCTGGCCGGCCTCGGTCAGCCTCAGCGCCCGGGTCAGCCGGTGGAACAGCGCGGCGCCGCAGTGCTCCTCCAGCGTGCGCACCTGCTGGCTGATCGCCGCAGGGGTCACGTGCAGCTCCTCGGCGGCCTTCTTGAAGCTGAGGTGTCGCGCGGCCGCCTCGAAGGCGCGCAGGCTGTTGAGCGGCGGCAGGCGGCGGCTCATCGCGGGCTCCGTAGGCTTGGCGGGACCGACCGGTCGCGCGACAGGCTAAGACCGGCGCATGGACCGGTCAACGACGGCGCCTGCACCGCCGCACGATCGCGTTGACGCGGGCGGCGGATGACCACATTGTGCTGCGCCATGACCCTCCGCGCCGCATCCTGGCCGCGTTCGCAGACCGGGGGAACGACGATGCATCCCGACCGGCCTCCGGCCGCGCTCCTCGCCGCCGCGCTCGTCGCCGCCACGTTTTTGGCCGCCGCGCTCGGCTGGGGCGCGCCGGCGCTGGCGCAGGAGGGCGACCCGCGCCGCGGCGCCGACCACTTCCGCACCTGCGCCGCCTGCCACACCCTCGAGCCCGGGCTGCACACCAGCGGCCCCAGCCTCGCCGCGCTGTTCGCGCGGCCGGCCGGCACGGCCGAGGGCTTCGGGCGCTACTCGCCAAATCTGCGCGGCGCCGGGTTCGCGTGGGACGCCGGCACGCTCGACGCCTGGCTCGCCGACCCGGCGGCGATGGTGCCCGGCACCTACATGGACATCCCCGGCATGCCCGACCCGCAGGCGCGCGCCGACCTGATCGCCTTCCTCGAGATCGCCGCCGGGCCGGACGGCGCCGCGCGCGCCGTGGCCGAGGACCTGATCCCCGCCGCCTGGCTGCGCGGCGTGGCGCCCGGGCCGATCGCCGACGCGCCGCCGCACGCCCGCGTCAGCGCCATGCGCCACTGCGGCGACAGCTACTTCATCACCACCGAGGACGGCAACGAGGTGCCCTACTGGGAGAAGAACGTGCGCCTGAAGATCGACAGCACCGGGACCGGCCCGCCCGAGGGGGTCCCGGTGATCATCGGCTCGGGCATGCGCGGCGACCGGATCTCGGTGATCTTCGGCTCCCTCGCCGAGCTCCGCACCCTCATCGCCGAGAAGTGCTGAGGCGCCCGGCCGATCGCCGCCACGACCGCACCGCGCCCGTGTGCACGCGTGCACACCCTGTCATGTGCCTGATTTGATTGCATTTCCCAAAAATGCATTTCGAAACGCCGCACCTCCCATCCCCAGGGGATGCAGGGTGGATGCACCCCACCGGTGCGCGGGGTGTTTGCCTGAGCAGTGGTCCGTCTCTAGTGCCGTTTAGTCGCCGCGATTTCCGAGCCGCAAAGTGAGTCCACTTTGCTCGAAATCGCTCTAGGCGGCCTTCATCGAGGCCTCCTCCACCAACTCCACGATATCCGCCACGATCCGGTTCATCTCGAAATCCTTGGGCGTGTAGACCCGCGCCACGCCCAGCTCGCGCAGGCGCCGGGCGTCGTCCTCGGGGATGATGCCGCCGGCCACCACCGGCAGCTCGAGGCCGGCGGCGCGCAGGCCCTCGAGCACCTCGGCGATCAGCTCCATGTGGCTGCCGGAGAGGACCGAGAGGCCGAGGATGTGCGGGCGCTCGGCCTGCGCCGCCTCGACGATGCGCGCCGGGGTCAGGCGGATGCCCTCGTAGACCACCTCGATGCCGCAGTCGCGGGCACGCACGGCGATCTGCTCGGCGCCGTTCGAGTGGCCGTCGAGGCCGGGCTTGGCCACCAAAAAGGTCAGCCGCCGGCCGAGCCGGGCGCTCACCGCATCGACCTCGGCGCGAAGCGCGTCCAGCCCCTCGGCGGCGTTGCTCATGGCGGTCCCCACCCCGGTCGGCGCGCGGTACTCGCCGAACACGGCGCGCATGGCCTCGCCCCACTCGCCGGTGGTGACGCCCGCCTTCGCCGCCGCAATGGAAGGGGGCATGATGTTTCGCCCTTCTCGCGCGGCAGCGCGTAGCGCGACGAGGGCGGCCTCGACGGCCGCCTCGTCGCGACCCCCTCGCCACGCCTCGAGGCGCGCGATCTGCCCGGCCTCGGTGGCCGGGTCGACCACCAGGATGCCGCCGCCGGCGGTGAGCGGGCTCGGCTCGGTCCCGGTGTAGCGGTTGACGCCGACCACCACCGTCGCGCCGGTCTCGATGCGGCGCAGGCGCGCGGCGTTCGACTCAACCAGCGCGCGCTTCATGTAGTCGATGGCGGCGACCGCGCCGCCCTGCGCCTCGATGTGCCCGAGCTCGTCGCGCGCGGCGGATTTCAGCTCCGCCACCCTGGCGGCGACGGCGGGGTTGCCGTCGAACAGGTCGGCATACTCCAGCAGGTCGGTCTCGCAGGCCAGCACCTGCTGCATCCTCAGCGACCACTGCTGGTCCCACGGGCGCGGCAGCCCCAGCGCCTCGTTCCAGGCGGGAAGCTGCACGGCGCGGGCGCGGGCGTTCTTGCTGAGCGTGACGGCCAGCATTTCCAGCAAGATCCGGTAGACGTTGTTCTCGGGCTGCTGCTCGGTGAGGCCGAGCGAGTTCACCTGCACGCCGTAGCGGAAGCGCCTGAGCTTGGGGTCGTCCACCCCGTAGCGCTCGCGGCAGATCTCGTCCCACAGCTCGGTGAAGGCGCGCATCTTGCACATCTCGGTGACGAAGCGCAGGCCGGCGTTGACGAAGAACGAGATGCGCCCGACCACGGTGGGGAAATCCGCCGCCGGCACCCGCCCGTGCGCGTGGTCGAGCACGGCGATGGCGGTGGCGAGCGCGAAGGCGAGCTCCTGCTCGGGCGTCGCGCCCGCCTCCTGCAGGTGGTAGGAGCACACGTTCATCGGGTTCCACTTGGGCACCTCGCGGTAGCAATGGGCCGCGACGTCGCCGATCAGCCTGAGCGAGGGCTCGGGCGGGAAGATGTAGGTGCCGCGCGAGAGATACTCCTTGATGATGTCGTTCTGCACGGTGCCGGTCAGGCGGGCGGGGTCCGCGCCCTGCTCCTCGGCCAGCGCCAGGTAGAGCGCCAGAATCCAGGGCGCCGTGGCGTTGATGGTCATCGAGGTGTTCATGCGTTCGAGCGGGATGCCCTCGAACAGCGCGCGCATGTCGCCGAGATGGCCGACGGGCACGCCGACCTTGCCGACCTCGCCCTTCGCCAGCGGATCGTCGGAGTCATAGCCGGTCTGGGTCGGCAGGTCGAAGGCGACCGAGAGCCCGGTCTGGCCCTTGGCGAGGTTCGCCCGGTAGAGCGCGTTCGAGGCGGCGGCCGTGGAATGGCCCGCATAGGTGCGGAACAGCCAGGGGCGGTCTTTCGTCTCGGTCATCGGCGCCTCGCTGGATGTGGCGGATCGATTCGGTGTTCCCGTCGGTCCCGCTATAGGCGATTTTGCGATGCAGCGCAAAATCCGTTGTAATTTTCTTGCCCACGGCGCCGGGCCCGCGACCGATAACGCCCATCTGCCCTGGATTCCGCCGCCGGAGCTTCGGCCGCCTTGCACCATGCCCGCCCGATCGGAAAAATCTCCTTCTGCACTGCACAAAAGCCTTGCCTGAAAAACGTTGAAATGTCAGTAACTGATTCTGCGCTATCTTGAACGAAAGTTGCGCAACTTTGTTGCGCGGCACACTGCAACGCCCGGAGCAGACGATGGAGCGAGAGATGGACGGCGCCACGCTTGCCGACGCCCCGATCAAGGATCTCTACGAGGTGGGCGAGTTCCCCCCCCTCGGCCACGTGCCCAAGCAGATGTACGCCTGGTGCATCCGGCGCGAGCGGCACGGGCCCCCCGAGGAGGCCATGCAGGTCGAGGTGGTGGACGTGCCCGCGGTGGACAGCCACGAGGTGCTGGTGCTGGTGATGGCCGCGGGCGTCAACTACAACGGGGTCTGGGCCGGGCTGGGCCAGCCGGTCTCGCCCTTCGACATCCACAAGGCGCCGTTCCACGTGGCGGGCTCGGACGCCTCCGGCATCGTCTGGGCCGTCGGCGACAAGGTCAAGCGCTGGCAGGTCGGCGACGAGGTGGTGATCCACTGCAACCAGGACGACGGCGACGACGAGGAGTGCAACGGCGGCGACCCGATGTTCTCGCCCTCCCAGCGCATCTGGGGCTACGAGACGCCGGACGGCTCGTTCGCCCAGTTCACGCGCGTGCAGTCGCGCCAGCTCATGCCGCGCCCGCGCCACCTGACCTGGGAGGAGTCGGGCTGCTACACACTGACGCTCGCCACCGCCTACCGCATGCTGTTCGGGCACCGGCCGCACACGCTCAAGCCCGGGCAGAACGTGCTGGTCTGGGGGGCCTCGGGGGGGCTGGGCTCCTTCGCCATCCAGCTCATCAACACCGCCGGCGCGAACGCCATCGCGGTGATCTCGGACGAAAGCAAGCGCGACTTCGTCATGGCCCTTGGCGCCAAGGGCGCGATCAACCGGAAGGATTTCAACTGCTGGGGCCAGCTCCCCGTGGTCAACACGCCCCAGTACAAGGAATGGTTCGGCGAGGTGCGCAAGTTCGGCAAGGCGATCTGGGACATCACCGGCAAGGGCGTCAACGTCGACATGGTGTTCGAGCACCCGGGCGAGGCGACCTTCCCGGTCTCGACCTTCGTGGTCAAGCGCGGCGGCATGGTGGTGATCTGCGCCGGAACCACCGGCTACAACCTCACCATGGACGCGCGCTATGTCTGGATGCACCAGAAGCGCATCCAGGGCTCGCACTTCGCCAACCTGATGCAGGCGAGCCAGGCCAACCGGCTGGTGCTCGAGCGGCGCATCGACCCCTCGATGTCGGAGGTGTTCCCCTGGGCCGACATCCCCAAGGCGCACACGAAGATGTGGCGCAACGAGCACAAGCCCGGCAACATGGCGGTGCTGGTCTCGGCGCCCACCACGGGCCTGCGCACCGTCGAGGACGCGCGCGAGGCGGGGCCGGGAATGGCGGGGTGACCCCCGCCCCACCCCGGCGGCTTGTGTAGGGCGGCGCTCACCCCGCCACCATCCCGGATTTCCCACGCGCCGGGAAACCCTGTAGACAGGGCGCCATGCTCGAGCCCGCGCCCGATGCCCCGGCCCTGCCCGACTTCTCCGACGAGCAGGTCGGCGCCTGGGGGCTGATCGCCGCGCGGCTGGCGGCGCACGGGGTGGAGCTCGAGAAGGGCACCACCTCGCCGCGCAGCTTGCATTCCGGGGCCGGCGAGGTGATCGCCGTCACCGGCAAGGCCGGCTCGGGCAAGACCTTGCTGCTGGCGCGGCTGGCGGCGCGGCTGGCCGCGTGCGGGCTCGCCGTGATCCGCCCCGACTACGAGCCGAAGCGGCGCACCAAGCGCTCCTTCGCCGTGCTGGCGCCGACCAACAAGGCGGCGAGCGTGCTCAGGCGCCTCAAGGTCCCCGCCACCACCGTCCACCGCGTCGTCTACACCCCCGTCTACGACCCCGAGTTCCAGAAGGTCGCCGACTGGCTCGAGGGCGAGCGCAAGACCAAGCCAATCGTCGAGGGGCTGAGCGCCGAGGCGCTCGACCGGGCCGAGGCGTTCTACAAGGCGCACGGCTCGGTGGCCGGCGCGCTGGCCGCCGCGGGGGTGCGCAGCGCCGACTTCATCAAGGGCTGGACGCGGCGGCGCGACCCGCTCGACATCGCGCTGGTGGACGAGGCCTCGATGATCGACGCCGAGCGGCTCGACGATCTGCGCGAGCTGTTTCGCCTGGTCGTGCTGTTCGGCGACCCGGCGCAGCTCGCGCCCGTGGGCAGCCACGGCCGCATGGTGTTCGAGACGCTGCCCGAGGGGCGGCGGCGGCACCTCGCACAGGTGCACCGGCAGGCGGCGGGCAACCCGATCCTCGGGCTGGCCCATGCGCTGGGCGAGCCCGAGCTGACGTTTCGCGACTTCGAGGACATGGTCCGCGCCGCGGCCCGGACCGACCCCCGCGTGCGCCTCGCCCAGAGCGCCGACGCGGATCTCATGTGCGAAAGCCCGATGCTGGTGTGGCGCAACCGCATCCGCGCCCGGCTGATCGCCGCCTTCCGCGCCGCCCACGGCATCCCCGAGAACGAGCTGGTGCCCGGCGAGCCGCTGATCTGCGACGGGCTGGAGCTGCCCGCCCGGCTGCGCCGGCAGCGCATCGAGCTCGAGACCCGCGGCCTGATCAAGGGGGCGCAGGCCAGCTATCTCGGCCCCGGCAACCGGCCGGGCTTCGTGCGCGTGCGCGTGCATGGCTCGGACGAGCCCGGCATCGGCGTCGCCGCGATCATCCAGATCGAGCGCGCGGGCGGCGGCGAGCCGTGGCTGGTCTCGGCGGCGCGCGCCGGCGCGGTGTTCCTGCACGGCGCCGCCTGCACGGTGCACAAGGCGCAGGGCTCGCAGTGGCCGCGCGTGCAGGTGTTCGCGCCCGACCTCTACGCCGCCGCCCGCTCGGGCCAGGAGGAGGCCGGCCTGCCGCTGTGGAAGCGGCTCGCCTACGTCGCCATCACCCGCGCCGAGGACGAGCTGGTCTGGGTGACGCGCTACGTCATGGCCCGCCCGGCGCGGCCGCTCGGCAGCGCGGGCGCCCTGCCCGCGGCGCAGGAATAGCCGCGGCCGCCAGCGCCGGGCCGGCGCGCACGGGCGCCGCAACGAATCATGTAACTCATTGATGTGAGGCGGAATTTTCCCTGTTGTGCCACGGGTGGCTTGGCTTGTAACATTGCAGCCAAGCCGCCGGTGCCAACAGGCGCCCGCCCGCGTGCGTCGAGCGGCGACCGGAACGAACAAACCACGGGAGGAAGCTGACACATGACCTATCTGGGGAAATTTGCGCGTGGCGCGCTGGTCGGCACGGCGCTCGTCGCCCTGCCCTTCGCGGCGGCGGCGCAGGATACGCTTACGCTGGGTGCGGCGATCTCGCTGACCGGCAAGTACTCGACCAACGGGCACCACGCCAAGAACGGCTATGACTTCGCCATCACGAAGATCAACGACGCCGGCGGCGTGAAGGTCGGCGACAAGACCTACATGCTCGAGGTGCTCTACTACGACGACGAGTCCACGCCGGCGCGCGGCGCACAGCTCGCCGAGCGGCTGATCGCCCAGGACAATGTCGACTTCATGCTCGGACCCTACTCCTCGGGCATGACCAAGGCGATCGCGCCGGTCACCGAGAAGTACAAGATCCCCATGGTCGAGGCGGAGGGCGCCTCGCGCTCGCTGTTCAACAAGGGCTACCGCTACATGTTCGCGGTGCTCTCGACCTCGGAGCTCTACCTCGCCTCGGCGATCGATCTGGCCGCGGGCGTGGCCGAGAAGGAGGGCAAGAGCCCGTCCGACGTGACGGTCGCCCTGGCGTTCGAGAACGACCCGTTCAGCCAGGACGTGCGCGCGGGCGTGCTCGAGGACATGAAGAAGTACGGCATGCAGGCCGTCATCGACGACCAGCTGCCGCGCGACCTCTC
>DATKCQ010000066.1:0-20200 GCA_035513135.1 Thermohalobaculum sp.
ATTCAGACCTACTTATACCACCTCAAGGTCGCTCTGTTATCAAGGTTGCTGATTACTATACAGACTACGACACGATCAAATACTGCGGTACGACATCTGGGAAATATGCCGATTATGCGTTTCATCCGATGAACGTTTATCATTTGAAGGTTTCCATCTTTTGCGAGGATGGAAAGCCATATGACTTTCTAATGCAGCTTAAAATGGCTGGCCATTGGGAGCGCATTCCTTGGACGCCATAGCGAGCGGTAGCAACTGTCTTTCACTTTCACGGCGTCATGCGCGGCGGTAGTCGGTCTGGTCGCGGAACATGGTGTTGAGGATGGTGAGGGCTTTCGCGCGCAGGCGGTGATGGCGAGCTTGACGGGCTTTCCGGCGGCCTCGAGCGAGCCGTAGGGTGCGCATTCATGCGCACCACTCCGTCATCGCCACGGTGCGCATGCATCGGTGCGCATGAATGCGCACCCTACCCGCCGTCCACGCGGGCGTCTTTCGGGACTCCATTGCAATCAATGCCTTGAGCCCGTGTCCACGCGTGGACACCCCTCCGGGCGGGGCATCCCGGCCGACCGCCTGGCGCATTCCGGCTTCGCCGGATGGTCGGGGAACCCACCCGGCATCCGGCAACCGCCTGGGCCGTGCACACAAGGAGGGCTCACCAGCCGCTGCCGCCGCCTCCGCCGCTGCCGCCGCCCGAGGAGCCGCCGCCGCCCGAGCCGCCCGAGCCGCGCGAGGGCGGGGTCGAGGTCGAGGCCACGGCGTGGCTGAAATCGCGCTCCATGGCGCCGATGTCGAAGCGGCCGCTGCCGTGATACCAGGTCGGCGTGGCGGAGGCCGAGAGCACGTCGGCGAACTTGGCCGACCACTGGTGCGCGAGGCCGAGGCCCACGGCGTAGGGCAGCAGCCGCTCGAACAGCTCGGGCGTGCGCTCGGGCGGGTTGAGGATGTCGAGCCGGTCCTCCTCGGCGGTGCGCATGTAGAGCTCGAAGCCGGCGATCCGGTCGATCAGCTTCTGGCCGGCCTTGGTCGGCGCCGCCATCAGGAAGTGGAACAGCGCCGCGATCACCCCGAAGGCGGCGCCCGCGGCGACGATGGCCGGGGTCAGCGTCTCGAGCAGGCCGGGCAGGTGCACGGCGAACGAGGCCTGGATGGCGACGATCGTCGCGAACATCAGGAACGGCAGCAGCTTCATCAGGCGCCGCAGCACCAGCCGGCTGCCGTGCAGCAGGTCCTGCACCTCGAACCACAGGAAGCCGGCGCTGTAGCTCGCCAGCCCGGCCAGCAGCGCCGGCACCGCCCACTGGATCAGCGAGAGCATGTTCCAGCGCTCGACGAAGCCGAGCAGAAGCATGGTGGCGGCGATGCCGACGGCGATCCCGGCCGCGGTGTGGAGCGTGTTGCGCTGGAACGAGGCGCCGTAGTGCTCGTCCCACAGCTTCGATTTCAGCTCGGCCCGGGCCTTGTCCATGCGCTGGCCGTTGGTCTGGTCCGTGGTCAGGGTCAGGATCTCGCCGGTGGGGAAGAGCTGGCCGTAGGCGCTGGCCTCGCCGACGCTGAGCCCGCGGCCCGTCTGGCCCAGCGGCTCGATCTGGAACTCGCGGCTGCGAAACAGGCTCGAGGCGGGCTGGTCGAGGATGCGCACCGCGCCCTTCACCGCCATGCTGAGGATCGCCGCGGTGAGGCAGCGCGGGTCGAAGCCCTGGCGCTTGACGTAGCGCATCGCCGCGGGGCTGAGGCCGGCGGGCGGCTCGAACTGCGGGTAGATGGCGCCCGGCGGCGGGTCGCGCCCGACCCGCGACCAGAAGGAAAACAGCGCCAGCGCCCCGATCAGCGTGCCCGAGAGCGCGGCGAGCGGGCCGAGCCGGTAGCCGGCAAGGGTCATCGGCGGGTCGGTGTAGCCGTCGAGGCCGCGGGCGGCGTAGCGCACCGGCGGCACCTCGACGAGGCCCGGCGGCCAGCCGACCGCGACCGTGAAGCCCTCGCCGCGATCGAGCCGCGCCGTGGTGCGCGCCCGGTAGACCCCGTCCGCCGCGGCGAGCACCTCGAAGGCGTCGCCGCGCGCGCCGGGCCGCCCGGTATAGGCGGCGTGCTGCACGATCGGCGCATCGCCCGGAAGGCGGATCTCGACGCTGGCGGCGAGGATCGGGAAGGTCCACTGGTCGCCGGTGACGTTCCAGTAGAGCTCGTCGTAGCCGGCATGGGCGCGCAGCTGCCCCTCGGTGCGGTAGCGGATCTCGTAGACCTGCTCGGAGGGCACCGGCAGGAAGATGTCGGCCTGGCCGATGCGCAGCTTGGCATAGGCGCCGGCGCGCGTTTCGCTGGAGGGCTCGGCCTCGCCGTTGCGGCGCACCTCGAGCACGTCGAAGCTGGTGAGCGAGACCCGGCCGCCCGCCTCGCTGTGCTGCACGGGGAAGTCGCGGATGATGCCGCGCCTTATCTCGTTTCCCTCGGCGCTGACGCGGATCGTCTCGGTCACCTCCAGCGCGCCGTCGGGCAGCACCTCGATGGTGACGTCGAAGCTGCGGATCTCCTCGGCCGCATCGGCCGTGCCGGCGAGCGCGAGCGCCGCGGCGACGGCCAGGGCGCGGAGCAGTGCCCTCACGAGCCGAATTCGACCCTGGGCAGCTCGCGGCTGTGCGGATCCTCGATCTCGAAGTAGTCCGCCCGTTCGAAGCGGAACTGCGAGGCCACGATGTTGCTGGGGAACACCTCGACCTGGGTGTTGAGGCGGCGCACCGCGCCGTTGTAGTAGCGCCGCGCCTTCTGGATGTCGTCCTCGATTTCGGCGAGCTGGGTCTGCAGCTGGCGGAAGTTGTCGTCGGCCTTCAGGTCGGGATAGGCCTCGGCCACCGCGAAGAGCTGGCGCAGCGCGGCGGTGAGCATGTTCTCGGCCTTGCCGGTCTCCTCGACGCCGCGGGCCGAGGTGGCCGCGGCGCGGGCCCGCGTGACCTCCTCGAGCACGCCCTTCTCGTGGGTGGCGTAGCCCTTGACGGTCTCGACCAGGTTGGGGATCAGGTCGGCGCGGCGCTTGAGCTGCACGTCGATGCCGCTCCAGCCCTCCTCGACCATGTTGCGCGAGGTGACCAGGCGGTTGTAGAGCCAGACCCCGACGAGCGGCACCAGCACCGCCGCCGCCAGCACGATGTAGAGGATCGTCGACATGCCCCCGCCCCTTCCGTTGCCTGGCGCAAGACTATGCGCAGAGGCCCGATTGCGCCAGAATTTTTCGCCGCTTGCCGCGCGACCGGCGGTTTTCGGGTGGAGCCGGGGCGGTTGGCCAATGTTTGCATGACCATTTGCACGACCCGGCCGGGTGACGGTATGGTCCGCGTCGCGTCGCACGACGCCCCGCGGCGACGCGGTCCGGGAGGAAGCGAAGGAGAGCGGGCATGTGCACCCTCGATGGTTGTGGGCAGCATCGCGCGATGCCGCCGATCGCGGTTTCGGAGGCGGACCGGCGGGCGTTCCTGGCGGGGCTGGCGTCCCTGCCGCTGGCGACGGTGCTGGCCTGGCCCGAGCTGGCCCGGGCGCAGGCCGGGCGGCTCGAGCCGGTGGAGATCGCGGTCGCTGGCGGCGCGCCCGCGACCGGGGTGATCGGCCTTCCCGAGGCGCGGCCGGCGCCGGCGGTGCTCCTGATCCACGAGTGGTGGGGGCTGAACGACCAGATCAAGGCGGTGGCGGCCGAGCTGGCGGCGCAGGGCTACATCGCGCTCGCCATCGACCTCCATGGCGGCGAGGTCGCCAGCACGCCCGAGCAGGCGCGGGCGCTGACCGGGAGCGTCGATCCCGCGCAGGCCACGGCGCAGCTCGTCGCCGCCATCGGGCACCTGCGCGGGCACGCGGCCTCGAACGGCCGGGTCGGCACGCTCGGCTGGTGCTTCGGCGGCGCATGGTCGCTGAACGCCTCGATCGCCGCGCCGGTCGATGCGACGGTGATCTACTACGGCCGGGTGAACCGCGACGCCGAAGATCTGGCGGCGCTGGCCGGCCCGGTGCTCGGGCATTTCGGCACCGAGGACCGCTCGATCGACGCGGCGATGGTCGACGGCTTCGAGCGGGCGATGCAGGAGGCGGGCAAGCGCGACCTGCTGACCGTGCACTGGTACGAGGCCGACCACGCCTTCGCCAACCCGACCGGCGCGCGCTACGACGCCGAGGACGCCGCGCTGGCGTGGGAGCGCACGCTGGCGTTCTTCGCCGAGCACCTGCGCGGCTAAGGTCTCCGTCTTGGTCGAGGGCGCGGCGGGCCCGCCGGCTCACAGCCTGTCGGCGAACATCGCGCGGTAATGGCGATACCAGTCGCTCTGGAACACCTCGTCGGGGTCGTGCGCCCGCTTGAGCCGGAGGAACCGCGGCATCTGCGGGTAGCATGCCTCGATCGCGGCGCGCGTGGCGTGGCGGTGATAGGTCAGGTAGAAGCTGCCGCCGTGGCCGATCGCGCGGTCGATCAGCCTGCGGAACGCCGCCGCCGCGCGCTCCTGCCCGCCCGGCGTGTGCGCCACGTGCAGGTTGAAGATGATGCAGGCGTAGGGCTCGGTCGCCCAGGCGAGGAAGCTCTCGTCGTCGCGCTCGATCAGGCGCACCGTGCCGTAGACCACCTGGGTGCCGTCATGCCGGAAGTCCCCGATGGCCTCGCGCATGAACGCGGCGAGCCGCGGCCGCGGCACGTAGATCTCGGTGATCGCCTCGGTGGCGGGGTGCGCTGCGCCCAGCCGCTGGTCGAGCGCGACGTGGTAGTCGTCTAGATAGAAGCTGAGCTGATGCGTGTCGGACCAGTAGATCTGCCCCGAGGTCGCCAGGTAGTGCCCGACATAGCGCTCGAAGGCGCGCGCCTTGTCGGCATGGGCGAGCAGGATCAGGTCCGTCCAGTCCTCCGGCGTCAGCTCCGTCTGGCCTTGCGGGATGGGGGTGGCCGGATCGACCGGACGGTAGCACGAGAGCACGCCCCGGCTAAGGAAGCCGTCGGAGCGCTCGTCGATGTCGTACTGGAAGTCGCCGTAGAGGAAGCCGTCGGCGATGCGGCGCTCGAACAGCGCCATCAGCTCGTCGATGGCCGCCACCTCGACCACCCGCTCGAGCTTGCGCCGCGGCGCCAGGCGGATGCGCACCGAATGGACGATGCCGAAGAGGCCGTAGCCGCCGATGGCGAGCCGGAACAGTTCGGCGTTCTCCGTGCGGCTGCAGGTGCGCAGGGTGCCGTCGGCGCCGAGCAGGGTGAACGACTCGATGTCGGCCACGAAGGGTTTCATGGCCAGGCCGCGCCCGTGAGCGTTGGCCGCGAGCGCGCCGCCGATGGTCAGCCGGTCGGCGCCGGTCTGCTTCTGGGCGATGCCCCACTGGCGCCGCTCGCCTTCCTGCGCCGCGACGAGTTGCCCGATCAGGGCGGGCCACTGGATGCCGGCCTCGACCTCGAGGAGGCCCGCGTCGCGGTCGAAACCGAGCACCCGGTCGAGCCCGCGCATGTCGATCATCACGCCGCCCGAGACGAACTGCTGCCCGCCCATGGCGTGGCGCCCCCCGGCGACCGAGACCGCGTGACCCTCGCGGCGCGCGGCGGCGAGCGCCGCTTCAAGGCGCGCGAGGCTGTCGGGGGTCTCGACCCGGCGCAGGCGCGTCGGGTTGAGCCGGGCGTGGACGTCGTTGACGAGCACCGCCCCCTCGGCGCGCGCCGCCCACGACCCCGGCAGAACGGCGAGAGCGGCAGCCGCCCCCACGAACGTGCGCCGCGTGACCCGCGCCATGCCCGCCTCCCCCCGATGGCCGCCCGCTGGCCGCGTTCCGCGAACAGCCATACCGCAATCGCCAAGCCTGCACGAGCCCTTCGCCCGCAAGCTCATGATCGCAGGGGGTCTGGCTGGTGCTGCCGGTCAGGATTGAACTGACGACCTCTCCCTTACCAAGGGAGTGCTCTACCACTGAGCTACGGCAGCGCCGGGGGCCGCTCCAGGCTGCTGCGGCGCGGGGCGACAGATAACCGATCAGCCCCCGAATGCAAAGGCCGAATGCAAGGCCAAATGCAGGGCCAGATGCAAGGCCAATCTGGACGGCGGGCGCGCGGGCCACTACATCGGGCGCAGCATGGGCGACACGGGCGACAAGGGCGACAAGCCCGGCGCGCAAGGCCGTTCCAAGGCGGAGCGCCTGGCCGAGGCGCTGCGCCAGAACCTGCGCCGGCGCAAGGCGCAGGCGCGGGCCCGGGCGGGCGAGATTGCGGGGAACGCGGGGCGCACGGGGCGCACGGGGACCGCGGGCCGGACAACGACCGACAACGACAAGGGCTAGGGCGGCGAGGGGCGGACGATGGACAGGATCGTGATCCAGGGTGGCAGGCCGCTTGGCGGCCGGATCGAGGTATCGGGCTCGAAGAACGCCTGCCTCACGCTGATGCCGGCGGCGCTGCTCACCGACCAGCCGCTGACCCTGATGGGCGCGCCGCGGCTCGCCGACATACGCACCATGGCCGAGCTCATGACCTCGCTCGGCTGCGAGGTGGCGAGCCTCGCCGAGGGCCGCGTGCTGGCGCTCAACGCCGGGGCGATCTCGAACCACACCGCGCATTACGACATCGTGCGCAAGATGCGCGCCTCGATCCTGGTGCTCGGCCCGATGCTGGCGCGCGAGGGCCACGCCCGGGTCTCGCTGCCCGGTGGCTGCGCCATCGGCGCTCGGCCCGTGGACCTGCACCTGATGGGGCTCGAGCGCCTCGGCGCCCAGCTCGACCTGGTCGAGGGCTATGTCGAGGCGCGCGCGCCCAACGGCCTGAAGGGCGCGGAGATCGAGTTCCCGCTGGTCTCGGTTGGCGCCACCGAGAACGTGCTGATGGCGGCGACGCTGGCCAGGGGCACCACGGTGATCCGCAACGCCGCGTGCGAGCCCGAGATCGCCGACCTCGCGCGCTGCCTCACCGCCATGGGCGCGCGCATCGAGGGCGCGGGCGGCGCCGAGATCACGGTGGAGGGCGTGCCCGCGCTCGGCGGCGCCACGCACCGTGTGCTCGCCGACCGGATCGAGCTCGGCACCTACATGATCGCCCCCGCCATCACCGGGGGCGAGGTCACGTTGATGGGGGGCCGGCGCGACCTCGTGGGCGCCCTCGTCGAGAAGCTGGAGGCGGCCGACATCGCCGTCGAGGACGCCCGGGACGACGCGGGCGACGGCCTGCGCGTGCGCCGGAGGAGCGGCATCATCCGCCCGCTGACGATCACCACCCAGCCGTTCCCCGGCTTTCCCACCGACCTGCAGGCGCAGATCATGGCGCTGCTGACGCTGGCGCAGGGCGAGAGCGTGATCGAGGAGCACATCTTCGAGAACCGCTTCATGCACGTGCCCGAACTCGCCCGCATGGGCGCGAACATTGAAGTTCATGGCGGCGCTGCCCATGTGCACGGGGCCGAGAGCTTGCGCGGCGCGCCGGTGATGGCGACCGACCTGCGCGCCTCGGTCGGGCTGGTGCTGGCGGGGCTGGCGGCCGAGGGCGAGACGGTGGTCAGCCGCGTCTACCACCTCGACCGCGGCTACGAGCGGCTCGAGGAGAAGCTGAGCGCCTGCGGCGCCAGCATCGAGCGGATCAGGGAGAATTGAGCGATGACCGACGCGCGCTTCGAGGACGCCCCCTACTCCGACCGTCCGCTGAAGCTGCGCGCCGAGAGCGAGGACGACCTCGCGGTGATCTCGAGCCTGGTGCAGGACGCGGTCGGCAAGACCGCCGACATCCACTGGCTGGCGAAGAAGCACCGGGTGGTGCTGATGCTCAACCGCTTCCGCTGGGAGAACCACATCGGCGACCGCGCCGGCGCCCGCGCCTGCGAGCGGGTGCGCACGGCGCTGACGCTCGAGGCGGCGCTGCGCGTGCGCGCCCGCGGCCTCGACCCGCGCGACGGCGAGCAGGTATTCGAGCTGCTCGCCCTGCTGTTCCAGCCGCGCGACGGGCCCTCCGGCACGCTGATCCTGACCATGGCCGGCGGCGCGGAGCTCGCCGTCGAGGTCGAATGCCTCGAGCTGTCGCTCGCGGACCTGAGCCGCCCCTGGGCCGCCAGGGCCCGGACGGTGCCGGCGCACCAGGATTGACCCGGTGGGCTGACCCGGTGGGCTGACCCGGTGGGCATACCCTCGGGCCTCAGGCCGCCGCGCCGCCGTCGCGGTCGGCGAAGCCCCTGGCCTCCCCGGCCAGCCGCTCGATCAGCGGCGCCGGCTTCAGCACCTCGCCGCGTCCCGCATCCGCGTGGGCGCGCAGCCGCTCGAGCACGGTGGCGAGCCCGGTCCGGTCGGCCCAGAACATCGGCCCGCCGCGCCAGGCGGGGAAGCCGTAGCCGTAGACGTAGACCACGTCGATGTCGGAGGCGCGCAGCGCGATGCCCTCCTCGAGGATGCGCGCGCCCTCGTTGACCAGCGCCAGCATGCAGCGCTCGACGATCTCCTCGGGGGCGATCCGGCGCCGCTCGCCGTGGCGCTTGAGGCCCTCCTCCTCGACGATATTCGCCACCTCCGGGTCCGGGAGGGGCGTGCGGCTGCCGTTGCGGTAGCGGTAGTAGCCCGCGCCGGTCTTCTGGCCAAAACGGCCCAGCTCGCACAGCCGGTCGGCGATCGGCTGGGTCGTGCCGGCCTCCTTGCGCACGCGCCAGCTCACGTCGAGCCCGGCCAGGTCGCTCATGGCGAACGGGCCCATCGCCAGCCCGAAATCGTATAGCGCCTTGTCCACCTGCTGCGGCAGCGCACCCTCGTAGAGCAGCGCGAAGGCCTGGTCGAAATAGGCGTGCAGCATGCGGTTGCCGATGAAGCCGTGGCAGACCCCGGCCTGCACCGGCACCTTGCCGATCCGGCGCGCCAGGGCGAAGCAGGTGGCCAGCACGTCTGGCGCCGTCGCCTCGCCGCGCACCACCTCGAGCAGCCGCATGATGTTGGCGGGGCTGAAGAAATGCAGGCCCAGCACATCCCGAGCCCGCTTGGTCGCGGCGGCGATGGCGTTGACGTCGAGCGTCGAGGTGTTGGTGGCGAGGATCGCCCCCGCCTTCGCCGTGGCGTCGAGCGTGCCGAAGATCTGCTTCTTCAGCGCCATGTCCTCGAACACCGCCTCGATCACCAGGTCGGCCTGCGCCGCCGCGTCCATCCCGAGCGCCGGCGTGATCAGGCCGGTTCGCCCGGCCGCCTCGTCGGGCGCGATCCGGCCCCTGCTGGCGGCCTTCTCGTAGGTCTTGCGCACATTGCCCATGCCGCGCTCGAGCGCCGCCTGATCCGCCTCGATCAGCGTCACGGGCAAGCCGGCATTGGCGAAGGTCATGGCGATGCCGGTGCCCATGGTGCCGGCGCCGATCACCGCTACCGAGCCGACCTCGCGGCGCGGCGTGTCGCGCGAGACGCCGGGGATCTTCGCCGCCTCGCGCTCGGCGAAGAACAGGTGGCGGAGCGCCTTCGACTGGTCCGAGCGCACCAGCTCCTCGAACAGCTCGCGCTCGCGGCGCATGCCGCCCTCGAAGTCCATCTCGGTGGCGGCCTGGACCGCCGCGATGCAGTGCTGCGGCGCCATCATGCCGCGGCGCGTGCGCCGGTAGTGCTCGCGCGCCGCCTGGAACACCTCGGGGCGCCCCGCCGCCTCGCGGACCAGGTGGTCGCGCTCGCGGGTGCGGGCGAGCGCGCGGCCCTCGGCGACCACCTGCGCGGCGAAGCTGAGCGCCGCGGCGCGCAGGTCGCCCTCGACCACGGCGCAGACGATGCCGAGCTCGCGCGCCTGGCGCGCATCGATCGGCTCGCCGGTGCAGATCATCTCGATCGCCTTCTCCACCCCGACCAGCCGGGGCAGCCGCTGGGTGCCGCCGGCGCCGGGCAGGATGCCGAGCTTGACCTCGGGCAGGCCGAGCTTGGCGTCCGCCGTGGCCACCCGGAAATGGCAGGCCAGCGCGGTCTCCAGCCCGCCGCCCAGCGCCGTGCCGTGGATCGCGGCGATCAGCGGCTTGGGGCTGGCGTCCATCACCTCGTGCACCTCGCGCAGCGAGGGCGGCTGCGGCGGCTTGCCGAACTCGGTGATGTCGGCACCGGCGAAGAAGGTGCGTCCGGCGCAGATGATGACGATGGCGCTCGCCTCGGCATCGGCGATGCCGCGCTCGATCGCCTGCTTCAGCCCGGCGCGCACCGCGTGGCCCAGCGCATTCACGGGCGGGTTGTCGACCGTGACCAAGGCAACGCCGCCCTCGCGCGCATAGCGCACGATTTCCTCCATGGGAGTCCTCTCCTCGATCGGCCAAGCCGACTCACTGATGTTATTTTCAGGCCACTGTGGTCAGAATTCCCGAACACTCGCAAGGCGCTTGGTATTCCAATGTCAGATTCGGAGCATACGCCGAGGCTTTTCCGCGTCGTTTGCGCCCGCGCCCAGTCCGACGGACGGTTATGCGCACCGCCGGGGCGGGGCACGGGCCGGGCAGATGGCGCTTGACATTCATCGATATATCGGGATGTCTAGATATATGGATGGAATACGCGCGCTCGAAGCCCTTGCCGCCCTCGCCCATCCGACGCGGCTCGACGCCTGGCGCCTGCTGGTCCAGTCCGAGCCCGGCGGGCTGCTGGCCGGCGAGATCGCCGAGCGGCTCGGCGTGCTGCAGAACACCATGTCGGGGCATCTCGCCATCCTGGTCCAGGCCGGGCTCGCTTGTGCGCGGCGCGAGGGCCGCGCGGTGCGCTATGGCCTCGAGGTCGAGGCGGTGCGCGGTCTCTTCGCCTTCCTGATGGACGACTGCTGCGGCGGGCGCAGCGAGCTGTGCGACCTCGCGCGCCCGCGCGACGCGCTGCCCTTCGAGAAGCTGTGGGCGGCGGGGCGGCGCTTCAACGTGCTGTTCCTGTGCACGCACAACGCGGCCCGCTCGATCATGGCCGAGGCGATCATGAACCACGACCACGCCAGCCGTTTCCGCGCCTTCTCGGCGGGCAGCGCGGCCGCCGGCGAGGTCAGCGCGGACGCGCTCGATCTGCTCGGGCGGCTCGGCTACCCCACAGAGGGCCTGCGCTCGAAGAGCTGGGACGAGTTCGCCACGCCGGATGCGCCGCGCATGGATTTCGTCTTCACGGTCTGCGACGACGCCGCCGCCGAGATCTGCCCCGTCTGGCCCGGCGCGCCGATGAGCGCCCACTGGGGCGTGCCCGATCCGCGGGCGGTCCGCGGCGACGCGACCACCCGGCGGCTCGCTCATGTCGAGGCGTTCCGCATGCTCGAGCGGCGCATCGGCGTGTTCGCCAGCCTGCCCTTCGCCGCGCTCGAGCGGACGGCGCTGAGGCGACGCCTCGACCAGATCGGACAAGACCTGACCGGACACGACCTGACCGGACACGACCGGACCGGCCCCGCCGTTGCCGCCGGCAGCGACCCGAACCGGCCCTGATTGGACATCGGCGCGGTCAGCCCCTAAGTCTCGGGCATGGTAACACTCGACATCATCTCCGACCCGATCTGTCCCTGGTGCTATATCGGCAAGGCCCGGCTCGACGCCGCCATCGCCGAGACCGGGGTCAACCCGTTCGACGTCGTCTGGCGCATCTTCGAGCTGAACCCCGAGATGCCGGCCGAGGGCATGGACCGGCAGATCTACCTCGCGGCCAAGTTCGGCGGCCCCGAGGGCGCCGAGCAGGTCTATGCCCGGGTCCGCCAGGAGGCCGAGCGCAGCGGGCTGGCGCTGCGCTTCGACCGGATCGCGCGTACCCCCAACACCTTCGACGCCCACCGCCTGCTGCGCTGGGCCCGGGCCGCCGGCGACCAGTCGGATGCGGCGCAGGCCCTGTTCGAGCGGTATTTCGAGCGCGGCGAGGACATCTCCGACCGCGAGGTGCTGCTCGACGTCGCCGAGTCGGCCGGCCTCGAGCGCCCGGTGGTCGCGCGCCTGCTCGAGGGCGACGCCGAGGCCGCCGAGCTGCGCGAGGAGGAGGAGGCAATCCGGCGCATGGGCGTGGCCGGCGTGCCCTGCTTCGTCATCGCCGGGCGCCAAGTGCTGCAGGGCGCGCAGGAAACTGAGACCTGGAAGCAGGTGATCGCCGGGCTCGAGGCGGCGCTGGCCCGGCAGGCCGACGAGGCACCCTGACGCCCCGGATTGGCCGCTGCGCGCGCATCACATCATCGCCCGCCCTCCGCGGCCGTGCGGCGCGTCCCAGTCAAGCTTCGGGCCGACGGGCACGATGCCGCGCGGGTTCAGCGAGCGGTGGCTGGCGAAATAGTGATACTTGATGTGGTCGAGCCGCACCGTCTCGCGCACCCCGGGCCACTGGTAGAGATCGCGCAGATATCCAGACATCGCAGGATAATCCACGATTCTTCTGATGTTGCACTTGAAGTGCGTGACGTAGACCGGGTCGAACCGCACCAGCGTGGTGAACAGCCGCCAGTCGGCCTCGGTAATGCGGTCGCCGGTCAGGTAGCGGTGGCGCTTCAGCCGCGCCTCGATCCAGTCGAGGCTGTCGAACAACTCCCCCACCGCCTCCTCGTGCGCCGCCTGGCTGCGGGCGAAGCCGGCGCGGTAGACGCCGTTGTTCACGGTCTCGTAGACGCGCGCGTTGACCGCGTCGATCTCGGCGCGCAGGGCCTCGGGGTAGTAGTCGTCGCGGTTGCCGGTGACGGCGTCGAAGGCCGAGTTCAGCATGCGGATGATCTCGGCCGATTCGTTCGAGACGATGGTGCCGCGCCGCGTGTCCCACAGCACCGGCACGGTGACCTTGCTGTTTGCCTTGGGGTCGGCGGCGAGGTAGACGTCGCGCAGGAACTTGGCGTCCCCTGCCCGGTCGCCGGTGGCGCCGTCGAAATCGGTGGCGAAGGTCCAGCCGTCGTCGGCGAGCAGCGGGTGCACGACGCTCACCCCGATATGGCCCTCGAGCCCCTTGAGGCGGCGGAAGATCAGGGTGCGGTGCGCCCACGGGCAGGCGTGGCAGACATAGAGATGGTAGCGCCCGCTCTCGGCCGCGAAGCCGCCCTCGCCGGTCGGGCCCGGCGCGCCGTCGGGCGTGATCCAGTTGTGGAACACCGAGGGCTGGCGCACGAACCGGCCGTCGCGGGATGGCGTGTCGATCTCGTCGGTCTGCCAGACGCCGTTCACCAGTTGGCCCATCGCTCTCTCCCTTTCCGCGCTCCGCCTCCAACATAACCCGGAATCGCGGCGCATCAGCCCCCGGCGCGCGCGAAAACACACCTGCCCGGGCGGCAAGGCCGGGGCGCGGGTGGCGCCGATGCAATCGCGCCGGGTGCGCCGCTCGCCCCGCGCAACCTGCGGGCGTTAGCGGCTTGTTAAGGCAATCGATTCAAACTTGCCTCAAATCCGGGGCATGCGGGCCGAGGCGGGCCGTGCGCCCCGACATCGCCGCAAGGGACCGGAGGGCAGAATGCTTGACTCCATGCGGGCGCGGGTCGTCGTTCTCAGGCAGCCGAAGCGAGGCGACGGTCACTTCATCGGCCCGGAGAGGCTGAGGGAAAGCTGCCTCCACCCCGCCGAAATCTGGGTGCTCAAGCGTCGGGTGGCGCGGCCCTATCTGGCGCCGCGCCGCCTGCCGGCGGTGGCCAGGACGGGCTGAAGTTCGGACGGGCTGAAGTTCGCGCGGGCTGAGGTTCGGGGGGGCTGGGCGTCAGGCGGGCTTCAGGCCCAGCCGCTCGTCGCGCCGGCGCAGCCAGGCGATGAAGGGCAGCGCCGCCAGCACCATCCAGCCCTTGCCGAGCACCTGGCCGAGCAGGAAATCGAGGCTGCCGAAGGCGAGCCACAGGAAGATCACGCTGTCGACGATCAGCCCGACCACGCTCGAGGCGAACACCGCCAGCACCAGCCGGCGCCGCTGCAAGGGCGTGTAGACCGCGAGGTCCGCCGTCTCGGAGAGGAAGAACGCCACCGCCGAGGCGAGCACCAGCGGCCCCGGCGCGAACCACGCCGACATCAGCGCCCCGGCGAGGATCGCCCCCGACACCCAGTAGAGCCCGAGCCGGCGCTGCACCAGGTCGCGCAGCACCAGCGCCAGCCCGATCATCACCACGCCGCTCGGCGCCATCACGCCGGGCGCCACCGGGATCAGGCAGGGCGAGTCGGGCGGGCAGACCGTGCCGACCGCCCCGATCATCCAGTTGGCCAGCGGGATGCACAGCCCGAAGCCGAGCAGGTAGAGAAAGCCCTCGGTGCGCCGCTCCGTCATGGTCCTGCCCATCGATTCCCGTCGATCCGCGGCCCCTTTACGCCAGCGGTAAGCGGATTTCCACCGTCTCAGCGCATATGGACAGTTGGCCTCCGCCTGATACCCTGCGCGCCGGACGGCAGGCGGGCGAGCGGCGCGGGAGAGCGGCGCATGGGCGAACTGGTGGGCGAGCGCTCGGTCGGGGAGGTCATCGACGGCCACGCGGCGGCGCGCCCCGACGCGCCCTTCCTGATCGCTCCCGAGGCGCGCAGGCAGGTGAGCTGGCGCGAGCTGCGCCACGCGGTGGCGGGCTTCTCGGCCGGCCTGGCCGGGCTCGGCGTCGGTCCGGGCGAGCCGGTCGCGCTGATGATGGGCAATGGCTGGGCCTCGGCACTGGCGATCCTGGGCACGCTTTACGGCGGGCGGCTGACGGCGCCGGTGAACCTGGCTGCCGGCGACCCGCAGATCGCCTACACGCTGGAGCACTCCGGGGCCGGCATCGTCCTCGTCAGCGCCGGGGAGGAAGACCGGCTGCGGCGCATCCTCGCCAGCATCGAGCGCCCGGTCCGCGTGATCCGCTGCGGCGCCGACGGTCCCGAGTGGCCCGCCGCCGCCGCAGCCCCGCCCCCGGCGCGCGGCAACCGGATCGACGGCCTGCTGATGTACACATCCGGCACCACCGGCAAGCCCAAGGGCGCCATGCTGACCCAGCGGGCGATCCTGGCGGGCGGCGAGAACACCATCCTCGCGCACGCGCTTACGCCTGCGGACCGCACCCTGCTGGTGCTGCCGCTCTACCACATCAACGGGTTTTGCGTGTCGCTGATGAGCACGCTGGTCGCCGGCGCCTCGATGGTGGTGCCGCCGCGCTTCTCGGTCACGCAGTTCTGGGACCAGTTGATCGGCCAGCGCTGCACCTGGTTCTCGGCGGTGCCGACGCAGTTCCAGTACCTGCTGCGCGCGGCGCAGGCGGACGGCCCGCCGCCGCGCGAGGCGCTGGCGCAGGTGCGCTTCGCGCGCTCGGCCTCGGCGCCGCTCGCGCCCGAGGTGCACCGGGCCTTCGAGGCGCTGTTCGGCCTGGTGCTGATCGAGACCATGGGACTGACCGAGACGGCGGCCCAGATCACCTCGAACCCGCTGCCCCCTGGCGCGCGCAAATACGGCTCGCCCGGCCGCGCCTTCGGCAACGAGGTGGCGATCCTCGGCGCGGGCCACCGCGAGGTGCCGCGCGGCACCGAGGGCGAGATCGCCGTGCGCGGCGAGAACGTGTTCAGCCGCTACCTCAAGAACCCCGAGGCGACCGCCGAGGCCTTCACCCCCGACGGCTGGTTCCTCACCGGCGACCTCGGGCGCATGGACGCCGACGGCTACATCCACGTCACCGGACGCCGCAAGGAGCTGATCATCAAGGGCGGCGAGAACATCGCCCCGCGCGAGATCGACGAGGCGCTGCTGACCCATCCCGACGTGATCGAGGCCGCCGCTTTCGCCGTGCCCTGCCCCGACTACGGCCAGCGCGTCGAGGCGGCCGTGGCGCTGACCCCCGGCGCGACGGTGACCGGGGATGAGCTGCGCGCGCTGTGCCGCCGCGAGGTCGGCGCCTTCAAGGCGCCCGACCGCGTGCACATCCTCGACGACCTGCCCAAGGGCCCGTCGGGCAAGGTGCAGCGGCTGAAGCTCGCCGCACTGGTCGCGGCGCAGGATTTGGCTTGAATCGAACGAGCGTTCACTTAGACTCGCCCGCCATAACAGGGGGAGGACATGGCCCGACGCGTCGGCTCCGACGGGGCGCGCACCGAGGCGGCGATCCGCGAGGCCGCGATGCGCCTGATCGCGCGGCACGGCTACGAGGCGCTCGCCATGCGCCGGCTGGCCGAGGAGGTGGGCCTGGGCGCCGCCGCGCTCTACCGCTACTTTCCCAACAAGCAGGCCATGCTGTTCAGGCTGCTCGAGGCGCACATGCACGAGCTGCTGGGCGCCTGGGAGACCGCCCGCCTGCCCGGCTCGGCCCCCGCCCCGGCGCGGCTCGAGCGCTTCACCCGGTTCCACGTGCGCCACCACCTGCCGCGCGCCGCCGGCGTGTTCCTGAGCTACATGGAGCTGCGCAGCCTCACGCCGGACAACTTCGCCGCCATCGAGGCGCTCAGGCGGCGCTACGAGGGCGAGCTCGCGCGGATCCTGAGCGACGGCGCGATGGAGGACACGCTGCGCATGGAGCACCCCCGGGTCACGGCGCGGGCGATCATCGCCATGCTGACCGGCATCACCACCTGGTACCGCGCGACGGGCCCGCTGAGCCCGCGCGAGATCGAGGACATCTACTGGCACATCGTCGCCCGCATGACCGGGCTCGAGACCCGGGAGGCGCTCACATGTTCATGAAATCCCTCAACTTCGGCCTGCCCGAGGAGGTCGAGGCGCTGCGCCAGGCGGTGCACCGCTTCGCGCAGGAGCGCATCGCGCCGATCGCCGCGGAGATCGACCGCTCAAACGAATTCCCCGCCCATCTGTGGCGCGAGATGGGCGCGCTCGGGGTCCTCGGCATCACCGCCGAAGAGGAGTTCGGGGGCGCCGGCATGGGCTACCTCGCCCATGTCATCGCGCTCGAGGAGATCTCCCGCGCATCGGCCTCGGTCGGCCTCTCCTACGGCGTGCAGTCGAACCTCGCCGTCAACCAGATCCGCAGGAACGGCACCGCGGAGCAGAAGCGCAAGTACCTGCCGAAGCTGATCACGGGCGAGCATGTGGGCGCGCTGGCCATGTCCGAGCCCGGCGCCGGCTCGGACGTGGTCTCGATGAAGCTGCGCGCCGAGAAGCGCAATGACCGCTACGTGCTGACCGGCTCGAAGTTCTGGATCACCAACGGACCGGACGCCGACACGCTGGTGGTCTATGCCAAGACCGACCCCGGTGCCGGCGCCCGGGGCATCACGGCGTTCATCATCGAGAAGGGCATGACGGGCTTCTCGACGGGGGCGAAGCTCGACAAGCTGGGCATGCGCGGCTCGAACACCTCGGAGCTGATCTTCGAGGACTGCGAGGTGCCCTTCGAGAACGTGCTCGGCGAGGAGGGCAAGGGCGTCGAGGTGCTGATGTCGGGCCTCGACTACGAGCGGCTGGTGCTCTCGGGCGGGCCGCTCGGGATCATGGCGGCCTGCATGGACGTGGTCATGCCCTACGTGCACGAGCGCCGTCAGTTCGGCCAGCCGATCGGCGAGTTCCAGCTCATGCAGGCGAAGATCGCCGACATGTACACGGCGATGAACGCGGCCCGCGCCTATGTCTACGCGGTCGCCGCCGCCGCCGACCGGGGCGGCATCACGCGCCAGGACGCGGCGGGCTGCCTGCTCTACGCCTCGGACCGCGCCACCCAGGTGGCGCTCGAGGCGATCCAGGCGCTCGGCGGCAACGGCTACATCAACGACTACCCGACGGGGCGCCTGCTGCGCGACGCCAAGCTCTACGAGATCGGCGCCGGCACGCAGGAGATCCGGCGGATGCTGATCGGGCGGGAATTGTTCAAGGAGACGGCATGAGCAGATTGCACTTTTAGAAAGTATGTGCCATATTTTATACATATCGCCAGCGAGGAAGAAATGGCATCGACTTACCATGAGATCGCCCCCCGCGACCCCCATTCGAAGACGGGACGCGTCTGGAAGCTGGCCGAGGACATCACGCGCGCAAAAGGACGCCGTGCAACGCGCTCCGAAGTCATCGATGCCTACGTTGCAGAGGGTGGTGAGCCGGGCACTGCGTCGACTCAGTTTTGGCACTGGAAGAAGGCATACGAAGCGGAATTGCAGCGCCAAAATGCTGGCGGCGAAACAAGGGCGCGGCCAAACCGGTCCGTCGGGCCCGCGCGGCTCAAGATTGGTCAGGATGGCCGGGTTGTGATCCCATCAGAGATGCGTGCCGCGATGCAGCTTGGCCCGGACGGCACAGTGATCGCGCGCGTAGTCGGGGGCGAATTGCAGCTCGTCACGCTCCCGGTCGCCGTCCGCCGCGCCCAGGAATTCGTCCGTGGGCGCGTTCCCGAAGGCGTCAGCCTGGCTGACGAACTGATCGCGGAACGGCGTGCCGAGGCGCGTAGGGAGGACGCGGAGTGACGGCCGTGATCGACGCTTCGGCGCTCCTTGCGATGCTGCAGGGAGAGCCGGGAGGAGACAGGGTCGTCAGCGCAATGCCGAACGCTGCAATCAGCACGGTCAATATCTCCGAGGTCGTGGCAAAGCTGTGTGATAAAGGCTTCGACGCCGATCAAACCCGTGAGACCCTCGAAATGCTCCCGATCACGGTCGTGGATTTCGATTTCGCTCAGGCGATCAAGGCGGGCTCGCTGCGTCCGCCGACCCGCGCGTTCGGCCTGTCATTCGGCGACCGGGCATGTCTGGCACTGGCATTGCGGGACTCGGCAGGAGTGCTCACCACCGACCGGGCGTGGGCCGACCTCGATCTCGGCATCGACGTCCAGGTGATCCGGTGACCCGCGAATGACCGTCCTCCCCTCCCGCATCTCCCCCCGCTCCGACGCCTTCGCCGAGAACCGCAAGGTCATGGAGGCCGCCATCGCCGAGGTCGAGGCCGCCGCCGCCCGCGCCATGGCCGGGGGCGGCGAGGCCGCCATGGCGCGCCACGTCGCGCGGGGCAAGCTGCCGCCGCGCAGGCGCGTCGAGCAGCTCCTCGACCCCGGCTCGCCCTTCCTCGAGGTCGGGCTGTTCGCCGCGCACGGGCTCTATGACGATGCCTCGCCCGGCGCCGGGATCATCACCGGGATCGGCCGTGTCGCCGGGCGCGACGTGATGGTGGTGGCGAACGACGCCACGGTGAAGGGCGGCACCTACTTCCCCGTCACCGTCAAGAAGCACCTGCGCGCGCAGGAGATCGCGCGCGAGAACCGGCTGCCCTGCGTCTACCTTGTGGACTCGGGCGGCGCCAACCTGCCCAACCAGGACGAGGTGTTCCCCGACCGCGACCATTTCGGCCGCATCTTCTACAACCAAGCGCGCATGTCGGCCGAGGGCATCGCCCAGATCGCCGCCGTGATGGGCTCGTGCACCGCGGGCGGCGCCTACGTGCCCGCCATGTCCGACGAGGCGATCATCGTGCGCGAGCAGGGCACCATCTTCCTCGCCGGCCCGCCGCTGGTGAAGGCGGCGACGGGCGAGGTGGTCTCGGCCGAGGAGCTGGGCGGCGGCGACGTGCACACCCGCCTCTCGGGCGTCGCCGACCATCTCGCCGAGGACGACGCCCACGCGCTCGCCATCGTGCGCCACATCGTCGCCAATCTCGGCCCCGGACCCGCCGTGCCCGCCCTCGAGGGCGAGGCGCCGCTCTACGACCCCGAGGAGATCCTAGGCATCGTGCCGTTGGACACCCGCGTCCCCTACGAGGTGCGCGAGGTGATCGCGCGCCTCGTGGACGGCTCGCGCCTCGACGAGTTCAAGCGCCGCTACGGCGAGACGCTGGTCACCGGGTTCGCGCAAGTGAGGGGGGTGACGGTCGGCATCATCGCCAACAACGGCATCCTCTACTCGGAAAGTGCCCAGAAGGGCGCGCACTTCATCGAGCTGTGCTGCCAGCGCGGCGTGCCGCTGCTGTTCGTGCAAAACATCACCGGCTTCATGGTGGGGCGCAAATACGAGGCCGAGGGCATCGCCAAGCACGGCGCCAAGCTGGTCACGGCCGTCGCCTGCGCCGAGGTGCCGAAGCTCACCCTGATCATCGGCGGCTCGTTCGGCGCGGGCAACTACGGCATGTGCGGGCGGGCTTACGGGCCGCGCTTTCTCTGGACCTGGCCCAATTCCCGCATCTCGGTGATGGGCGGCTTCCAGGCCGCGGGCGTGCTCGCCACCGTGCGCCGCGAGGGGATCGAGCGCGACGGCCGCGCGTGGTCGGCCGGGCAGGAGGAGGCCTTCAAGCGCCCGATCGTCGAGCAGTTCGAGCGCCAGGGCCACCCGCTCTACGCCTCGGCGCGCCTGTGGGACGACGGCATCCAGGACCCCCGCCGCACCCGCGACGCCCTGGCCCTGAGCTTGCGCGCCGCGCTCAATGCGCCGGCCCGCGAGACGCG
>DATKCQ010000067.1:0-6586 GCA_035513135.1 Thermohalobaculum sp.
GGCGCCGGTCTCGGCCGGGCTCTGCAGGGTCTTCACGACGGCGTAGACGTTGCCGACGAGCAGGAGAAGGCCAAGCAAGCCGCCGATTTCCATCATCCGCTCAGGTCCCCTCGCGTGGCTGGCGGCGCCAGTCTATGCGCATCGCGCCGCCATGCCAATGGCCGGGCCGTATCGGCGGCCGCCGCAGTTGACACCGCTCCCGCCCGCCTGTATGCGCCAGTCCGGCCGTCCGTTTGGGCGGCTCTGACTGGCGTCCGTGGCCCGCGCAAGCGGGATCCTGCCGCCCCGGCCCCGCGAAAGGGAGGGGAAAGGAGGCCGCCTCGAGGTTTTATGGCAAGGGAGACGGGGACGTGACCAAGCGCACCTCCGCGAAATACAAGATCGACCGCCGCATGGGCGAGAACATCTGGGGCCGGCCGAAGAGCCCGGTGAACCGGCGCGAATACGGCCCCGGCCAGCACGGCCAGCGCCGCCGCGGCAAGCTCTCGGACTTCGGCGTGCAGCTCAAGGCCAAGCAGAAGCTGAAGGGCTATTACGGCGACCTGACCGAGAAGCAGTTCCGCCGCATCTACGCCGACGCCATGAGCGCGCGCGGCGACACCTCGGAGATGCTGATCGGGCTGCTGGAGCGCCGGCTCGACACGGTGGTCTACCGCGCCAAGTTCGTGCCGACCGTCTTCGCCGCGCGCCAGTTCGTCAACCACGGCCACGTGCAGGTGAACGGCAAGCGGGTGAACATCCCGAGCTACCGGGTGAAGGAGGGCGACGTCGTCTCGGTCAAGGAGAAGTCGAAGGGCATGGCGCTGGTGCTCGACGCGGTGCAGTCGGGCGAGCGCGACGTGCCCGACTATCTAGAGGTCGACCACAAGAAGCTGACCGCCACCTATCTGCGCCAGCCCGCCCTGGGCGACGTGCCCTACGCGGTGCAGATGGAGCCGCAGCTGGTGGTCGAGTACTACGCGCACCACTGAGCCCGACGGCAGCGCGTGCGGCGGCCGGGCCGGCCAGCCCGGCCGTCTTGCTTTGGGCCGCCGTCGCGATAGGGTTGCGCGGTGGTGCCGGGCCGGCGCGCGGCGCTGCGCGGGGCGCTGGCGGTGACGAGGGCGGACGGCGGCAGGATCGCCGGGTGAGTTGGCCGGCGCCGGGGTCCGGGGGGGCGGATGGGCGAGGAGCCACAGGGAGATCCGCACGGGGAGCCACACGGGGATCCACACGCGGCGGTGCGGCGCGAATACGAGCGGCTGGCCGCGCGCTATGACCGGCGATGGGCCTTCTACATCGGCGCCACGGTGCGCGAGACCCTGCGCCGGATGCCCGCCGGGCCGGGCGCGCGCCTGCTCGACGTGGGCTGCGGCACCGGCGCGTTCCTCGCGGCGGTGCGGGCGGCCCACGCCGACGCGCGGCTGGCGGGGGTGGACCTCTCGCCGGCGATGCTGACGGCGGCGCGGCGGCGGCTGCCTTCGGACGTGGCGCTCGAGGTCGCCTCGGCCGAGGCCCTGCCGTTCCCCCGCGCCGGCTTCGACACCGTGGTCAGCATCAGCGCCTTCCATTTCTTCCGGGCACCGCGGGCGGCGCTCGGCGAGATGCGCCGGGTGCTGCGCCCGGGCGGCACGCTGGTGCTGACCGACTGGTGCGGCGACTACCTGGCCTGCCGGCTGCTGGACCGGCTGCTGCGGCTGCGCGACCCCGCGCATTTCCGCACCTACGGCAGCGCCGGGTTCGGGGCGCTGATCGAGGATGCGGGGTTCGCCGCGGTGCGCGTCGAGCGCTACAGGATAAGTTGGTTCTGGGGGCTGATGACCGCGGTTGCGCGCAACCCGGACTGAAGCCGTTGGCCGGCCAAGCGGACCGGGGGCGAGCCGACCGGCGTTCCGCCCGCGGGACGGTTCCTCAGGGAGCCGTCGCCGCGGGCGTGACATGCGCGGCCATGGCCGCCTCGAGGGCGGCCAGGCGCGAGGCGTGCCGGTGCTCCGGCGGAACCTTCGCGAGGATGCCGAGGCCCGAGAGGGTCCGCTCCGCCACCCCCTCGAGCCCCGCGATGTAGCAGGCGACCCCGGCGGCGCGGGCATCGTCGATCAGCTCGGCGATGGCGTAGGCCGCCGATGTGTCGACGTGGCCGGCGGCGGTGAAGTCGAAGATCGCCGCCCGCGGGCCGCGCAGCACGCCGCCGAGCAGCTGCGTGATCTGGCGCGCCGAGGCGTACGAGAAGTTGCCGTGCAGCCGGACAATCTCGACGCGGTCGCCGGCGCGGTCGAACAGCGCCCGCTCGGCCGGGTCGAGCGGGTCGTCGCGGCCGTTCATCAGCGAGAGGCGGGTGATGCCCTTGAGCTCCTCCTTCTCCATCCAGCGCGCAGTGACAAAGCCGGCCAGGATCAGGCCGACGGCGACCGCGGTGATCAGGTCGACGAACACCGTCAGCCCCAGCGTCACCAGCATAACCAGCACCTTCTCGCGCGGGGCGTGGCGGATGTGGCGCAGGTAGCTCCAGTCGATGATGTCCCAGCCGACCTTCATCAGGATGCCGGCGAGCGCCGCGTGCGGCACGTGGCTGGCGAGCGGGCCGAGGCCCAACAGGATCGCCAGGAGCACCAGGGCGTGGATCACGCCCGAGAGCCGCGTGCGCCCGCCGGAGCGGACGTTGATCACCGTACGCATGGTGGCGCCGGCGCCGGGCAGGCCGCCGATCAGGCCGGCGACCATGTTGCCCAGCCCCTGGCCGAGCAGCTCGCGGTCCGAGTCGTGGCGCGTGCGGGTGATCGAGTCGGCGACCAGCGAGGTCAACAGGCTGTCGATCGAGCCCAAGAGCGCCAGCACCAGCGCCGCCTGCAGGACCTGGGCCAGGTCGACCAGCGGGAACACCGGCAGGATCAGCGTCGGCAGCCCGGTCGGCACCTCGCCGATCACCGGTGCGGCGGGCAGGAGCAGCACCCCCATCAGCGTGCCGAACACCAGGGCGGCCAGTGGCGGCGGCAGCATCGCCGCCAGTCGGCGTGGCCAGAACACCATTACCGCGAGGCTGGCGATGCCGATCGCCAGCGCCTGCGGGTTGAGCGCCGCCGGGAGCTCCGGCCAGGCGCCCAGGGTGCCGATCGGCCCGCCCTCGGCGGTCGGCAGACCGGCGAAGGGCAGGGTCTGGATCAGCATGATGATGATGCCGATACCAGACATGAAGCCCGAGACCACCGAGTAGGGCGTGTAGGAGACGAAGCGCCCGACGCGCATCAGCCCGAACGCCACCTGGAAGGCGCCGCCGAGGAAGACGATGGCGAAGGCCTCGGCCAGGTTGCCGGCGTAGAGCGTGACCACCGAGGCCATCACCACGGTCATCGGCCCGGTCGGCCCCGAGACCTGGCTCGGCGTGCCGCCGAACACCGCGGCGAAGAAGCCGACCGCGATGGCGCCGTACAGGCCGGAAACGGCCCCCGCGCCGGAGGCCACGCCGAAGGCCAGCGCCAGCGGCAGCGCCACCACGGCCGCCGTCAACCCGCCGAAGATGTCGCCGCGCAGGTTCGACAGGATGTGCGTCTTCATCGAGTGGGTGTCCCGGAAGGAAGCGGGCGGATCCGGACGGGTCTGCGCCGCATTGCTAGCAAGGCGGCGGACGGCCCGCAACGGGCGCCTTCGGGCCGTATTGTCGCGCCGCCGCGCCGGCCGCCGCGCGAACGACCTCCTCGTCGCTCGTGCGTGCCGCGCCTCTGGCGAAGTGCGCCGAGGCACGCTAGATAGCGCGCGGAACTTTGTGGGGCGAGAGGAATACGCGGCATGCCGAAGATCACCTATATCGAGCACAACGGCACCGAGCACAGCCTCGAGGTGCCGGTCGGCCTGACGGTGATGGAAGGCGCGGTGCAGAACAACGTCCCCGGCATCGAGGCCGACTGCGGCGGCGCCTGCGCCTGCTCGACCTGCCATGTCTACGTGCATCCCGACTGGGTGGGCAAGCTGCCGGGCCCCGAGGACATGGAGCTCGACATGCTCGACTTCGCCTACGAGCCGAACCCCGAGCGCTCGCGCCTAACCTGCCAGCTCAAGGTCACCGAGGATCTCGACGGCCTGGTGGTGCAGATGCCGGAGAAGCAGATTTGAGCACGACACCCCGGCGCCCGGTGGTCGGCGTCACCGCCTTTCTCCACCGGATCGACGACACCTTCGACGCGCAGATCTGCGGCAACCGCACGCCGCAGGCGGTGGCCGAGGTGGCGGGCTGCCTGCCGCTGATCCTGCCCGGGCTGCCGGAGACCTCGACCACCGGGGAGCTGGTCGGCCTGCTCGACGGGCTAGTGCTGACCGGTGCGCGGCCGAACGTGCATCCGTGCCTCTACGGCCACGACGAGACCGAGGCGCACGGGCCGTTCGACCCGGGGCGCGACGCGGTGTGCCTGCCGCTGATCCGCGCCATGGTCGCGGCGGGCAAGCCGGTGTTCGGCATCTGCCGCGGCATCCAGGAGATGAACGTCGCCTTCGGCGGCACGCTCCACGCGGAGGTCGGCGACCTGCCCGGGCGCATGAACCACCGCATGCCGAAGGGCGAGAAGGACGCGGCGGTGATCTTCGCCCGGCGCCACCAGGTGAGCTTTCGCGAGGGCGGCGCGCTGCACGCGCTGATCGGCGAGGCGGCGGCGGTGACCAACTCGCTGCACGGCCAGGCGGTGTGGGAGCCGGGCGCGCGCGTGGTCCTCGAGGGCTGGGCCGAGGACGGCACGGTGGAGGCGATCTCGATCGCCGGGGCGGCGAGCTTCGCCCTTGGCGTGCAGTGGCACGCGGAGTACGAGGCGGACGCGGACCCGGTGAACCGGGCGCTGTTCGCCGCCTTCGGCCAGGCGGCGCGGGCGGCGGCGGGGCTGGAGACGCCGGGGGCGCAGGGGGCGGCCGGGGCGGCCTGAGACAATGCGCCCCTGCAATTCACCAAGATGCGTGGTTAAACAGGCGCCATGAACGAGACGCATACCAGCGAGACGCATGCCACCGGCGTCCACACCACCGATGTCTGCATCATCGGGGCCGGTCCGGTGGGGCTGTTCGCGGTGTTCGAGCTGGGGCTGCTCGACATGCGCTGCCATGTCATCGACATTCTCGACCGGCCCGGCGGGCAGTGCGCCGAGCTTTACCCGGAGAAGCCGATCTACGACATCCCGGCCTGGCCGGTGATCTCGGGCCAGGAGCTGGTGGACCGGCTGATGCAGCAGATCAGCCCGTTCAAGGCGCAGTTTCACCTCAACCAGATGGCGGTGCGGCTGGAGCGGCGCGCGGCCTCGGATGACCTGCCCCACGGCGGCTGGCGGGTGGTCACGGACGCCGACACCAGGATCGACTGCAAGGTGGTGGTGATCGCCGCGGGCGGCGGCTCGTTCGTGCCGAAGAAGCCGGCGCTCGAGGGCATCGAGGCCTACGAGGGCGAGAGCGTGTTCTACTCGGTGCGCCAGATGGACCGCTTCAAGGGGCGCGACGTGCTGGTGGCGGGGGGCGGCGACTCGGCGCTCGACTGGGTGCTGAACCTCGCCCCGAAGGCGCGCTCGATGGCGCTGGTGCATCACCGCGACGGCTTCCGCGCCGCGCCCGACAGCGTCAACCGGATGCGCGCGCTGGTCGAGGCGGGCGGCATGGACCTGCACATCGCCAAGATGAAGGCGCTGAAGGGCGCGGGGAGCAAGCTCGACGCGGTGGTGGTGCACTCGAGCGAGCACGGCGACTACGAGGTGCCGTGCGACGTGCTGCTGCCGTTCTACGGGCTGACCATGAAGCTGGGGCCGGTGGGCGAGTTCGGCTACGAGGTGCGCGACAATCTGATCGTGGTGGATACGGAGAAGTTCGAGACCTCGATCCCGGGCATCTTCGCCATCGGCGACATCAACCACTACCCGGGAAAGCTGAAGCTGATCCTGTGCGGCTTCCACGAGGCGGCGCTGATGGCGCAGCAGGCGTTCCACATCTGCTTTCCCGACAAGAAGCTGCGCTTCCAGTACACCACCTCGTCCTCGAGCCTGCAGCGGAAGCTGGGCGTCTGAGGGCGGCGGGCCGATGAGCCGGCTTTTGCGCGATCCCCGCCTTCGCGGGATGAGCTGGGCGGGGCCGGCGCGCGCCGGTGTCAGGCGAGCTCCGCCAGCAGCTCGCCGGCCTGTCGCAGGTCGGGGGTCTCGCGGCCCTCGGTGAAGCGCTCGAGCACCGGGGCGAGGCAGGCGGCGGCCTCGGCGCGGCGGTCGCGCGATTGCAGCAGGCGGGCAAGCGAGGTGGCGGCGCGGAGCTCCCAGGAGAGCGCTTCCTGCGCCTCGGCGATGGCCAGCGCCTCGCGCAGCAGGCGCTCGGCGGTGGCGGTGTCGGAGGGTTGGGCGGCCAGGGTCAGCTCGCCGCGCAGGCGCACGCATTCGGGCTCCATGAAGCGGTCGCCGGTGTCGCGGCAATGCGCGATGGTCCGGGCGTTGAGCGCGAGCGCCTCGTCGGTGCGGCCGAGGCCCGCCAGCCCCAGCACGATCCAGCTTTGGAACATGGCGTTGCAGATGCGCCCGCCGCTGTCGTTCCAGTAGTCGTTGCCCTGGCGCGCCAGGGCGTGCCCGCGCGCGAAGGCGCCGCGGTGGACATGGGCGCCGCC
>DATKCQ010000068.1:0-2219 GCA_035513135.1 Thermohalobaculum sp.
CCGAGGCGGAGCGGCTTGCGTCGCCGGGACCCATGGTTGCCTGTCCCCTCTCGCCGCGCCGGTCGACGTCGCGAAGCGGAAAGCCTTCCTGGACCTGCCGGCCTCGTCGGAGAAAGGCTTCGCCAGACCGTCGCGCCGCCCCGTGCGCCTCAGCGCGGACTGCGCTTGGCGAGGATGCGCTGCAGCGTGCGGCGATGCATGTTGAGCCGCCGGGCGGTCTCCGAGACGTTGCGGTCGCACAGCTCGTAGACCCGCTGGATGTGCTCCCAGCGCACCCGGTCGGCGGACATGGGGTTCTCGGGCGGCTCGGGCTTGTCCTCGCCGCGCGCCAGCAACGCCTTCTCCACGTCGTCGGCGTCGGCGGGCTTGGAGAGATAGTCCACCGCGCCGATCTTCACCGCCGCCACCGCCGTGGCGATGTTGCCGTAGCCGGTGAGCACCACCACCCGGCTGTCCGGCCGCAGCTCGCGCAGTGCCTCGACCACGTCGAGGCCGTTGCCGTCCTCGAGCCGCAGGTCCACCACCGCGTAGGCCGGCGGCTTGCGGCGAACGAGCGAAAGCCCCTCGGCGACGCTTTCGGCCATCACGGGCGCGAAGCCGCGTTTCTCCATGGCACGGGCGAGGCGCTGGCGGAACGGCGCGTCGTCGTCGACCACGAGGAGGCTGTTGTCGGCCCCGATCTGCGCCCGGTTCTCGCTCATCTCGCCTTCCCCGCGGGGAACCTGCCGTTCCCGGTTTTGGCCTTGATCTTTGCCGCCCGCCCGGCGCATGTCAAATCCCCGCCGATGCAATGACGGGGCTCGCCGGCCGATGACCCTGCCCTTTCGCCCCGAGACGCTCGCCGCCCCGGCCTTCGTGCTGTTCTGGAGCACCGGCTTCATCGGCGCGAAGTACGGGCTGCCCTACGCCGAGCCGGCCACCTTCCTGGTGCTGCGCTTCGCGCTGGCCTCGGCGCTGCTCGGCGCCTGGGTGGTGCTGGCGCGCGCGCCCTGGCCCAGCCCGGTGCAGATGCGCGACGCGGCGCTGGTCGGCGTGCTGCTGCATGCCGTCTATCTCGGCGGGGTCTACCAGGCCATCGCGCTCGGCACCGAGGCCTGGGTCTCGGCGCTGATCGTGGGGCTGCACCCGGTGCTCACCGCCCTGATCGCCCGGCGCTACCTCGCCGAGCGGCTCGGCGCGCTGCAGTGGACCGGCATCGCGCTCGGGTTCCTCGGGGTCGGGCTGGTGGTGGCGCGCAAGCTCGACGCCGGGCTCGGCGACTGGCGCGGCGTGGCGCTGTGCCTCGGCTCGCTGGTGGCGATCTCGGTCGCCTCGATCGTGCAGAAGGCGCGGGCCGGCGACCACCCGGTGCGCTCCTCGACGCTGGTGCAGTTCCTCGCCGCCTTCGCCGTGCTGGTGCCGGTCGCGCTCGTGTTCGAGAGCCGCGAGGTGCAGTGGACGGGCACGTTCGCCCTGGCGCTGGGCTGGCTCGTGGTGGTGCTCTCGCTCGGCGCGCTCTCGCTGCTGCTCTACATGATCCGGCGGGGCGCGGCCTCGCTGGTGGCGAGCCTGTTCTTCCTGGTGCCGCCGATGACCGCGCTGATGGCCTGGGCGATCTTCGGCGAGCGCATGGGCCCCGTCGAGATGGCCGGCGTCGCCGCCACCGCCGTCGGCGTGCTGATGGTCAACCGGCCGGAGCTGTTCGCGCCCGGGCTCAGCCGCGGCTGAGGATCTCGGCCACAGCCCGGGCGATCTCGTCGGGCGGGTAGCCGTTGCGGAACACCGCCGCGACCCCCTCGGGCGTGACCAGGTAGGTCAGGGTGGTGTGGTCCATCAGGTAGCCGGCCGCCGAGTCCTCGAGCTCGACCCGGCGGTAGTAGACGCGGAACTTCACGGCGACCGCCGCGATCTCCGCCTCGCTGCCGGTCAGGCCGACCATGCGCGGGTGCATCGCGTCCACGTAGTAGGCGAGCGACTCGGGCGTGTCGCGGGCCGGGTCGACGGTGATGAAGACCGGGGTGACCGCGATCCCCCGCTCGTCGAGAAACTCGACGGCGCGCGCCATGTTGGCCACGTCCACCGGGCAGACATCGGGGCAGAAGGTGTAGCCGAAATAGATCAGCGCCGGCCCGTCGATCAGCTCCTCCGAGGAGACGCGCGCGCCGGTGTGGTCGGTCAGCGTGAAGGCGCCGCCGAACTCGGCATCGCCGATCTGCACCTGGGCCGGCGAGACCGGCGCC
>DATKCQ010000069.1:0-24624 GCA_035513135.1 Thermohalobaculum sp.
TACCTCGCCTGCAACCCGGACGTGCAGGAGGCGGGGATCGACCCGCTCGCGCACTACCTCGCCAATGGCTGGTCCGAGGGGCGCAACCCCAGTCGCTGGTTCGACGAGACGCGCTATCGCCGGCAGGCGGAGCTGGGGCCGCGCGACCGGATCAGCGGGCTGGCGCACTGGCTGGCGCTGGGGCGCGCCCGCGGGCTGGGGCCGGCGGGCGGCACGGCGCCCCGGCCGGCGGTGCGCTCGGCGGCGGACGACGCGGCGGAGATCGCGCAGGCGCTGGCGCGGCGCGGCCGGATCGCGCCGGGGCGGGGCGGCGTGATCGAGGGGGATGCGCGGGGGGACGTGCCGGGGGATGTTCCGCCCGGGGCGCCCGGGGCGCCCGGGGCACCCGGGGCGCCGGTCGACATCATCGTGCCGGTCTATCGCGGCCGGGCCGAGACGCTGCGCTGCCTCGCGAGCGTGCTCGGGGCGCGCAACCGCACGCCGTTCACGCTGGTGGTGATCGACGATTGCGGACCCGACGCGCAGCTCAGGGCGGATCTGGCGCGGCTGGTCCGGCGCGGGCTGATCGAGCTGGTCGTGCAGCCGCGCAACCGCGGCTTCGTCGCCGCCATCAACCGCGGCATGGCGCTGCACCCCGAGCGCGACGTGGTGTGGCTGAACGCCGACACCGAGGTGCATGGCGACTGGCTCGACCGGCTGCGCTTCGTGGCTCATGCGGCGCCGGACCTGGCCACCGTGACGCCCATGACCAACAACGGCACGATCTGCAGCTACCCGCGCTTCAACGCCGACAATGCCGAGGCGCTCGAGATCGGCTGGGACGAGGTCGACCGGATCGCCGCGCGGGTCAACGCCGGGCGGGTGGTCGAGGCGCCGACCTGCGTGGGCTTCGCCACCTATGTGCGACGCGACGCGATTACCCGGCTCGGCCCGCTCGACGAGGCCGCGTTCGGGCGCGGCTATGGCGAGGAGAACGACTTCTCGCAGCGCGCGATCAAGGCGGGGCTGCGCAACCTGATCGCCGGCGAGGTGTTCGTGCGCCATCTCGGCCAGACCTCGTTCGGCGACGAGCGCGTCGGGCTGGTCGACGCGGCGCTCAAGGTGATCGAGCGGCGGCATCCGGGCTATCTGCGCGCGGTGCACCGCTTCGTCGCCGCGGACCCGATGGCGCCGCTGCGCCAGGCCATCGATGTCGAGCGGCTGCGCCGGGTCGGCGCGCCGCGCCGCAACGTGCTGATGGTGACGCACTCGCGCGGCGGCGGCACGCACCAGCATGTCGAGGAGGAGATCGCCCGGCTCGCCGCCGCGGGCAAGGGTGCGCTGCTTATGACGGGCGGCGCCGCCGGGCCGGAGACCGTGCGGCTGAGCCATCCGCGCGTGGCCGAACTGCCCTCGCTGGCCGCGGTGCCGCTGGGCGGGCCGGACTTCAGGGCGCTGCTCGGCGCGCTGGGGGTGACCGAGGCGCAGGTGCACCACCTGGCCGATTTCGGGGCCGGGGCGGCCAAGCGGTTCGCCTGGCTGCTCGACGGCCTCGACCTGCCGTTCGATTTCGTGGCGCACGACTACATCTCGGTGTGCCCGCGCATCAACCTGGCCGACCACAATGGCATGTATTGCGGCGAGCCCGAGCAGGCGGGCTGCCGGCGCTGCCTCGCCAAGCGGCGCTCGGATTTCGGCGCGCCGGACATCGGGCGCTGGCGCGAGGACTACCGGCTGCTGCTGGGCCTGGCGCGCGAGGTGCGGGTGCCGGACCGCGACGTGGCGATGCGGCTCGGGCGCTACTTCCCGGACCTGGCGAACATCGCCGTGCGCCCGCACGAGCGGGTGCGCCTGGCGCACCGGCTGCCCGGGGCGCGGCGGCCGGGCGGCCTGCGCATCGCGACCATCGGGGCGATCGGGCCGATCAAGGGCTTCGACGTGCTGCTCGCCCTGGCGGCCGAGGCGCGCCGGCATGCGCCCGGGGTCGAGCTGACGGTGATCGGCTACACGCGCAACGACGCGGCGGCGCGGGCGGCGGGGCTGCGGGTCACCGGCCCCTACCGCAACGCCGACGCGGCGGCCGAGATCGCGCGGGCCGATCCCGACCTGATCCTGATTCCCTCGACCTGGCCCGAGACCTATAGCTACACGCTGAGCCTCGCCCTCGCGAGCGGCCGCCCGGTCGCCGCCTTCGACATCGGCGCGCCCGGCACGCGGATGCGCGACGCCATGGCGCAGGGCGCGCCGTGCACGTTGCTGCCGCTGGGGCAGGCGCGCGCGCCGGCGGCGCTGCTCGAGGCGCTGCTCCGGGCGGCGGCGGTGCCGGCGGACGACGATGCGGCGCCGGTCTGGCAGGGCGGCGCGCTGGCCGCCGTCGCGGGCGAATGAGTCGAGAGCACCGGGGGCAGCACCGGGGCCCCGGCCGGGCGGGCGCCAGCCCGATATCCCCCGGCACGGACTCGTCAACCGGCACGGACTCGTCAGCCGGCGCGGCCTTCGGGGCCCGAATAGGCCCGCTCGACGCGGGCGACGCGCAGGGCGTAGTGGGTGTACCAGCGCTCGCGCCCGAGGCGCTGGGCGACCAGGTGCCGCGCGTCCTCGCGCCAGCCGATCAGGCTCGCCTGGTCGCGCCAGTAGGAGACGGTGATGCCGAGGCCCTCGGCGTCGCGCGTGCTCTCGACGCCGAGACAGCCCGGGCGGGCCAGCGCCAGCTTCTCCATGCGCGCGGCCATGGCGGCGTAGTCCCCGCCGCCCGCGCCGCCCGCGTCGTCCGCGCCGCGCTGGGCGGTGAAGATCACCGCGTAGTAGGGCGGCTCGGGCGTGGCCGCGAATCGGCTCACTTGACCAGGCTCCGCTGCGAGAACTTCTCCATGCGCCGCGCCAGCTCGAGATCCTTCCCGGTCAGCCCGCCGGCGTCGTGGGTGGACAGCCGGACCGCGACCCGGTTGTAGACGTTCGACCATTCCGGGTGGTGGTCGAGCTGCTCGGCCTCGAAGGCGGCGCGCGCCATCCAGGCCATGGCGTCGCGAAAGCCGCGAAACCGGAAGGTCTTGGCGATCGCCTTGCCGTCGGCGGCCGTCTCCCAGCCGGCGGCGGCGAGATCCTCGGGAAGCTCGGTAGTGTCGGTCATGCGCGCCTCCTTGCGGTGACCACGGACTACGCCGGCAACCTAATGCAATTTCGAGCAAAGTGGACTCACTTTGCGGCTCGGAAATCGCGGCAGCTCCACATGCCGGAGCGGTTTCGGTGAGCCGGGGATCGCCGAAACCGCTTCGGCGCGCCCGGCCGCGGCGTGCATCCCCGGCTGCCCCGCGGGCCGCCGCGCGTCAAACTTTCGGCTGCCGGCTTTTGGTATACCAAAACATGCTTTGCGGACCCTCGAAGATGCTTTAGATGGATTTCGCATGGTCCATCGCAAGGCCCTGACCCTCAAGCAGCTGCGCGTCCTGGCTGCGATCGTCGATGCCGGCTCCATCACCGCCGCGGCGGGAGTGCTGCACGTCACGCCGCCGGCGGTGTCGACCCAGCTCCGCGCGCTCGAGGAGATCATCGGGGCGCGAACGCTCGAGCGCGGGCCGGACGGGCGGATCAAGCTGACCCCGGTGGGTCGCGAGCTGCTGGCCACGGTGCTCAAGATCGAGACGGCGCTCGACCTGTGCATCCGGCGGGTCACGGCAATGCGGACCGGGCTGGCGGGCCATGTCCCGGTCGGCGTGGTCTCGGCCGGCAAGTACTTCGCGCCGGGCCTGGTCGCCCGGCTCAAGCGCAGCCATCCGGAGATCGAGATCGGCCTCAAGGTCGGCAATCACCAGGAGATCACCGAGCGGCTGGGGCGCGGCGAGGTCGAGCTCGCCATCATGGGCCGCCCGCCGCAGGCGCCGGCGAGCGAGCAGGACGCGCTGGGCGAGCACCCTTACGTGGTCATCGCGCCGCCCGAGCACCCGCTGGCCGGCCTGGCCCGGGTCGAGCCGGAGGCGCTGCTCGAGCAGACCTTCCTGTGCCGCGAGGAGGGCTCGGGCTCGCGCATCCTGATGATTCGCTATCTCGACCGGATCGGCGAGGGCCGGCCCTACCGGACCATGGAGCTGGGGACCACCGAGACCATCAAGCAGGCGGTCATGGCGGGCCTCGGCCTGGCGGTGATCTCGGGGCACACGGTGGTGCCGGAACTCGCGGCCGGGCGGCTGGCGCTGCTGCGGCTCGAGGGCATGCCGATGGTTCGCAGCTGGTACCTGATCCGGCTGGCCGGGACCCAGCTCTCGCCGGCTGCCGCGGCGTTCCGCCGGTTCCTGCTGGAGCTCGACGGTGACTACCTGCCGCGCCTGCCCGCGCCGGTGCCGGCCTGACCGCCGGCGCGCCGCGGGCTTCAGCCCGGGTCGGCGGTGAAGCCGGCGGCCTCGATGCCGGCGATGGCCGCCAGCTCGTCGTTCTCGCCGGTGTCGCCGCTGATGCCGACGGCGCCGATCAGCGCGCCCCGGCGGTCGCGCACCAGCACGCCGCCGGGCACCGGCACCAGCCCGCCACCGAAGGCGCCGTTCACGGCCAGGATGAAATACGACTGGGCATCGGCGCGCGCCTTCAGCGCCCGCGAGCCCATGCCCAGCCCGAGCGCGCCGTGCGCCTTGCCGTGCGCCACCTCAAAGCGCATGTTGGCGGCGCCGTCCTCGCGCTCGAACGCCTTGAGGTGGGCGCCCGCGTCGAGGACGCACACGACGAGCGGCTTCATCTCGTGCTCGCGGCCCTTGGCCAGCGCCTGGCGGACGATGGTGCGCGCCTTGCGCAGGGTGATCTCGGCCATCCCTAGCCTCCCTTTCGCTCGCGGCGCCGGGCGAACAGCGCCGGCTCGGTGTAGCCGTTCGGCCACTCGGTGCCCCGGAAGATCAGGTCGCAGGCGGCCTTGAAGGCCGGGCCGTCACAGGCCGGGGCCATGGGCGTGTAGTTTGGATCGTCGGCGTTCTGGCGGTCCACCACTTCGGCCATGCGCTTCAGCGTCTCCGTCACCCGGGCCTCGCTGACGATGCCGTGCACGAGCCAGTTGGCGATATGCTGGGACGAGATGCGCAGGGTGGCGCGGTCCTCCATCAGCCCGACGTCGTCGATGTCGGGCACCTTCGAGCAGCCGACGCCGAGATCGACCCAGCGCACCACGTAGCCGAGGATGCCCTGGCAGTTGTTGTCGAGCTCGGCCTGGATGTCCTCGGTCGGCCACTCGGGGTCGCGCGCCAGCGGGATGGTCAGGATGGTATCGAGCGAGGCGCGCGGGCGCTCCATGAGCTCGGCCTGCCGCGCGCCCACATCGACCCGGTGGTAGTGGATGGCGTGCAGCGTGGCGGCGGTGGGCGAGGGCACCCAGGCGGTGTTGGCGCCGGCCATCGGGTGCTCGATCTTCTCCTCGAGCATCGCCGCCATCAGGTCGGGCTTGGGCCACATGCCCTTGCCGATCTGGGCGACGCCCTTGAGCCCGCAGGCCAGCCCGACATCGACGTTGTTGTCCTCGTAGGCCTGGAACCACGGCTCGGCCTTCATCCGGGCCTTCCGGACCATCGGGCCGGCCTGCATCGCGGTGTGGATCTCGTCGCCGGTGCGGTCGAGAAAGCCGGTGTTGATGAAGCAGATCCGGGACTTCGCGGCGCGGATGCATTCCTTGAGGTTGACGGTGGTGCGCCGCTCCTCGTCCATGATGCCGATCTTGACGGTGTTCGGCGCGAGGCCGAGCAGGTTCTCCACCGCCGCCATCAGGTCGCTGGCGAAGGCGACCTCCTCGGGGCCGTGCATCTTCGGCTTGACCACGTAGACCGAGCCGGTGCGCGAGTTGCGCGGGCCCTCGCCCTTGCGCAGATCGTGCAGCGCGATGAGCAGCGTCACCGCCGCATCCAGGATCTCCTCGGGGATCTCGGCGCCGTCGGGCAGCCAGATGGCGTCGCTGGTCATCAGCGCGGCGGCGTGGCGCACCAGCATCAGCGCGCGGCCGGGCAGTGTGAAGGGCGTGCCGTCGGGCGCGGTATAGGCGCGGTCCGGGTTCAGGCGGCGGGTGCAGGTCCGCCCGTCCTTGGCGATCTCGGCGGTCAGGTCGCCCTTCATCAGGCCGAGCCAGTTGCGCCAGGCGAGCACCTTGTCCGCGGCGTCCACCGTGGCCACCGAGTCCTCGAGGTCGACGATGGTGGTGACGGCGGCCTCGAGCTCCATGTCGGCGACGTGCGCCGGGTCGTCCCTGCCGATCGCGTGCTCGGGGTCGATCACCAGTTCGATGTGCAGGTCGTGGTTGCGCAGGAGGACAGAGCCCGGCCCCGCTGCCTCGCCTGTATGGGCGGCGAGCTGGCCGGGGTCGCGCAGGCCGGTCTCGCGGCCACCTCCAAGGGTGGCGACGAGCCGACGTTGGGCGACGGCATAGCGGGTGACTTCGGCGTGCGCGCCGGCTTCGAGCGGCGCGGCCTCGTCGAGGAACGCCTTGGCCCGGGCCACGACCTGCGCGCCGCGCGCCGGGTCGTAGCCGCCCGGGGCGGGCGGGCTGCCCAGCGCGTCGGTGCCGTAGAGCGCGTCGTAGAGCGAGCCCCAGCGCGCGTTCGCCGCGTTCAGCGCGTAGCGGGCGTTGGTGACGGGCACCACGAGCTGCGGGCCGGCGATGATTGAGAACTCGGGATCGACGCCCTGCGTGTCCACCGAGAAGTCGGGACCCTCGGGGACGAGATAGCCGATTTCCTCGAGGAAGGCGCGGTAGGCGGCGGCGTCGTGCGGCCGGCCGGCGCGCGCGCGGTGCCAGGCGTCGATGCGGGCCTGCACTTCGTCGCGGCGTGCAACGAGGGCGCGGTTGCGCGGCGTGAATTCGGCGGCGAGGCGGGCGAGGCCGTCCCAGAAGGCGCCCGCCTCGATGCCGGTGCCGGGCAGCGCCTCGCCCGCGATGAAGTCGTGCAGCTCGCGGGCGACCTGGAGGCCGCCTGCCGTCACCCGCTCAGTCATTCCGTCCTCCGCGTCTCCGGTCGATGGCTCGATTAGACACGGCGCTTGCGGGCTGCAAGCGATTCCGTCCGGAAGTTCTACAGGGTGGAAAGATTATTGCGCAAGATAATGTCGCACGCTGACGGAAAGCGGACCGTCCGGAGGATGCCGGGGGGATGCCGGGGGGATGCCGGGGGGATGCCGGGGCGGATCTCGCGGTCACGCGGGGCTTCGGCGCCGGCAGGTCAGGTGTCGCGGTGCACCTTCTCGCGCCGCTCGTGGCGCTCCTGCGCGGCGAGCGACAGGGTGGCGATGGGCCGCGCGATCAGGCGCTTGAGCGAGATCGGCTCGCCGGTCTCCTCGCAGTAGCCGTAGCTGCCGTCCTCGATGCGCCCGAGCGCCGCGTCGATCTTGGCGACCAGCTTGCGCTGGCGGTCGCGGGTGCGCAGCTCCAGCGCCCGGTCGGTCTCGGCCGAGGCGCGGTCGGCCAGGTCGGCCAGGCTGTAGGTGTCCTCCTGCATTTGCGCCAGCGTCTCGCGGCTCTCGTTCAGGATTCCCTCTTTCCAGGCCAGCAGCTTGCGCCGGAAGTACTCCTTTTGCCGCTCGCACATGAACGGCTCGTTCTCGCCGGGTTCGTAATCCGAGTCGATTCGGACTTCGAGATTCATTCGCGACTCCCCCGCCACGCTCACTCCAGGACGTCCACCGCCGTCGGTGACGCGCTTCTATAGATGGGATGCGGCGCCATGTCACGACTTAAAAAGCCTGAAAGGTTGCGCTATAGGCCTTGCGTGGTTGGAGATTCTCGGGTGCCGCGCCGGGCGCCGGAAAGGCATGGAATGCGCTTCGAGGGAACCGCCGAATACGTCGCCACCGAGGACCTGATGGTGGCCGTCAACGCCGCCATCCGGCTCGAGCGGCCGCTCCTGGTGAAGGGCGAGCCGGGCACCGGCAAGACCGAGCTGGCCCGCCAGGTGGCGGGCGCGCTGGGGCTCAGGCTGATCGAGTGGCACGTGAAGTCCACCACCCGGGCGCACCAGGGGCTTTATGAGTACGACGCGGTCAGCCGGCTGCGCGACAGCCAGCTCGGCGACGAGCGGGTGCGCGACGTGCGCAACTACATCCGGCCGGGCAAGCTGTGGGAGGCGTTCGCGGCGGACGCGCGCGTGGTGCTGCTGATCGACGAAATCGACAAGGCCGACATCGAGTTCCCCAACGACCTGCTGCAGGAGCTCGACCGCATGGAGTTCCACGTCTACGAGACCGGCGAGACCATCGAGGCGAAGCACCGGCCGATCGTCATCATCACCTCGAACAACGAGAAGGAGCTGCCCGACGCCTTCCTGCGCCGCTGCTTCTTCCACTTCATCGCGTTTCCCGACACGGCGACGCTGACGCGCATCATCGACGTGCATTTCCCCGGCATAAGGCGCGAGCTGGTGCGCGCGGCGCTGACCCAGTTCTACGAGATCCGCGAGACGCCGGGGCTGAAGAAGAAGCCCTCGACCTCGGAGGTGCTCGACTGGCTGAAGCTCTTGATGGCCGACGAGGTGGACCCCGCGGCGCTCAGGGCCGACCCGGCGAGCGCCATCCCGCTGCTGCACGGGGCGCTTCTGAAGAACGAGCAGGACGTGCACCTGTTCGAGCGGCTGGCCTTCCTGGCGCGGCGCCGGGGCAATTGAACCCCGGCTGGCGAAGCGCCGCGCGGCGCTGCTATGATCGCCGCCGCCACCGAGGGAGAGTCGCATGACCAGCATCCGCCCGCTGCGCGCCGTCGACGAGGACGACTGGCGCCGCCTGTGGACCGGCTATCTCGAGTTCTACGAGACGTCCGTGCCCGAGGAGGTCTACCGCAGCACCTTCGCCCGGCTGCTCTCGGGCGACCCGCGCGAGTTCCACGGGCTGGTGGCCGAGCGCGGCGGGCGGCTGATCGGGCTGACGCATTTCCTGTTCCACCGCCACTGCTGGCGCATCGAGAACGTGGTCTATCTGCAGGACCTCTACGTCGAGCCGGAGGCGCGCGGCAGCGGCGCCGGCCGGGCGCTGATCGAGGCGGTCTATGCCGCGGCCGACGCGGCGGGCTGCCCCACGGTCTACTGGCTGACCCAGGACTTCAACGCCACCGCGCGCCAGCTCTACGACCGGCTGGCGACGCTCACGCCGTTCGTCAAGTACCAGCGCTGATGCCCCTGCCGCGGCTTCTGCTGGCCCTGTCGGTCGCGCTCGCCGCCTGTGCGGCCGAGCCGGCGCCGGACCTGCCGGACGCGCCGGAGCGGGCGGTGATGCAGCCGCCCGACTTCCCGCGGCTGGGGGCGGCGCTGCCGGCTGGCCACACGGCCTACGAAAACGCCAGCCTGGCGCGGCTCTTCGTGGTGCTGGCGCACGAGACCGAGTGGGGGGCGGCGCGGCCGCACCTGGTGCGCTACGAGGCGCCGGTCTCGGTGGCGCTGGAGGGCGAGGGGGCCGGCGCCTATGCGCCGTTCCTCGACGGCTTCCTCGAGGAATTGCGGGCCGAGACCGGTATACGGATCGCCCGCGGCGCGCCGGCGAACCTGCTGGTCCGCTTCGTCGAGGGGCGGCGGTTCGACTCGGTGCTGCGCACCGCCTACTGCGTCACCGCGCAGGGCGACGCGAGCTGGCAGGGGTTCGCCGCCGATCCCACGGGGCGCAGCGCGCGGGCACTCGCCGGGGCGCGCTCGATCGAGGCGATGACCGTGTTCATCCCGGACGACGCGCCGCCCTACCTGGTGCGCAACTGCCTGCTCGAGGAGATCCCGCAGGCGCTGGGGCTGGCCAACGACCTCTACGGGCTCGGCAATTCGAGCTTCAACGACGACGGGGCGCATCTGTGGCCGACCAAGCTCGACCATTTGATGCTGCGGGTGCTGTATGCGCCGGAGCTGGCGACGGGGCTCGACCGCCGCACCACGCAGACGCAGGCGGGGGCGGTGCTCGACCGGGTCAACCCCGAAGGGATCGGCGCGCCGCCGCTGCCGCTGCTCAACCGGCGGGCGCTGGGCGCCTGGCCCGACCTGATGACGGCGGTGTTCTCGCGCGGGGTCTCCGAGAGCCAGACGCGGGAGCTGGCCGCCAAGGCGCTGACGGTGGTCGAGGCCCATGCGCCGGGCTCGGCGCAGCACTGCCATACGCTGGTCACCGCCGGGCGCATCCTGTCGCGGCGCGAGCCGGAGCGCGCGTTGCGGCTGTTCGACCGGGCGGGCACGGTGTGCGACGCGGCGCATGGCGAGTCCGATATCCGTCATGCCCGGATCGCGCTGGAGCGGGCCTGCGCCCTGGCGCGGCTCGGCCGGACGGCCGAGGTCCTGGCGATCGCCGAGGCGACCTGGCCGGTGCTGGCGGCGCACGGCCAGGACGAGCGGCTGGCGGCGCTTTACACGATCCAGGCGGACGTCCTGGCCGAGACCGGGCCCGGCGGCCCGCAGGCCGCGAGCCTCGCGCGTCTGACCGCGGAATGGAACGCCTACGCGCTGGGTCCGGGCCGCCGCGCCGCGGACTGCCGGCCCGACGCCTGAGGAGAACGCCATGCAGATCCTGTTTCTCGCCGCCTTCATTCTCGGCTGCCTGCTCGGCTGGGTCCGGGCTGCACGCCGCGGCGGCAATCTCGCCGACCGGGCGCAGTACGCCCTGGCGCATGGCATCCCGATCGCCCTGGCGACGCTGGCGGTGCTGATCGGACTGGCCTGGCTCAACGCGGGCTGAGCGCATGTTCCTCAAGCTCTTCTTCGGGTTGAAGGCGGCGGGGGTGCCGGTCTCGCTGCGCGAGCACCTGACGCTGGTCGAGGCGATGGGGGCGGGCGCGGTGATCTACGACGTGGAGGCGTTCTACTACCTGGCGCGCGCTGCGCTGGTGAAGGACGAGCGGAACCTGGACCGCTTCGACCGGGTGTTCGGCGAGGTGTTCAGGGGGCTGGAGCGTCCCGAGGGCGAGGCCGGGGTCGAGGTGGCCGGGCTGCCCGAGGAATGGCTGCGCCGCCTCGCCGAGAAGCACCTGAGCGAGGAGGAGAAGGCGCAGGTCGCTACGCTCGGCGGCTGGGAGAAGCTGATGGAGACCCTGCGCCAGCGGCTCGCCGAGCAGCAGGGCCGCCATCAGGGCGGCTCGAAGTGGATCGGCACGGCGGGCACCTCACCCTTCGGCGCCTATGGCTACAACCCCGAAGGCGTGCGCATCGGCCAGCACGAGAGCCGGCACCGCCGGGCGGTGAAGGTCTGGGACCGGCGCGAATTCCGCAACCTCGACGGCGACGTCGAGCTCGGCACGCGCACCATCAAGCTGGCGCTGCGGCGGCTCAGGCGCTGGGCGCGCGAGGGGGCGGCCGACGAGCTCGACCTCGAGGGCACCATCCGCGGCACCGCCGAGCAGGGCTACCTCGACATCCGGCTGCGCCCCGAGCGGCACAACGCCGTGAAGGTGCTGATGCTGACCGACGTGGGCGGCTCGATGGACGACCACGTGCGCGTGGTCGAGCAGCTATTTTCAGCGGCGCGCGGCGAGTTCAAGCACCTCGCGCACTACTACTTCCACAACTGCCTCTACGAAGGCGTCTGGCGCGACAACCGGCGGCGCTGGGACGCGCAGGTGCCGACCCTCGACGTGATCCACACCTGCGGCGCCGACTGGAAGCTGGTGATCGTCGGCGACGCCGCGATGAGCCCCTACGAGGTGGTCTATCCCGGCGGCGCCAACGAGCACTGGAACGCGGAATCCGGCGAGGTCTGGCTGCGCCGCGTGCTGGCGCAATGGCCCGACGCCGCCTGGATCAACCCGGTGCCCGAGGCGCAGTGGCAATACACGCAATCCATCGGCATGATCCACGGGATCATGGGCGGGCGCATGTTCCCGATGACGCTGGCCGGCATCGAGGCGGCGACGAAGACGCTGGGGCGGTAGAGGCGCGCGCCGATGCCCCGGCCCTGCGCCGGGGCTCGCGCGGGCCGGCGGCAGGGTGTCCACGCGTGGACATGGTGTCAAGTCATTGAAACATCATGCAATACGGAAAATGACCGCGCGAACGCGCGCCTACTCCGCCGCCGCCAGCAGCGCCTCGATGTCCAGCTGCCAGTTGCCCATGGCCAGCCGGCCCTCGGCGTCGAGCGGCCATTCCCCGGGCGGGCGGTCGCGGTAGAGCTCGACGCCGTTGCCGTCGGGGTCGCGCAGGTAGACCGCCTCGGAGACGCCGTGGTCGGCGGCGCCGTCGAGCGCGACGCCTGCGTCCAGAACCCGGCGCACCGCGCCGGCCAGCGCCGCGCGGGTCGGGTAGAGGAAGGCCGTGTGGTAGAGGCCGGTGTGGCCCGGCGGCGGCGGGGTGCCGCCCTTGCTCTCCCACACGTTCAGGCCGACGTGGTGGTGATAGCCGCCGGCCGAGAGGAACGCCGCGCCGGAGCCGAATTTCTGCATCACGTCGAAGCCGAGCACGCCCGCGTAGAAGGCGATGGCGCGCTCGAGGTCGGCGACCTTCAGGTGGACGTGGCCGACCCGGACCCCGGGATCGGCCGGGCAGGGTGCGTTCGACAGCGGTTCCATGCCGGGCCTCCGTGCTGGGCGTGGCTGTGCTGCGCAATGTAGTGCAAGCACGGCGGGGGGTGGAAGCGCGCCGCGGCGCAAGGACCGTTGCCCGCGTGCGAAAGATGGGCGCCGGGCCTTCGGCCCCGGTGACGCCGCCGCGCGACTCACCTATATTCATGCGCATGACCCGGCTCCTGCCCGTCCTGCTGCTGGTGTTTGGCGTGTTCGCCATGATCCGTTTTTCGGCCTGGCAGTCGGGCCGGACGCTGCGCAGGCGCTCGCGGCCGCTCAGGAACGACCAGGTCGAGGCGCTGATGGGCCGGCTGGCGCGCACCGCGGGGATCGATTCGATCGAGGTGCGGCTGCTCGAGATGCCGGCGGTGAACGGGCTGGCGACGCCCGCGGGCGAGATCTACATCACCACCGGGCTGTTCAAGAAGTTCCAGGCACGTCAGATCACCGGGCCGGAGCTCGCCTCGGTGATCGCGCACGAGCTCGGGCACCTGGCGCTCGGCCACACCAAGCGGCGGATCATCGACGTGACCGGGGCGCAGTTCCTGCACCTGGTGCTGGGCTCGGTGCTGAACCGCTTCATCCCGATCATCGGCTGGTTCGTGGCGCGCTGGGTCTCGATGTTCCTGATGAGCCGGCTGAGCCGCAAGGACGAGTTCGAGGCCGACGCCTACGCCACCGCGCTGATGCTCAAGTCCGGCCTCGGCGCCCAGCCGCAGGTGCGCATGCTCGAGCGGCTGCGCGACCTGGTGCCGCAGACGACCATGCAGGAGATGAGCTGGCTCGCCTCGCACCCGCCGGTCGACGAGCGCACCGAGGCGATCCGCGCCAACGTCGCCCGCTGGGAGGCGAAGGCGGAGTAGGGGCCTCCAGCCTGTCGAGTTGCCGCGATTTCCGAGTCGCGAAGTGTGTCCACTTCGCTCGGGTTCGCGCTACCACCCGCCGCCGTCGCGCTGGCCGAGCCGCGGGCCGCTGAGTTCCCGGGTGATCCGGGCGAGGCGGGGGCCGAGCTGCTCGACCAGGATCTCGGGGGGCACGAGGAAGGCGGGGCCGCCGGCGTTCAGGCCGTAGAGGTGCTCGCCGTCCACCGAGAGGAGCGGCGCGCCCACCGCGTTCACATCCGGAAGCCAGTCGCCGAACGAGGCGCAGAAGCCGCGCTCGGCCAGCTCGTCGCAGGCCCGGCGGATGCCCCGCTCGACCTGGCGGAACGTGTCGGGCTCGCGCTCGCGCAGGGCGCGCAGCAGGTATTCGCGCTCGGGCTCGGGCAGCGCCGCCAGGATGGCGCGGCCGATCGCGGTGGTCGCCAGCGGCTGGCGCGAGCCGACATTGCGGCTGAGCGAGATGGTCTGCGCGCCGCGGCGCACGTCGAGATAGACCACGCTCAGCCGGTCGCGCGCGCCCAGCGCCACGGTGACGTTGGCCATGCCGGCCAGCTCGTCCATGTAGGGGCGGACGTGCTCGCGGATCTCGAGCGCGGCGATCATCGCGTAGCCGAGCGCCAGCACCCCGGCGCCGAGCTGGTAGGCCCCGGTGCGCCGGGAGAAGGTCAGGTAGCCGAGCTCGCGCAGCGTGTGGGTGAGGCGCGAGACGGTGGGCTTTGGCAGGCCGGTGCGCTCGGCGATCTCCTGGTTGGTCAGCGCCGGGTCGCCGGCCTGGAAGCAGCGCAGGATGTCGAGCCCGCGCGCCAGCGCCGTGACGAACTGCCGGTCGCCGGGACGCTCGCTCGGGCGGCCGCTGGTGCGGCCTTCAGGCATGGGCCCGCCCGTGGCGCCAGGCCACCACCAGCGGTAGCAGCGCCAGCGCCATACCGAGCGCCGCCAGCGTCCAGTGCGAGACGCCCATCAACCCGCCGCCGGGCAGCGCCAGGATGAAGCCGCCGACGCCGAGAAGCACGCGCAGCGCGTAGCCGGCCACGCCGCCCGGGAATCCGCCGAAGAAGCTCACGTAGCCCTGGAGCGACGCGGCGATGAACCAGATGCCGACCAGCGCGGCGACGGTCGAGCCGAACACCTCGAACGCCGGCGCCTGGCCGACCAGCGCTGGGTTGATGACGAAGAAGAACGGCACGAGGTAGATCACGCCGCCCAGCCGCATCGCCTCCCAGCCCGTGCGCATCGGGCTGGCGTTGGCTAGCGTCGCCGCCGCGAAGGCGCCGAGCGCCACGGGGGGCGTGATGTAGCTGACCGTGCCCCAGTAGAGGATGAACATGTGCACCGCGATCTGGTTCAGCCCGGTCTGCTCCAGCGCCGGCGCCAGCACGATGGCGAGGAAGATGTAGACGGCGGTGACCGTCATTCCCATGCCGAAGACGAAGGCGGTGATCGCCCCCATGATCAGCAGCATTATGATCGAGTCGCCGGCGAGGAAGATCAGCTCGTTCACCAGCGTGCCGGCGAGCCCGGTGGCCGAGAACGCGCCCACGATCAGCCCCACCCCCAGCAGCACCGCGGTCAGCTCGGCCAGCGCCTGGCCGACGCCGACGATCATCGCCTCGAAGCCGATCAGCGTGAAGCGGTGCGACTTCATCACCTGGTTGATGACCAGCAGAAGCGCCGTGGCGTAGAACGGCGCCCGCGTCTCCTGCCTCAGCGCCACCATGAGGAAGATCAGGAGCGCGAAAACGAAGAGGTAGACCCAACCCTCGCGGATCGCCCCGATCAGCGAGGGAACCTCGGCCGACGGCAGCCCCTTGAGCCCGCGCCGTGCCGCGTAGGCGTCGACCTGCGCGAACAGGCAGAAGTAGAACAGGATCGACGGGATCGTCGCCGAGAGCATGATCTCGACGTAAGGCACGCCCAGCCAGGAGGCCATGACGAAGGCCGTCGCCCCCATGATCGGCGGCATCAGCACGCCCCCCGTCGAGGCGCAGGCCTCGGTCGCCGCGGCGTAGCGGGCCGAGAAGCCGGTGCGCTTCATCGCCGGGATCGAGACGGCGCCCGTGGTCAGCACGTTCGAGATCACCGAGCCCGACATCGAGCCCATGAAGCCCGAGGCGAAGATCGCCACCTTCGCCGCGCCGCCGCGGAACTGGCCGACCAGCGCCAGCGCCAGGTCGTTGAAGAACTTGCCGCCGCCGGTCCTCTGCAGCACGGCGCCGAAGACGATGAAGCCGATCACCAGCCCGCCGAAGGCCTGCATCGGGATGCCGAACGAGGCCTCGGACGAGATCATGAGGTAGGGCACCACGTCCATGAAGGGCTGGGCGAAGCCCGAGAGCGGGTCCGGCACCTTGTCGGCGAAGGTGGGGTAGAGCGAGAAGACCAGCACGATGATGAAGAGCGGCAGCCCCCCGGCCCGTCGCGTGCCCTCGAGGATCAGCAGGTAGAAGACCAGCGAGACCCAACGCGCCGTCTCGGGCGGCGCGTACTCCCATCCGGATTCCAGGCTGGTATAGGCGGTCCAGGCGAAGTAGCCGGCCGAGGCGAAGGTCGCGAAGGTCAGCACCCAGTCGTACCACGGGATCCGATCACTTTGCGCCGCGGTGGCCGGGAAGGTCAGGAAGGCGATGCCGAGGAAGATCCCGGCCAGCACGTAAAGATAGAGCCCCTCGAGCAGTACAATGCCGAAGAGCTGCAGGTTGAAAAGCTGGTGCGCCGACAGCGCGATTCCCACCAGCGTGCCAATCGAGGCGACCCAGCGCGCCGGGCCCGATTGCTCGGCCCGGCGCGGGACGCCGCCCTCCGCCGAGTCGGCGGAGAGTTGGGTCTGGGGCTCTGCCATCGCCGCCCTGGCTCAGAAGACCACTTCGAAGCCGCCGTCCGCCAACGCCTGGCGGCGCTTCTCGGCCCAGGCCTCATCCCAGTTCTCCGGGTTCTCGGCCTTCAGCTCCTCCCAGGCGGCCTGCAGCGCCGCCTGGCGGGCGACCAGCTTGTCGTTGTGCGCCTGCGCCTCGTCGGTCCAGACGCCGGCCTCCTTGAGGTAGCGGATGGCGCCCTCGTGAGAGGGCACGACCCAGTTGAAGTCCTGATCCTCCAGCGCCCAGCCGTTGATGCCCGGCGCGCTGTCCTTGTAGTCGGGGTAGAGTTCCACCATCGCCTTGGTCATGTTGTAGACGAGGTCCTCGTCCTGATCGACCATGGCGGTCAGCACCGGGTAGGCGTAGCCGGCCGTGGGCACGCCGTCGGTGCCGTCGATGTCGGCGCCGACCGTGGCGGTCATCGGCGCGAAGAAGGGCGCGACCGCCCGCATTCGGGCCAGGCCCTCCTCGTTCGACGGGTCGATCGGCGGCCAGTAGAGCCCGCGCGGCCCGGCGGCGGCCTCGTAGGCCTTGCCCGAGTTGGTCGAGGCGAAGGCGGCGTCCACCTGGCCGTTCACTACGCCGGTCCAGCTGTCCGAAAAGCTGCCGAACTCGACGATCTCGACGTCGTCCCAGGTCAGGCCACCATAGGCGAGATAGGCCTCGTTGTTGACGTTCAGCGCCGGGGCGCCCAACACCTGCGCCACTCGGAGACCCTTCAGGTCGGAATACTCGAAGCCCTCGCAGCCGGGCTTGCCGGCCTTCTCGCAGGCCTCGGCCGCGACGCCGAGCGCCAGGCCGACCGTGCCGCCGTTGTTGGCGATCAGCACGCGAATCGATTGCGGGCCCCAGTTCGGGGCGCCGAACTCGAAGGCGCCTTCCTGCGCCATGAACGAGCCGCCGACGCCGGTGGCCGAGAAGTGCACCTTGCCCTGGCGCAACGGCTCGGTGCGGGCCACATCGTTTCCGCCGGGCAGGACGCGCAGGTTGATGCCCAGCTTTTCCTTCAGCGCCGAGCCGATGGCGACTGCCTGGTTGTAGCCGGCGGAACCGGTGCCGTAGGCGGTCCAGGTGAGCGTCCCGGGCAGCTTGATCTCGCTGGCGAACGCGGTGCCCGCGACGGCGGCGACCGCGGCCGCGGCGAGGATGGAGCGGGTGGTCAGCATGGTGGTCCTCCCTTGGGTTGTTCTGTGCTGGTCCCTTGAGTCGCTTTTACTCTTGCGAAATTGCGTTTCGCAATCAAGGCTGACGACTCACGGGGAGCGAAAAACGCGAGGAGCACGGATGCGGCGCGCCGCGGATCTGCTGGTCGAGTGCCTTCGGACGCATGGCGCCGACCGGATCTTCTGCGTGCCGGGCGAGAGCTATCTCGAGCTGCTCGACGCGCTCCTCGACGCGCCCGACATCGACACCGTGGTCTGCCGCCACGAGGGCGGCGCGGGGCTCATGGCGGTGGCGGACGCCAAGATCACCGGCCGTCCCGGCGTGGTGGCGGTGAGCCGGGGACCGGGGGCGACGAACGCCGCCATCGCCGTCCACGTGGCCGAGCAGGACGCGGTGCCGCTGGTCGTGCTGATCGGCCAGGTGGCGCGCCACGAGCGCGGCCGGGGCGCCTTCCAGGAGGTGGACTACACCGCCATGTTCGGCGCCGTCGCCAAGGGGGTTTGGGAGGTTCACGATTCGGACCGGCTGCCCGAGGCGGTGGCCCGCGCCTGGCACGCGGCGCAGGCGGGCACGCCGGGGCCGGCGCTGATCGCCCTGCCCGAGGACATGCTGTCCGAGCGCACCGGGGCGCCGGCGCTGGCGCCGCACCCGGTGGTGCGCGGCCAGCCGGGCGCCGCGGAGCTCGACGCGGTGCTCGCCCGGATCGAGGCGGCGGAGCGGCCGCTGCTGATCGCCGGGGGGCTGCTGGCGGGGCCCGAGGGCCGCGCCGCGCTCGGCCGCGCCGCCGAGGCGCACCGGCTGCCGGTGGCGCTGAGCTTCAAGCACCAGGACATCTTCGACAACCGCTCGCCGCTCTATGCCGGGCATCTGGGCTTCAAGGTGCCGGCCTCGCTGATCGAGGCGCTGGCCGGGGCCGACCTGGTGCTGGCGGTCGGCACCCGGCTCGGCGACACGCCGACGCAGGGCTATGCCTTCCCGCGCGCGCCCGAGCCGCGCCAGCCGCTGATCCATGTCTACCCGGACCCGGAAGTGGTCGGCGGCGTCTACCGCCCCGCGATCGGGCTGGTGTGCGACCCCGCCGCGCTGCTGGCCGCGCTGGCCGGGCGCAACGCGGCGGTGCGCGGCGACCGCGAGGGCTGGTGCGCGCGGGTCAATGGCGCGGCGCGGGCGCTGGCGGGCTACCGCCCCGAGCCGCGCCCGGACGGGGTGGATTTCGGCGCCGTGGTGGCCGAGCTCGCGGCCCGGGCGCCGCGCGACACCATCGTCACCACGGATGCGGGCAACTTCTCGTCCTGGGTGCACTCGCTGTGGCCCTGGGACGGCACGCAGACGGCCATCGGCTCGGTCGGCGGCGCCATGGGGCTGGGCGTGCCCGGCGCCGTGGCGGCCTGCCTGCGCGAGCCGGGCCGCACGGTGATCGCGTTCTGCGGCGACGGCGGGCTGATGATGACCGGCAACGAGCTGGCGACCGCGGCGGCCAGGGGCGCGAAGCCCAGGATCGTCGTCTCGAACAACCGCTCCTACGGCACGATCCGCCTGCACCAGGAACGCGACCATCCGCGCCGGGTGGCGGCGACCGACCTGGTGAACCCGGACTTCGCCGCCTGGGGCCGGGCCTTCGGGGCGCTGGGGCTGAGCGTGACGCGTCCCGAGGAGGCGGCCGGGGCGGTGGCCGAGGCGCTGGCGCATGACGGGCCGGCGGTGATCGACGTGGCGAGCTCGCTCGAGGCGATCAGCGCCTACACCACCATCGCCAGGCTGCGCGGCGAGGCGTGAGGCGTTTTGCGTCGCGGACCCCTGTTTCGGGGCGGCGCTCGGCTGCTAGTATGAACGGCGCACACCATGAACGGGCACACCATGAAACAACCAGATGCAGCGGATTACGTGGTCGGCGTGGTCGGCGCCGGCGCCATGGGGCAGGGAATCATCCAGGTCTCGGTGCAGGGCGGCATGCGCACGCTGATCCTCGACGCCAAGCCGGGCGCGGCCGAGGCGGCGAAGCAGGCCGTCGCCGGGCGAATCGCGCGGCTGGTCGAGAAGGGCCGGCTCGGCGAGGACGAGGCCGAAGCCGCCGTCGCCCGCATGGAGGCGGTCGAGGACGCCGCCGGCCTGGCGCCGTGCGACGCGGTGGTCGAGGCGATCATCGAGGATCTGGAGATCAAGCGCGAGACCTTCGCCAAGGTCGAGGCGGCGGTGGGGCCGGACTGCATCATCGCCTCGAACACCTCGTCGATCCCGATCGCCTCGATCGCGCGCACCTGCGAGCGGCGCGGGCGCATCGCCGGGATGCACTTCTTCAACCCGGTGCCGTTGATGAAACTCGTCGAGATCATCCGCGCCGCCGAGACCTCCGATGCCACGGTCGAGGCGCTCACGGGCCTGGGCAAGCGCATGGGCCGCACGCCGGTCACGGTCAAGGACAGCCCCGGATTCCTCGTCAACATGGGCGGGCGGGCGTTCACCACCGAGGGACTGCGCATCGTGCACGAGGGCGTCGCCACGCCGGCGCAGGTCGATGCCATCATGCGCGACTGCCGCCACTTCCGCATGGGGCCGTTCGAGCTGATGGACCTGACCGGCATCGACGTGAACTTCCCCGTCAGCATGATCGTCTACGAGGGCTACCTGCACGACCCGCGGCTGAAGACCGCGCCGAACCACAAGGCGATGGCCGATGCCGGGCTGCTGGGGCGCAAGGCCGGGCGCGGCTGGTTTGGCTACGAGGACGGCAAGCCGCTCGAGCGCCCCTCGCCCGATCACGCCACCGACGCCGCCCCGGCGCGCGAGGTGCAGCTCGCCGAGGCGGACGCGCGGCTCGAGGCGTTCTGCGCCGAGATCGGGCTCGGCGTCGGGCGCAGCGGGCCGTTCCTCGCGGCGCCGATCGGCGAGGATGCCACCCACGTCTCGCTCAGGACCGGGGTGGCGCACGAGGCGCTGGTCTGCCTCGACCTCACCGGCGACACCTCGAAGCGGGTCACGCTGATGACCGCGCCGGGCGCCGACCCCGCCGCGCGCGACATGGTGGCGGCGGCGCTGGCGGCCTCGGGCCGGGCGGTCACGGCGATCAAGGACAGCCCCGGCTTCGTTGCCCAGCGCATGAGCGCGACGATCGCCAATCTCGGCTGCTACATGGCCGAGATCGGGCTCGCCTCGCCGGCCGACATCGACCTCGCCATGCAGCTCGGCCTGAACTACCCGCTCGGGCCGTTGGCGCTGGCCGAGGATCTGGGTCCGAAGGAAACTCTGAAGATCATGGAGCAACTCCATGAAATCACGGGGGAAGACCGCTATCGTCCGACCATGTGGCTGAAGCGCCGGGCGAGGCTCGGCCTGCCCGTGACCACGGTGTGAGGCGATGACCACGCTCGAGGACCTGCTCAGCCCGCGCTCCATCGCCATCGTCGGCGCCTCGGACGACCCGACGCGGATCGGCGGGCGCCCGCTCGCCCACATGATCAAGCAGCGCTTCGACGGCGCCATCTACCCGGTGAACCCGCGCCGCGACACGGTGCAGGGCTTGCGCGCCTACCCGAGCCTCGCCGACATCGAGGGCGACCTCGACTTCGTGCTGGTGGCCGTGCCGGCGGAGATGGTGGCCGAGCAGGTCCGCGTCGCCGCCCGCAAGAAGGCGCGCACGGTGATGATCTTCTCCTCGGGCTTCGCCGAGGTGGGCGGCGAGGGCGTGGCGATGCAGGACGAGCTGACCCGCCTCGCCCGCGAGACCGGGGTGCGGGTGGTCGGGCCGAACTGCCTCGGCGCCTTCAACTCGATGACGCGCTTCTACCCGACCTTCACCTCGACCATCGACTGGGCGACGCCGGTGCCCGGCGGCATCTCCATCGCCAGCCAGTCGGGCGCCTATGGCAGCCACATCTACATGGCCTCGCACCGCAAGGGACTGGGCATCGGCTACTGGCTGACCACCGGCAACGAGGCGGACCTGCACGTCGCCGAGGCGATCCGGCTGCTGGCCGAGCGCGACGACGTGCACACCATCATGGCCTATGCCGAGAGCATCAAGGACGGCGCCATGCTCACCGAGGCGCTGGAGGTGGCGCGGGCCAACCGCACGCCGGTGATCTTCATGAAGGTGGGCCGCTCGGCGGTCGGCGCGGCGGCGGCGTCGTCGCACACCGCGTCGCTCGCCGGCGAGGACGCCATCTACGACGCCGTCCTGCGCCAGCACGGGGCCTGGCGGGTGCATTCCACCGAGGAGATGCTCGACATCGCCTATGCCTCGCGCCCGCGCATCTACCCGGCGGGGCGGCGGCTGGGCGTGGTGACGATCTCGGGCGGGGCCGGGGTGCTGATGGCCGACGCGGCCGAGGATCACGGCCTCGAGGTGGCGCCCATGCCCGACGAGGCGCAGGCCGAGATGAAGGCCATCCTGCCCTTCGCCGCGCCGCGCAACCCGGTGGACGTGACGGCGCAATTCTTCAACGATCTCAGCCTGGTGCCGCGCTTTACCAAAGCGATGCTCGACAAGGGCGGCTACGACGCGCTGATCGGCTTCTGGACCTCGGTGGCGGGCTCGCCGGTGCTGGGCAACCCGCTTCTGGCGCATCTGGTCGAGACCATGAAGGACTTTCCCGGCCGCCTGTTCCTGCACGTGATGCTGACGCCCGACGAGATGCGCGCGCGCTACGACGCGGCCGGCTTCCCGAGCTTCGAGGACCCCACCCGCGCCATCGTCGCCATGGCCGCGATGATGCGCTTCGGCGAGGCGTTCGCGGCCGGGCCCGAGCTGGTGCCGCAGGCGGAGGCTTTCGCGCCGCTGCCCGAGGGCTCGCTGGGCGAGCGCGAGGCCAAGGCGGTGTTGGCGGCGGCGGGGCTGCCGGTGGTCGAGGACCGGCTGGCGGCCACGGCCACGGAGGCCGAGGCGGCGGCGCGCGCCTTCGGCGGGCCGGTGGCGATGAAGATCGCCTCGCCCGGCATCCTGCACAAGACCGAGGCCGGCGGCGTGAAGCTCGGCGTGCCGCCCGAGCGCGCGGCCGAGGCCCACGCGGAGATCATGGCGAGCGCCCGGGCCTATGCACCCGAGGCGCGGCTCGACGGGGTGCTGGTCTCGCCGATGGTGGCGGGCGGGGTCGAGTGCATCCTCGGCGCCCGCACCGACCCGGTGTTCGGGCCGGTGGTGATGTTCGGGCTCGGCGGGGTGTTCACCGAGGTGCTGCGCGATGTATCGTTCCGCCGGGCGCCCTTCGGTCCCGCCACCGCCCGCGCCATGATCGACGAGCTCAAGGGCGCGGCGCTGCTCACGGGCGCGCGGGGCAGCCCGCCGGCGGACCTCGAGGCGCTGGCCGGCGCCATCGCGCGGCTCTCGCTGTTCGCCGCGGCGCATGCGGAGACGATCGAGAGCGTCGAGATGAACCCGCTGCTCGCCCGGCCCGAGGGGCCAATGGCGCTGGATGCGCTCATCGTCAGGAAAGAGGCGTAACCCCATGGCCCTGCCGCCGATTTTGCAAAACCTGCGCATCCCGGCCTTCGGCGCGCCGATGTTCATCGTGCAGAACCCCGAGATGGTGCTGGCCCAGTGCAAGGCGGGCATCGCGGGCTGCTTCCCGGCGCTGAACGCGCGCGAGCGCGAGGGCGAGCCGGTCGAGCTCGACCGCTGGCTTGCCCGCATCAGCGAGGAGCTCGACCGCCACAACCAGGCGAACCCCGACCGGCCCGCCGCGCCCTACGGCATCAACCAGATCGTGCACCGCTCGAACGCCCGGCTCGAGCGCGACCTCGAGATCATGGTGAAGTGGCGGGTGCCGATCGTCGTCACCTCGCTCGGCGCGCGGGTCGAGGTGAACCAGGCGGTGCACTCCTATGGCGGCATCACGCTGCACGACGTGATCCACGACCGCTTCGCGCGCAAGGCCGTCGAGAAGGGCGCCGACGGGCTGATCGCGGTGGCCGCCGGGGCAGGGGGGCACGCCGGCTCGCTCTCGCCCTTCGCGCTGGTGCACGAGATCCGCGAATGGTTCGACGGGCCGCTGATCCTCTCGGGCGCCATCGCCACCGGCGACGGGATCCTGGCGGCCGAGGCGATGGGGGCGGACCTCGCCTATCTCGGCACGGTCTTCATCGCCACGCGCGAGGCCAACGCGCCCGAGGGCTACAAGCGCATGATCGTCGAGGGGGCCGCCGACGACATCGTCTACACCAGCCTGTTCACCGGCGTGCACGGCAACTACCTGAAGCCGGCGATCCGGGCGCTGGGCATGGACCCCGACGACCTGCCCGAGAGCGACCCGAGCAAGATGGATTTCGCGGCCGGCTCGTCGAAGCCCAAGGCCTGGAAGGAGGTGTGGAGCGCCGGGCAGGGCATCGGCGCGGTCAAGGAGATCGTCAGCGCCGCCGAGCTGGTCGACCGGCTCGAGCGCGAGTATCACGCCGCGCGCGCCCGGCTGGGGCTGGAAGCGCGGGCGGCGGCGGAGTAGGGAGGAGGCCATGGCAGGATATTTCGAAGGACCGGGACCCGAAGCAAGATTCCACGCCTATCTCGCGGAAGGACGCTTCATGATCCAGCGATCCGCCGCGACGGGCAAGCACGTGTTCTACCCGCGGGTGCTGATGCCGGGCAGCGGCGAAGCCGACCTCGAATGGGTCGAGGCGAGCGGCGAAGGCACCGTCTACGCCACCACGGTCAACCGGCGCCGGCCCGAGAAGGGCGGCGACTACAACGTGGCGCTGATCGATCTCGCGGAGGGCCCGCGCATGATGTCGCGCGTGGTCGGCATCGCGCCCGAGGAGGTGACCATCGGCATGAAGGTCCGGGCGAAGGTCGAGGACCTGAACGGCGCGCCCGCCGTCGTCTTCGAGCCGGCGTGAGGGAGGGAAACATGAACGACCTCAAGCACCTGCGCGGCAAGGCGGCCTGCGTCGGCGCCGCCACCGCCGGCATCGGCGAGGCGCACGGCCGCAACGCCATGGAGATCATGGTCGAGGCGGTGCACAAGGCGCTGGCCGACGCGGACATTCCGCTGAGCGAGGTGGACGGCCTGTTCTCGGCCACCGCCTTCCACTCCATGGCGGCGATGTCGCTGGCCGAGCATCTCGGCATCCAGCCGGCATACTCGAACGGCTCGAACATCGGCGGCTCGTCCTTCATGGCGCACGCGCTCGACGCGGCGATGGCGCTCGAGGCGGGGCTGATCGATGTCGCCGTGATCGCCTACGGCTCGAACCAGCGCACGGCGGGGGGCTTCCGCTCGATCTCCGAGCCGATGCCGTTCGAGGCGCAGTACGAGCCGCGCAACCCGATCACCGCCTACGCGCTGGC
>DATKCQ010000070.1:0-11381 GCA_035513135.1 Thermohalobaculum sp.
CGATGAAGCCCACCATGCCGCCCGCCGTTCCGCCCGCCGTGCCGTGGATGCGCGGTCCGCCGCGCGGCACGGCGGTGCGCCGGAGCGGGGCGTCGGGCGGCTGCCGCGCGGCCTGCTCGGCGGTGTGAGCGACGCGGAGCACGAGGCGTTCGTCGCGCGGCTCGGCGCGCTCGGCTACCGCGAGCCCCGTCTCGCCCTGTCGCGATGGCTCGACGAGTTGAGCCGGGTGCTGGCGGCCGCCGAGGCCACGCGCCGCGCCCCGGCGCTGCGCCCCGTCGCCGAGATCCAGGCCGAGCTGCGCACGCTGCCCACCGTGCCGCTCGACGCCGCGGGCGCCGCCGAGCGCGACCGGCTGGTCGAGGAGCTGGCGCTCGCCTCGGTGCCCGCCGGCGCGCGCGCCGCGGCGGAAGCGGCCGCCGGGCGCATCGCGGCGCTGCAGGCGCGCGCCGGGATCGGGGGCGGTCCATGAGCCGCGCCGGCTTATGGCTGGCGCTCCCGGCCGTCGCCGCCGCGCTGGCGGCCGCGCTGGCCGCGGCCCAGACCTTCCGGCACATGACCGACTGGCCGCCGCCGCACTTCGAGATCGCCTGCGGCGGGCCGGAGGGCGAGCTGCGCCCGCACCCGCGCGACACCGGGTGCATCGACGACGCGGGCCGCGTCAGCTTGGAGACCTACGCCGCCTTCGCCATCGAGGACTTCCGCAGGCAGGGATTCGCGCATCCGTACCGTTTCGGTCCGGCGGTCGTGGGCTTCGAGCAGGCGCTGCTGAACGCCGACGATCCGTATCTGGCGATCCGCGTGTTCACCGACGCGGCCACGGAGGCCGGCGCCTATGTGACCTATCGCGGTCCAACGCCCGAGTCCAACGATTGCGGGCTCGCCCGCGACTGGGTCGTCGCGGTCAACCCGGGATGTCTCGATTCGGTGCCCGACTATCTGCCCGCCTTCGTGGCGGCGCACGAGCTGTTCCACACCATCCAGATCGGTGACGGGGAGTCGTTCAGGCTCATGCCGCACCGGCTGGACGAGTGCCGCAAGCCGAGATGGATCGCCGAGGCGAAGGCCACCGCCGCGGCCGTCGACTTCGTGCGCCGGGTGTTCGCCGAGACCTATCCGCCGCACCCCGATCAGCGTCTCGCCAGGGTGCTCGCGGGGCTGCGGCGCTATGACCTGCCGCTCAACCAGGAGATCCCCGGTGCGCCCGAGCTGGGCTACTACGCCACCTCGTTCTGGCGCTTGCTGCTTGCCGACGCCGTGCAGCGCGCCGGGATGGGCGATGCGCATATCGACCTGTCGCTGGGCGAGGTGCAGGTGATCCCGGTGCCGCTCGGCGACGGCGAGTATGTCGGCGAGCGCTTCGAGGAGCTGCGCACGTTCGGGGTGTACTCCGCCGAGCCGCTGCGCGAAGGCGTCACCGGGGCGTTCGAGGCGATGATCCTGGGGCACGACCATGAAAGCGGCCATGTCTATCTGAGCCCCGCGGATGAGCCGGCCCGTCTCACCGTGCACGAGAACGGGCGCGACGTGCTGCGCGCCGAGGTCGAGGGCACGGTGTGCGAGTTCGAGGCATCGGAAGCGGCGTTCAGGTCGGGAGCGCCGATGCGCTGCCTCAGGCAGTTGCAGATAAAGGGCAGCATTGCCAAGCCGTTCGCCCATCTCTACCGCCCGGCCGGCTGGCTGGTCAGCCGCCGCACCGAGGGCGAGGACATCTATAACCGCTACTGGGGCGGCCATCTCGGCTGGGACACGGTCGTTCGGGCCGGGCTCCAGTCACCGGGTCCGGGCGCCCCGGCGCCGGGTGGCGGCGGGGCTGGCTCGGGCGGTTCGGGGGCTTCGGCTGGCTCGGGCGCCGCGGGCGCGGCGGGCGCGCCGCCATGCGACTGCGCCTGCCCGGCCGAGACGGCGGCGCGCCCGGCCTGCCGCGCTTCCTGCGCCGGGCAATGGGCGGCGTGCCCGGAACCCGGCGCGGCCCCGGACGGGGAGCCGCAGACGCAGACCGGTCCGGACGCCGCCGCGGACGACGCCGAGCAGCGGGCCGAGCGGGTGCGCGAGGCGCAGATCCGCCTGTTCACGCGGCTCCTGGAGGCGCGTGACCTGGCGCCGCAGGTGCGCGAGATGCTGATCGAGGACTTCTCCGGCCAGTCCGAGACGACGCGCCGGCGGCTGATCCGCCGCTACCATGCCGGCGACGGCTGAGGGGCGCGCCATGCCACGCACCGCCGCCATCGTCCTGCTCGCCGCCGCGGCGCTCATGCTGCGGCCACCGGCGCCCGGGGCGCAGGCGCCGGTGCCGCCGGTGGTCTCGCCCGATGAGGCGGCGCGCATGGCCGAGGAGATGATGGAGCGGATCGGCGCGATCATCGGGCTCGACCGGCAGGTGCTGGAAAGCGCCAGCCCCGAGGAGCGCCGCCGGCTGCTCGAGCAGGCGGCCGAGGGCTATGCCGAGCGGATGCGCCAGCAGATGGAGCAACGCCTCGGGCGTCCTGTCGAGGAGCTCGATACCCTCGGCGAGGACGCGCTGATGGGGATTTTGCGCGGCGGCGCGTCCGGCGGGCCGCAGGCGCCCGCCGCGCCCCGCCGGATCCCGCGGCCGCGGGCGCCTGCGGGCGGCTTTCCGGACGGCGCGACAGCGCTGGCGGTCGGCCCGGATTTCGCGGCGCAGCTCTCGGTGGCGAGCCCGGAGGGGCGCGAGGTGATCCTGGTCGCAGTCGACCTCGGCGTGCGCGAGATCGTTCTGTGCGAGGAGCACACGATCCCCTTCGCCGCGGGGCTGCGGCTCGACCGGCTCGCGCCGCAGCCGTCGCCGGTTCTGCTCGAGGTGATCGACGCCGGCACGCACCGGGTGATTGCGCGCTACCGGCCGGTCGATGCGGCCGGCCCGGCGCCGGCCGCCGGGGGCGCCGGGGGCGCTGGCCGCCGCACGGCGGACTGATCCGCCCGGCCGGTGCGGCAACGACTGGCGGAGGTTCAGCCGGGGTCCGAGGGAAGTGCCCCCGGCGGCGTGCGCGACGGGGGCACCGGCCCTGGCGTATCGCGCCTTCGGTCCGGATCGGCGGCGGTTCGCGCGGCGCAAGGGGCGCAAGGGGCGCAAGGGGCGCAAGGGGCGCAAGGGGCGCACGGGGCGCACGGCGCTCTTCGTCCCCGGCGGGCAATCGGCTATACGCGGCGCGGGCGGGGACCGGAGCCGGGGCCGGGGCCGCCATGCCCGGGAGAGCGGCGATCCATGCCGGACGCGCAGACGATGCAGAGCACGCGGCGCAGAATCTGGGCCATCAGCGATGGCCGGGCCAGCAACGAGGCGCAGGCGCTCGGGCTTGCCGAGGCGGTGGCGCGCCTGCTGCCGGCCGACATCGAGGTGAAGCGCACAATGCTGCTCCCGGGCTTGCGGGTCGCTCCGGCGCGGGTCTGGGCGGCGATCCCGCCGCGCCGTGGCGGCTGGCCGTTCAGCGGGCTGGCCGACCGTGGCGCCGCGCTGGCCGGGCCGTGGCCCGACCTGGCAATCGGCGCCGGGCGGCGCAGCGCGCCGCTGGTCGCCGCCATGCGGGCGATCGACCGGCGCGAAGGCGGCCGGCTCGGCGCCGTGCAGCTCATGGACCCGCGCATGGCTGCGCGCGCCTTCGACCTGGTGATCGTGCCCGAGCACGCCGGGGCGCGCGGGCCGAACCTGATCCGCACCTGCGGCGCGCTCAACCGGGTGCTGCCGGACCGGCTGGCCGAGGCGGCGGCGCGCTGGGCGCCGCGGCTCGGGGCGCTGCCGCGCCCGCGCGTCGCCGTGCTTGTCGGGGGCCCGAGCGGTGCCGCGCGTATCGACAGGGCGGCGGCCGGGCGGCTGATCGGCCAGCTCGCCCGGCTGGCCGCGGGCGGGGCGGGCCTGATGGTCACGCCCTCGGCGCGCACGCCGCCCGAGCTCGGTCGCCGGCTGGCCGAGGCGCTGGGCGGGTTCGAGAGCTTCGTGTGGGATTGCGCCGGCGACAACCCCTACCTCGCCATGCTGGCGCTGGCCGACGCGATCGTGGTGACCGGGGACTCGGTGTCGATGACCTCGGAGGCCGCGTCGACCGGCCGGCCGGTGCTGGTCGCCGCGCTCGGCCCGTTGCGGGCGCGGATCGGCCGGTTCCAGGAGCGGATGCGGGCCGCCGGCTACACCCGGCCCTTCACGGGCGCGCTCGAATCGTGGGCCTACGAGCCGCTGCGCGAGGCGGACCGGGTGGCGCCCCGCGTCGCCGCGTTGCTCGCCCCGGCGCCGGAGCCGCTGCCCGAAAGCGGCGGCGAAAGCCGCCCCTAGAGCCGTTTCGAGCTTCCTGAATCTCCGAAACGGCCCTAACATCTTGAGTTTCCGCGATTTCCGAGTCGCAAAGTGTGTCCACTTTGCTCGAAATCGCTCTAGAAAGCGCCCACCTCGCTGCCCTGGCGCGAGGTTTGCGCCAGCCAGTCGAACAGGTGCCGGGCGAACGAGCGCAGGCAGACGATCTCCCACTCCTCCTCGGTGCGGCGCCAGAAGGCGACGGCGACGCCGCCGATGTGGGTGCGCCGGGCGCTGCCGATCGGGAAGGCGGCGAGGTCGACGGGCGCGCCCTTGGCCAGCACCTCGGCGACCCGTGCGCCGGCGAGCGCGATCACGGCGCGGGCGTCGGAGACGTCCACCGCCATGTGGTGCGTGCCCGAGAGCGCGGCCTCGAGCCCCTCGACCAGCTCGCCCGCCAGGTCGTAGGCGGTGAACAGCAACAGCTCGTCGGGCGACATCCACACGGCGCCCCGCGCGCCCTCGAAGGCGGCGCCGAGCCGGTCGGGGACATCGACGCCGACCGCGGCCCTGACCGCCGCGCGCACGCCTTCGGCGCTCAGGTCGCCGCGCAGCGTCACCTGGCCGACCGGGCCGCGGTCCTCGATGCGGATCAGGTGGCCGGCCCCGGCGCGGGCACGGTTCAGCGCGGTGCGGGGCTCAGACATTCTGCCGCTTTCCTTCCCGGTCATAGAACACCGGCTCGACGATCTTCGCCCGGATCACCTTGTCGCCCTCGAACGGGAAGCTCAGCGTCTCGCCCATGCGCGCGCGCCCGCGCTCGATCAGCGCCATGGCGATGGAGCGGTCGAGCGTGGGCGAGAAGTAGGTCGAGGTGACGTGGCCGATGGTCGGCATCCGCTCGCCCTTGCCCCTGACCTCGGCGACCGCGTGCACGCCGTCGGGCAGCACTTGCCTGGGATCCTCGGTCTCGAGGCCGACCAGCTGCAGCCGGTCGGGGCGGATCAGGTCGGCGCGCTCCTGCGCGCGCTTGCCGATGAAGTCGGCTTTCTTCTTCGACACCGCCCAGTCGAGCCCGAGGTCCTGCGGGATCACTGTGCCGTCGGTCTCGTCGCCGATCATGATGAAGCCCTTCTCGGCGCGCATCACGTGCAGCGCCTCGGTGCCGTAGGGCATCACGCCGTGCGCCTCGCCGGCCTCGAGCAGCGCCTCCCACAGCGCCAGGCCGTGATTGGCCGGGGTGGCGATCTCGTAGCTCAGCTCGCCCGAGAACGAGATGCGGAAGAGACGCGCTGGGCAGCCCGCCACCTCGCCCTCGGCGAAGGCCATGAAGGGCAGCGCCTCGGCGGCGATGTCGATGTCGGTGCCGGCGGCCTCGATCACCTTGCGGGCGTTCGGGCCGGCGACCGCGACCTGCGCCCACTGGTCGGTGACGTTGACCACGTAGACGCGCAGGTCCCACCACTCGGTTTGCAGCCACTCCTCGAGATGCGCGTGCACCCGGTCCGAGCCGCCCGAGGTGGTGTGCAGCAGGAACGCATCCGCGCCGGTGCGCGCCACCACGCCGTCGTCGAACAGAAATCCGTTCTCGTTGCACATCAGGCCGTAGCGGCAGCGCCCGACCTTCAGGCTCGACATCATGTTGGTGTAGACCCGGTCGAGGAACTGGCCCGCATCCGGCCCCTTCACGGCAATCTTGCCCAGCGTCGAGGCGTCGAGCAGCCCCGCCCTCTGGCGCGCGTTCAGGATCTCGCGGGTCACCGCGGCGTGCCGGTCCTCGCCGTCGCGGCGGTAGCAGTAGGGGCGGTACCAGTCGCCCACCGGCTCGAAGTCGGCGCCGTTGGCGGCGTTCCACGCGTGCATCGGCGACTGGCGCACCGCCTTGAACAGCCTGCCCTGCGCCGTGCCGGTGATGGCGCCGAACGAGATCGGCGTGTAGGGCGGGCGGAAGGTGGTGGTGCCGACCTGCGCGATGGGCGCGCCGAGCTCGTCGGCGAGGATCGCGAGCCCGTTGATGTTCGAGGTCTTGCCCTGGTCGGTCGCCATGCCCAGCGTGGTGAAGCGCTTGGTGTGCTCGACGCTCTCGTAGCCCTCGCGCACGGCGAGGCGCACGTCAGCCGCCGTCACGTCGTTCTGGTAGTCGACGAAGTGCTTGGTGCCGTGGATGTAGCGCCCGCGCGAGGGCGTGAACCAGTGCGCGGCGATCGGCGCCATCCCCGGCTCGGACACGTTGGGGGCGTCGTCTTCGGGGGCGTCGTCTTCGGGGGCCGCGTCGTCGAGGGCGGCGTGGCCGGTCTCCCCGGCCGCCTTGCGCCCCGCGGCGGTGGCGTCCTCGAGCACACCCGCGGTGTCCAGGTGGCCGTTCGCCGCGCCGGCGCAGAGCGTGTTCACCTGCCCGTCGGGGCCGACGGGCGCGCCCCGCTCGGGGGCGGGGCGGAACATCACCTGGCGCTCGTCCCAGGCGAGCCTGCCGCCGCAGTGCGAGTAGAGGTGCACTACGGGCGACCAGCCCCCGGACATGGCGACGAGATCGCAGTCGAGCGTCTCGGCGGTGCCGCCGATCTGGCCGCTGGCGGTGATGCGCCCGATCTCGACGCCGCTGACGCGCTTCGCGCCCTTGACGCGGGCGATTCCATAGCCCTCGCGGATCGGGATCTGCAAGGCGCGCACCTGCTCGGGCAGGGCGCCGCTGACCTCGCGGCGCACGTCGAGCACGGCGGCCACGCGGGCGCCGGACTCGTGCAGCGCGAGGGCGGTGCGGTAGGCGTCGTCGTTGTTGGCAAAGACCACGGCGCGGCTGCCGGGCAGCACGCCCCACAGGCGCACATAGTCGCGCACCGCGCCCGCCAGCATCACCCCGGGCAGGTCGTTGTTGGCAAACGTCAGCGGCCGCTCGAGCGCGCCGGTGGCGACGACGATGCGCCGCGCCCGCACCCGCCACAGCCGGTGGCGCGGCGTGCCGGCCTGGTCAGGCCGGTGGTCGGCGACCCGCTCGAGGACCAGCGCGTAGCCGTGGTCGTAGAGCCCCGCGGCCATGGCGCGCGCGCGCAGCGTGACGTTAGGCATCGCCCCGAGCGCGGCGGCCTCGGCCGCGGCCCACTCGGCGGCCGGCTGGCCGTCGATCTCGGTGTCGGTCTCGGTCCCGGCGCGCCCGCCCCAGTGCGGCGTCTGCTCGACCAGCAGCACGCGCGCCCCGGCCTCGCCCGCGGCGCGCGCCGCCGCGAGCCCGGCGATGCCGCCGCCGATCACCAGCACGTCCGCGTGGAAATGGAAGTGCTCGTAGCTGTCCGGATCCGGCTGGCTCGGCGGGTTGCCGAGGCCCGCGGTCCTGCGGATCACCGGCTCGTAGATGTGCTTCCAGGCGAAGCGCGGGAAGATGAAGGTCTTGTAGTAGAAGCCCGCCGAGAACACCGGCGCCAGCGAGGCGATGCGCGCGTTGATCGCGCCGACGTCGAAATCGAGGCTCGGCCAGTGGTTCTGCGAGCGCGCCGCGAGGCCGTGGAAAAGCTCGGTGGTGGTCGCCGGGCAGTTCGGCTCGAAGCGGGCGCCCTCGCCGACGCCCATCAGCGCGTTCGGCTCCTCGGCGCCGCTGGCGATCAGGCCGCGCGGCCGGTGATACTTGAAGCTGCGGCCGAGCAGCACGCGGTCGTTGGCGAGCAGCGCCGAGGCCAGCGTGTCGCCCTCGAAGCCCTTCAGCGTCTCGCCGTTGAAGCTGAAGCTGACCGGCTCCGAGCGGTCGATCAGCCGGCCGCCGGAGTTCAGGCGATGCGCCATCACCAGCCCTCCCAGTCCGGCCGGCGCGCCCTGATGGCCTCGACGATCTCCGCGGGGGGCTCGGGGGTCTGGGCGCTGTAGGTGCCGAACACCTCCATGGTCGCGGTGTCGCGCGCCACGTGGAACCACTTGCCGCAGCCGAAGGCGTGGCGCCAGCGCTCGAAATGCACGCCGCGCGGGTTGCGGCGCTCGAACAGGTACTCGGTGAACGCCTCGTCCGAGGAGCCGGGGCCGTGGCGCCGCAGGTGCGCCACGCCGCCGCCGGCGAGCTCGGTCTCGGCGCATTCGGCGCCGCAGTTGGGGCAGGTCAGCAGGATCATTGCGGGCGTCCCCTCGGGCCGGCAAGGCAGTCGCGGGCACTAGATGTCATACCGCCGAGCCTGCCAAACGTTGAGACCCGTCGCAACATGGCCGATCTGCGACCCCCGAGGGCTTGCCGCGGTGACGCGGCGAAATGTTCGTGCGGAACGGTCGCGCCGCCACCCCGCCCCGCTCGCGGGGCGGCCGCTCAGTAGGGGTTCTCCGTCTCGGTCCCGGTGGTGGCCTCGTCGGTGGTGGGCGCGGTGGCGTCCGTGTCCCCGGTGCCGCCGCCCTCCTCGGTCGCCGCGGGCTCGACCGGCTCGTCGACGGCCTCGGGCCAGAAGACGAAGGCGCCCACGACGACGATCAGGACGACGGCGACAATCGCGAGAATCGTGTTCTGCCGTGTCATTACGTTCTCCTTCCGCGCGCCATGCGCCGCCGCTCACGGCGCGCTGCTCCTCGCTCAAGCGGACTTGATCCGAATCTGTGGTCCCGCAGGGTGTTCTTCAAGAACGCGCGAATCTGCCCCCATCCACCCCAGACCGCCCCCCAGACCGCCCCCCAGTCCGCCCCTGGGAAACGTTTGGAAGGGCGATACGATCGCCCCTCCGAGGCTCTGGAGCGAACAAGGACCCGTCAGTTGCTCGTCTGACCGGTCGACTCGCTCTCGGCCCCGCCGCTGGTCCCGGCCCCGGACTCGCTGTCGCCGGAGCCTGCGCCCGACCCCGATCCGGTGTCCGATGTCTCGACACTGATGTTCGTCTCGCCGCCGCCGCCGCCGGTCGTGGGCGCGTCTCCGCCGAACATGAAATAGGCCAGGATGGCGACCGCGACGACCAGACCGCCGATGGCGAAGGCCAGTACGGGAGTGGAGCTGCTCTTGTTCTCGTCGGCCACGATGGTCTCCTCCTTGGTTGATCGCGGTCTGAAACGCGCATCCCCATGGATATGTTCCGTGGCTTCGCTGGCGTCAATGCTCCACCGCCGCCGACTCGTCGATCATGCGGCCCTCGCGGAAGCGCTCGAGGCCGAAGGGGGCGGCCAGCGCGCCGGGCTCGCCGCTAATAACAAATGCTAGTATCTTATTTCATTGATCCAAATAACAAATAAATCACCAAATCCTGTAATAAATGTCCCGACCATAATAAACATAACTTCCACGAAAAGTGAAGTCTTATGGTATGCACTGTATTCTCGCCAATCAGCCTGCTCCAGATATTCTGCAATCTGCCACTGCAGCAAAGTTTTGCCATGATTAATAATAGGCCAACAACAATTAACAAAGTGCCGCTGCGTTGAAACATTTCTGGGTCTGGTTTTGTCGCAATGCCGTAAAAAATCCAAATCCAGATGACGAAAATTATAACTTGTAGCCAAAAAATTAGCCGACTTCTGGTTCGATTACTTAGCATCAGTGCGCCACCGCCGCCGCCACCGACTCGTCGATCATGCGCCCCTCGCGGAAGCGGTCAAGCCCGAATGGGGCGGCCAGCGCGCCCGGCGCGCCCCGCGCCAGCGTCTCGGCCATGGCGACGCCCGAGCCGGGGATCGACTTGAACCCCCCGGTGCCCCAGCCGCAGTTGAGGAAGATGCCCTCGACCGGCGCCTTGCCCATGATCGGCGAGCGGTCGCCGGTGATGTCCACCGTGCCGCCCCACTGGCGCAGCATCCTGAGCCGCGAGATGATGGGGAAGGTCTCGCACAGCGCCCGCACGGTCTCCTCGACATGGTGGAACGAGCCGCGTTGGGTGTAGCCGTTGTAGCCGTCGGTGCCGCCGCCGATCACCAGCTCGCCCTTGTCGGACTGGCTCATGTAGCCGTGCACCGTGTTCGCCATCACCACGATGTCGAGGCACGGCTTGATCGGCTCGGAGACCAGCGCCTGCAGCGGCACCGACTCGATCGGCAGCCGGAACCCGGCCATCTCGGCCAGCACGCCCGAGTTGCCGGCGACGATCAGTGCCAGCTTGTCGCAGGTGATGGCGCCCTTGGTTGTGCGCACCCCGGTCACCTGGCCGCCCGCCGTGTCGATGCCGATGACCTCGCATTGCTGGATGATGTCCACCCCGAGGTCCGAGGCCGCGCGCGCATAGCCCCAGGCCACCGCGTCGTGCCGCGCCGTGCCGCCGCGCGCCTGCCACAGCCCGCCGAGGACGGGATAGCGCGGGCCCTCGACATTGATGATCGGGCAGAGCCGCCTGACCCGCTCGGGCCCGACCAGCTCGCTGTCGATGCCCGCCAGCCGGTTGGCGTGGGCGGTGCGCTTCCAGGCGCGCCACTCGTGCTCGGTCTGGGCCAGCATCAGCACGCCGCGCGGCGAGAACATCAGGTTGAAGTTGAGCTGCTGGCTCAGGTCCTCGTAGAGGCTGCGCGCCAGCTCGTAGATCGCGGTGGAGGGCGGGCGCAGGTAGTTCGAGCGGATGATCGTGGTGTTGCGCCCGGTGTTGCCGCCGCCCAGCCAGCCCCTCTCGATCACCGCGACGTTGGTGATGCCGTGGGTCCTGGCGAGGTAATAGGCGGTCGCCAGCCCGTGCCCGCCGGCGCCGATGATCACCACGTCGTAGCGCGGCTTGGGCTCGGGGCTGCGCCAGGCGCGCTCCCAGCCGACATGGTAGCTCAGGGCCTCTCGCACGACCGCGAAGGCGGAGTAGCGTCGCATCCTCAGTATCTCCCGTGCTCTCCCTCGGCGTGGGCGCGCCTCCGGGCGGTTTAGAGCACGGCGCCGCGCGCCCCGCAAAGGGGAATGCGGCGCCTGGTGGCCCGGCCGCGACATGCGCCCGCCGCCGCGCCTGCGGCGCCGGGCGCCATTGCGGCGGCGCGCCGGCGGGGCTACCTGTGCAACGCAAGGAGGTCCGCGGATGGCGCTTTTCTACCTGGTGGCGGGGGCCGTGGCGCTGCTGACGGCGCTGGCGCTGGCGCGGCCGCTGCTGCGCGGCGGCGGCGGCGCGGCCAGCCGCGAGGCGGCCGATGCCGCGCTCTACCGCGACCAGCTCGCCGAGATCGAGCGCGACCTGGCGCGCGGCGCCATCACCGCGGCCGAGGCCGAGGGCGCCCGGGCCGA
>DATKCQ010000071.1:0-14577 GCA_035513135.1 Thermohalobaculum sp.
TCCAGCGCGCGCAAGCCGCCCAGGCGCTCCTTGAGCTCGCGCGTGACCAGCACCGCCTCCTGCGTGTCGCGCAGCACGTGGGGCGTGATCAGCACCAGGAGCTCGGTGCGGCGCGACGAGCGTTCGGTGGTCTTGAACAGGCTGCCCAGCACGGGCACGTCCTTGAGCAGCGGCACGCCGGACTCGCCGTCCTCCGCGCGGTCGCGGATCAGCCCGCCGAGCGCCACCGTGGCGCCGCTCTGCACCGCCACCGTGGTCTGGATGGTGCGCTGCTGGATGGTCGGCGAGTCGATGCCCGAGGTGATGGTCGCCACCGCGTCCGAGACGTCCTGCACCACCTCGAGGGTGACCAGGCCCGAGGCGTTGACCCTGGGCGTGACCTCGAGGATCACCCCGGTGTCGACCAGCTGGATGCTGTTGACGATCGGGGATTCCGGGTCGATGACCGAGACCGCCGACTGGGTGGCGATCGGCACTTGGTCGCCCACATGCAGGCGCGCCACCTGGTTGTCGAGCACCATGAGCTGCGGCGAGGAGACCACCTTGACGTCCGTTACCTCGGCCAGCGCGCTCAGCACCGCGCGTGCGTCGCCGCTGTCGAACACCGCGTTGAAGCCGGGGAACGCCTGCGAGGCGAAGCCGGTCGCGAAGTTCGACAGGGTCGCGGAGAAATCGCCGCTCTCGAAGAACCACTGCAGCCCGTAGCGCAGGCCGTTGTCGAGGCTGACCTCGGCGATGGTCACCTCGATCAACACCTGCAGCGGCACGATGTCGAGCCGCTGGAGCGTGGCGTGGGCCAGCTCGTACTGGTTCGGCGTGGCGAGGATGACGATGGCGTTGTTGCGCTCGTCGGCGATGAAGCGAACAGGCGGGCCGCCGCCGCCGATGTCCGTCTCCGCCGCGCCGGCGAAGACGCTTTCGTCGCTGCGCACGGTGCGCGCGGGGGCCGCGGCCCCCGCGGCCGGAACCTCCGCGCCGGCGGCGCTGCCGGTCTCGGGCGCGGCGGTGGGCGCCGTCGAAGCGTTGCGCAGCGAGACAGGCTCGAGCGTCGGAGCCACGCCGGGCAGCTCCTCCCGACGGGGCGGCGCCTCGCCGCCGAAAACGGCGCCCAGCATGGCCGCAAGCTCACCCGCCCGGCCGTTGCGGACATGGTAGACATAGACCTGCGCGGCGGTGCCGGTCGCGGTGCTGGCGCGGTCGAGGCGGCTGACCCAGGCTTGGGCCTCCTCCAGATAGGAACGGTCCTCGGAGATGACCAGGACGGCGCTCATTCGGGTGATCGGCAGGAAGCGGACCGGGCCGTCCTCGCCCTCGGCGTCGAAGATCGTGGCCAGCTCGTCGGCCACCTCCTCGGCCGAGGCAACCTCGAGCGGGAACAGGCCGAAGCTGCGCCCGGCGAGCCGGCTGACGTCGAGCACGTTGACCAGGTCCTGCACCGCCCGCGCCTCCCGGCTGGTGCCGCTGAACATCAGGTAGTTCCGCTCGGGCGCCACGATGATCTCGCTTCCGGGGTTCAGCACGGACCGGGCGACCGAGCTGATCGATTCGGCCGAGGCGTGCTTGATCGGGATGACATAGAGGGCGCGACCGCGGCTTTGGCCGCCGCCGACCGGGCCGGCCACGCCGTAGAGGCCGGCCGCCGCCCCCCCGGGCACGATGCTTGCCAGGTTGCCATCGAGCACCAGCGCCGCGCCGTTCATGGCGAGGATGCTCTCCAGCACGCCCAGCAGCGCGCTCCGCGGGATGGGCTCGGTGGTGCGCATGGTCACCTGGCCCGAGACCGCCGGGTCGATCACGTAGTTGAGGCCGAGCAACTGGGCGAGGATCACGTCGGCCACCTCGACCAGGTCCGCACTGACGAAATTCAGGCCGACCCGCTCGCCGTTCTCGACGGCACGGGCGAGGCCGGCGTGGCCCGGGATCACCGGCGCGGCGGGGCCATGCACGATCTCGGACCGGTTCAGCGCGCGGCCGGGGACGCCGGGTGTGATGGCTTGGCCGCCGGCGGGCTTGAGCGCGCCGGAGACGCGCCCCTCCGCCGCACCCGGCCCGGCGATCGGCGCCGGAATCCGCGGCTCTGCCGGCATCATCCGCTGTTCCATGGTCTCGCAGCCGGCCAACGCCAGAGCCGCGCCCAACCCGAGCGCAGACTTTGAAAATGCCGACATGCGGACCCCGTAAAGGTCTCCCATGTGCCTTCTGCCTCTTTCGACGGTGGCTCTGCTCGTTATGTCGTTCCGCGCCGCGGCGCGGCCACCGTCACGCCCTTGATGCCATCTCGGGCACGAGCACTGTAGCTTACTTCGCCGCTTTTCCGTAATTTTTTCTAGAGTGTTGTCCGTGTGTGCCGCTTGCCGGAGCGGGGCGATGGAAGTGGCGCGCGGCAGCGGGCGGGCAGTGGCCCGGGGCCTCGGCGGCCGGGAACGGGCCCGGCTGTCTGCGAAGCGCCACGGCATGAGGGGCGCGCACCTGCCAACGGAGAAAGGCGGAGGGCCGCGCGCTGGCGGCCCTCCGCGGTTCCGATCGTTGTCGCCGCCGTCGGCCTCGCCACGCCGAGGGCAGGCTAGAAGGTGACCGTCACCACGTCGGAGCAGGTCGAGGTGCTGCCGGCCTCGCAGACCTGGTAGGTGTAGCTGCCGCCGCCCTTGTTGCCGGTGTTGTCAGTGTAGGCGCCGTCATTTGCCGTTGTCGTGAGCACAGCTCCGTCACGGTAGATGTCGACATTGGTCGAGGTCGCGCCGCTCCAGCTCAGATCGATGGTGTGCCGACCCCGGACCTTGTAGCCGGTGGCGCTGAGCGTGATAGCCGTCGCCGGCTCGCTCACCGTGACGTCCTGGCTCGTGCTGGCCGTCGCGCCGTCGTTGTCGGTGACGGTGAGGCCCACGGTGTAGGTGCCGCCCGAGGCATAGGTGTGGCTCGGGTGCTGCGCCGTCGAGGTGGCGCCGTCGCCGAAGTTCCAGGACCAGGCGGCGATGGTGCCGTCGCTGTCCGTGGAGGTGTCGGTGAAGTCCGCCGTCAGGCCCGTGGTGCTGACGGTAAAGTCGGCCGTAGGCGCGCTGTTTGTCTCCGGAGCGCTGAGCCAGACCTCCATGCTGGCGGTGTGCGTGGCGCCCTGGTCATCCGTCACGGTCAGGGTGACGGTTTCCGGGTTGGGGCCATCGGCGGGGAAGTCGACGAGCATCTCGTGCCCCGGGCAGCACGGAATCCCGCCCGCCACCGTCCCAGCCCCGAAATCCCAGTCCCACGTCATGATCTCGCCGTCGGAGTCGGTGGAGGTGTCATAGAATGAGCAGCGATTGTCCATCAGCTCACCCTCGCCGCAGGGATTGCTGCTGATCGTGAAGGACGCGACCGGCGGGTCGTTGGGCTCCACCGTCACCGACTTGCTGGCGCTGTCGGTTGCGCCATCGTCATCGGTCACCGTCAGGGTCACGGTGTAGGTGCCGCCCGCGCCGTAGGTGTGGCTCGGGTTCCGCACCGTCGAGGTGGCGCCGTCGCCGAAGTCCCACGCCCAGGTGGCGATAGTGCCGTCGTCGTCGGTGGAGGCATCCGTGAAGTCCGCCGTCAGGCTTGAGGTGGTGAAGCTGAAGCCGGCGCTCGGCGGCAGATTGCCGTCCGAAAAGGTCACGTCCACCGTGATCGAGTCCGAGCTGGTCCGTCCACCGGAATCCGTGACCGAGGCGGTGATCGTGTGGCGGCCGACGCTCAGCGTCGAGGTGGAGACGCTGCCCCCGCTGCCGAACGCGCCGTCGAGGTCGGAGGTCCAGGCGAGCGATGCGGTCAGGTCACCGTCCTCCGTGTCGCTCGCCGAGCCGGTGAACGTGATCGTGTCATTTTCGGTGAAGCTCGATCCGTTCGCGGGTGCGGTGATCGACGCCACCGGCGCTTCGTTGCCGCCGGTGCCCGAGCTCGGCGCGCCCATGGAGATCTCGAAGGTGTAGGTCCCGCCCTTGCCGTTGTTCGGCGAGTCGGCGAAGGGATAGACACGGAAGCGGAACTCCTTGCCGACCTCGGAGTCGTCGGGGATGAAGTGTACCAGCTCGACCCGGCCGACGCCGCCGCACTCGCCGGTCATGGGGCATTCGCTCAGCGTCACCTCGGGCGAGCCGGAGGTGTCGGCGGTCACCTGCGTCCAGTTGCCGCTGCCGTCGTTGACCTGGAGCACCAACTCGAGATCGGGGTCCCAATACCGGGTAAAGCAAAAGAAGTCGCAGACGGCCTGGCCGTCGATCGTCATCTTTGCGGCGATCGGCAGCCCGACATGCTCGGACTGCACGGTGAAGGGGTAGCTGGTCTCGCCATTGTTGGGGACCGAGCCGTTGTCGATGTAGGTGTAGCCAGGGTAGGCCGTCGGCGTGTAGCTCGCCGTGTCGGGGTGGGCCTCGGCGACCGACGCCAGGGCGTCGACCAGGCCCGCGCCCCACTCGTTGTCCTTGCCCGCGGGGCCGCGGTCGACCGCGGTGGCCTCGAGAATGGCGCGCACCTTCTCGTGCGGCAGGCCATTCGAATCCCAGTCGCCCAGCGTTGGATCGGCCTCCAGCATCAGGGCGATCACGCCCGAAATGAACGGCGCCGACATCGAGGTGCCGCTGGCCGAGGCGTAGGCGTTCGTGCTGTCGCGGTTGTTCGGATCGACATAGGACGAGGCCACGCGCGAGCCGATGCCCGTGATGTCGGGCTTGATCCGGCCGTCGCTCACCGGGCCGCGGCTGGAGAACGGGTTGAGGTAGACGCCGTCGTCCTGCCAGACCTTGCTCGGATCCCCGGACCACTCGGCGGCCGAGCCGACGGTGATAGCCAGCTTCGCCACGCCGGGGGAACCGACGGTGCCGGGCTCGGCGCCCGAGTTGCCGGCCGAGATCACGACGATCTTCGGTGTGTTTCCCCCGGTATCGCCGCAATTGGGATAGTTGGGGTCGGCGGCGCAGTTCACAGCGAGGCTCATCGAGTCGGTGCCGTCGGTCGGCCCGCCGCCGAGGCTCATGTTGATGATGTCGACATGCCCCAGGCTGGCGCACCACTCGATGCCGTCGATGATGCCCGCGGCGGTGCCGCTGCCACCCGAGTCGAGCACCTTGCCACCCACCAGGTTGGCGCCCGGCGCAACGCCGATGGCCAGCGGCGCGAAGCTGCCCCCGGTGCCGTCGCCGGCGGCGATGCCCGATACATGGCTGCCGTGCCAGTGGTCGTCATAGGCACCGGTCTGGCCGTTGATGAAGTCCTTGAAGGCGACGACCTTGTTGCCGTAGTCGCCGTTGAACTGCTCGTGGGTCGCGTGGATGCCGGTGTCGAGCACGCAGATGGTGGCGCCGGCGCCGGTGACGCCAAAAGCGGTCCGCGCCTCGGTGGCGCCGGTGTCGTCGTTCGAGTAGGTGTCGTGCGCCGAGACGGTGGCGTTCTCCTCGATGCGGAAGACGCCCGGCACGCGCGCGAGAGCGCGGATCTGCGCCGCCGTCATCGAGGCCTGGAAGCCGTTGATGATGGAGAACTCGCGGGTGACGGGGAAGTCGCCCACCGCCGCGCGGGAGCGGGCCACCGCGTCGGGGCCGCGGAAGACGACGATCACGTCGAACTGCTCGCCCGGCGCCGCCGCCTCGAGCCGCGCCCCGAGCGCGTCCGAGATGCCGTCGGCATTGGCGTCCGACTGGCCCGGCGCGCCGGGCGCGCCGCCGGTCTGGGGCGCAGCCACCTCGGGAAGCCCGGGGGGCTGGCCCTGACCCTGAGCCGCATCCGGCGCGGCTGGCGGGCCGGCCTGCTGGCTCGGCGGCATCTCGACGGCCGCCCAGGCCGCGTAGGAACCTATCGAGACGGCGGCGATCAACAGCCCCGCCGCCCTTGTCCGGATCGCGGAAGTCATGGCCCTTCCTCCTCCTCAGCGCGCCCGCCGCCTCAACAATTCTTTATTCAGATATATTGGGTATACTCCGCCCAAAGGGCTGCCGGAGTCAAGCAAAGCGGGAATGGATCGTGGCGAAATCATGGCGCTTTTCGTTTCGATTTGCAATTATTTGCGCGCTGCGCTTCAGGCGCCGGTGCAATTGCGCCTTCGGCAAGCCCATCTCCATTATGCCGCACAGGCAGCATCTCTCCTCAAGCGTGAGGTGGCTGTATATCTGTCCCATGGCGACCCCAGACAAAGCCGGTGCCGCACTCGGTCTGGAAATCGCCCTAGTTCGGCGCCGGCGGCGGGTCCCGGAAGGTGAGGATGAGGCGCTCGGTCCGCCCGTCGCGCTCAAGCACGATCGCATGGTCCTCGATCCGCACCACCCGCCAGCCGCGGTAGACATCCCCCTCGCGCAGCATCAGCGCCCGCGCCGCCCCGGAGGAGGTCACGATCGCCACCTTCTCCGGCCCGTTCGTCAGGACGCCCGCCAGCGTCGCGTCGAGCGGCGTGGGCGCGGCGGCGGGCGCCTCCGGGGGGCGGCGCGAGGGGGTGAAGAGGGGGAGCTCGAGCGCCGCGGAAAGCTGCGCCAGGGGCACCGGGCGGGGCTCGGGCAGCGCGAAGGGCTCGACGGCGCGGGTCTCGGGCGCAGGGATCGTCCCCGGCTCCGGCAGCGCGGGCGCGCCAGGGCGGAAAATCATTGCGGCGAAGACCGCCGAGGCGCCGGCGAGTGTCGCGAGCAGCACCGCGTCGCGCAGCCGCCGGCTCACGTCGCGACCTCCGGCGGCAGGAAGCCGTAGAGCTCGAACTGCACCTCGAGCGTCGGTGCCGCCTCCTCGTTGACCCGGTCCGGGCGTCGGCGCTCCCTGGCGCTGATGGTCAGCGCCCGCAGGAAAAGGTAGGGCTCGCCGGTCTCGAGGGCGTGGATCACCGGGAAGAGATCGGCCCACACGCCGCGCATTGCAACGTTGAGCGCCACGCGCCCCACCTTGCGCTCGGCCTCGCCCCCCTCGACCACGCGGACGCTGCGCACCTCGGCGCCGTGCCGCTCGGCGATCTCGCGCAGCATCTCGCCCATGCGCGCGCCGGCGAGCGCCGGGGATTCGGCCTCGAGATAGAGGCCGGCCTCCGCGAGGGTTTTTTGCACCGCGGCGAGCTCGGCGGCGCGGACCTCGCGCTCGGCGGCGATGGCACGAAGACGGGTCACCATCTCGGCGGCATGGGCGCGCTGGTCCCGCAGCTCGGCCCAGCGCTCGGCCAGCGGCACGAAGACTGCCATCACCGCGGCAATGACCACCGCCACGAGCAGCGCCGCGGCGAGGAACCGCGAGATGAGCGTGCCGGGGCGGATCACCGCTCCACCTCCCCCGAGTCCCCTTGCGCCGAGTCCCCTTGCGCCGAGACCCCTTGCGCCGGGTCCACCTGCGCCGCGTCCACCTGCGCGGGACCCGGGCCGACCTCGGTTCGGATGGTGAAACGCTCGGCGCCCTCCTGCCCGGCCACCACGGGTGCGGCGAAGCTTGCCGCGGAGAGAAGCGGCGAGGCCTCGAGGCGGCGGAGAAGCTGGGTCGACGCGGGCGAGAAGCCGAAGAGGTAGAGCTCGCCCTCGCGGTAGCGCATCTCGAACAGCCAGTGGCCGTCGGGAATGCGCCGGCTCAGCTCGTCGATCAGCTCGGCCGTGGTGACTCGGCTGCGCCGTGCCTCGACGAGCTCGGTGGCGGAGGTTTTCAGCGCCTCGGTGCGGTCCTGGAATGTGCGGACCTCGGCTGCGCGGGCGCGCTGGCGCTCGACCTCGGACTCGACCAGGCGAAGCTCTGCCTCGGCGCGGTCGAAGGCGAGGTAGAGCGCAGTGGCGCCGAGGCACAGCGCCGCCAGCGCCGCAATGCCGAGTAGGTGCGGCATGAGGCGCGAGGACCGGGCGCGCTCGGCCAATGGCAGGAGGTTGTAGGCTTCGGCCGTATCGCCGGCGCCGTCGACCCGGGTGGGAGCAAGCCCGATGGCGCGGGCGAAGCCGACCGCCTCGGCGACGTCCGAGCGGCGGGCCACCCGCATGCGAACGCGCAGGCGCTCGCGCGAGGGATCGGCACCTGCCACGTTGTAGTCGAAGTGCACCTCGCCGGCGCCGAACGGCGTATTGCGGTCCATCTCCTGCGCGATTACCTCATCGAGGGCGCCACCGGCGATGGCGGGCACCTCGAACTCGGGCTCGAGCACTTTGTCCGCGGGAAGCAGGACAACCACCTCGTCGGCGCGCGCGCGGCCGAGGGCGGCGCGCAGTGTGGCGACCGTCTCGTCCGCCCGGTCGGGGTCGGCGGCGGCTTCGGCCAGCAACTCGCGGCGCCGGCCGTCGAAGCGGGCGAGCTCGACGCGGCCGCGGGAGAGCACGAGCTCGAGCCGGGTGGGCGTCGGAAACAGCGCCTCGCGCAGGCCGCCGGGAAGGCAGTGGCGCAGCTCCGCGCCCCACCAGCGGAGAAACTGCCGGACGCGGGTGTCGAGGGCGCTTGCCATGTCGCGCGTTTTGCCTTTGACGCCAATGCCGGGGCGCCGGTCACGGCCGCGCCCCATCCGGGCTACCGATAACAGCTTTAGCCGGGCAAGCCCACCGTCAGCGTCGGCCAATCGCGGCGCGGGTGGGCCAGCTCGGCCTCGATGCGCACGAGGAGCGGCGCAGGCCAATCCGGCTCCCAGCGGTCGAGCCAGTCGGCCGCGGGGTAGCCCGGCGGCTGGCCGAAATAGGCGATTTCAAGCCCGGTCACGCCCTCGAGGAGCGTCCGCTCGCCGCTAAGCTCCTCGGGGGCCGCGTCCTCGTCCGGCATCGGGCGCCAGGCGAGGACGAGCGCCTCGCCGTCGCGGTGGAAAAGCTCGAACTCGTAGAGGTTGGCAGCGCCCAGCGCTGTCAGCCACAAGGCGGAGAAAGTCAGGCGGTCGGCCTCGCCGGTAACGGCGTCTGGGCGGGTCGTTTCGGAAAGACGGGCGCGCAGGAAGGCGTGGGTGCGGACCACGGCATTCATGTGCCCGGAGCTCTCCTCGGTCCGCTCCCAGGCGCGGGCGCCGAAGCGCAGTCCTCCCATCATCATCACCGAGAGCATGCCGAGCAGCGTCAGCGCCACCAGCAGCTCGGCCAGCGTCATGCCGCGCTCGCCGGTACGGGGCGTGGGGGGCCTCGGCTCGCGAACCCTCATGGCGGCGCCAGCTTCAGCTCGGTGAGGCTCAGCGCGCCGCCCCCCGGCTGCACGACCTCGACCGTGACCTCCCAGGCCAGGAGGCGCGGCCGGGTCTCGAGCGGCACCGGCTCGACCTCTCGCATGGTCACGCGGACGGTCCGGCCGTCGTCGAGCGTCGCCTCGGTCACGCTCTCGGCGAGGGGCCGCGCGACCCCGGCCTCGGCGAGATACGAGCGGGCGAGCAGGACGGACGAGACGGTTTCGCCGGCGCGGCGCTCCCAGCGCAGCCCGCCGGTGAGCGCGGCGTAGGCGCTGGCGAGCGTCAGCGACAGGATGACGAAGGCCGCGAGGACCTCGACCAGCGTGAAGCCGCGCTCACGCCTCCGGGGCGGCGATCTGGACATGGCCGTCGAACCAGTCGACCGAGAGGAGGAGGGCACGCTCGCCGCGGCCGAGCGTCAGCCTGGCGCCGGTCGAGGTGCCGTCGGGGTAGAAGCGGATGCCGCCCGCGCCCTCTCCGGTCCGCTCCTGGCGGGCGACGGTGATGGCCAGCTCCATGTCCGCCGGCAACGCGCCGCGGACATTGCTCACGGCGCTGTGCCAGGTTCCGCTTTCCACGTCGATCATCAGCACCGTCTCGCGGCTCTCGGCCAGCGCCGCGTTGCGCACGCGGCGGATGTCGGCGCGCAGCTCCTCGGCGGTGGCGCGCAGCTTCTGGCCCGGCGCGAGGTCGCCGAGTCGCGGCAGCGCCAGCAGCATGATCATGGCGACGATGCCGAGGACGACGATCAGCTCGACCAGCGTGAAGCCGCGCTGGCGGCGGGCCCTACCAGCTGACCACATCGGCGTCCTCGCCCTCGCCGCCCTCGGTGCCGTCGGCGCCGAGGCTGTAGAGGTCGAAGTCCCCGTGCTGCCCCGGAACGCGGTACTGGTAGGGGTTGCCCCAGGGATCGACCAGCGAGTCGGCCTTCCTGACATAGGGGCCGTTCCAGCCATCGGCCCCCGAGGGTCGCTCCAGCAGCGCGTCCAGGCCCTCCGAGGCGCTCGGGTAGCGGCCGACGTCGAGCCGGTAGAGGTCGAGGATGCCCGAGAGCTGGTTGATCTGAATGGCGGCGCTGTCCTGCCGGGCGCCGCCCAGGTAGTTCATCACCTGCGGCACCGCGAAGGCGGCGATCAGCCCGATGATGAGCAGGACGACGAGCAGCTCGACCAGCGTCAGGCCGCGCTCGCCGCGGCGATTCCGAGAGCTTGCAGAGGTCAAGCCACACTCCCTTTGGCGGCGCCCTCAGACCGCAAAACTGTAAGAGCCGAGAATGGCTGCAAGGATAGAGCCGATGATGAAGGCGATCAATACGCCGAGCCCGATGGTCACGGCGGGCGTGAGCAGCGCCAGCATGCGCTCGATCGCGGCCGAGGTCTCGCGGTCGTAGACCTCGGCGACCTGCTCGAGCATGTCCGGCAGACGCCCGCTCTCCTCGCCGACCTCGATGAGCTGCACCGCCATGGAGGGGAAGGCGCCGGACGCGGCGAGCGGGCCGGCCAGGCCCTCGCCGCGCGAGAGCGGGCCGGCGGCGCGGCGCGCCGCCTGGGCGATCACCGGGTTACCGATCGTGCCGGCGGCGATCTCGAGGCCGGCCAGGATGGCGACGCCGTTTTGCAGGAGCGCGCCGAGCGTGCGGCAGAAGCGGGCCGTCTCGACGCGCCGCGTCAGCTCGCCGAGCAACGGCGTGGCGAGGCGCAGCCGGGCCAGCGCCAGGCGCCCGCGCGGGGTGCGCGAGGCGGACCAGGTGAGGACTCCCGCCCCGACCGCCGCGAGGGCGGCAAGCCAGCCGTAATCGGTGGCAAAGTCCGAGACGGCGACGACGATTGCGGTGGCGAGGGGCAGATCGACGCCCGAATCCTCGAACATCGGGCGGAACTCGGGCACCACGTAGACCAGCAGGATGACCAGCGAGATGCCGGTGAGGACGAGGACCAGGAGCGGATAGGCGAGCGCCGAGCGGACCGACTGGGAGAGCCGCTCGGCGCGTTCCAGCATGTCGGCGAGCCGTGCCAGCGCCGGGGCGAGCGCTCCGCCCGCCTCGCCGGCGCGCACCATGCCGATGAAGTCGGCGCGAAACACGTCGCCGCGCGCCTCGAGCGATTCGGCGAGCGAGGCGCCGCCGCGCAGCCGCTCGAGCATCTCGCCGGCGAGCGGGCCGAGCGGCGCGTCGGCGTGCACCCGGTGCAGGATCTCGAGCGCCCGGTCCACCGGGGCGCCGGCGGCGAGCATCATCTCGAGCTGGCGGGCGAAAAGCATCAGGTCGCGCCGGCGCACCCTGCGCGAGCGCAAGCGCAGGCCGGCGAGCCGGACCTCGCGGGCGCGGTTGACCGTGACCGGCACGACGCCGCGGCGGCGCACGAGCTCCAGTGCCGCGTCGCGGGTCTCCGCGGCCACCTCGCCGTCGACCACCTCGCCGCCCGGCGCGACCGCCTTGTACTGGAAACGCGCCATTCCGCGACCGTTCAGCCGGCCCGGGCGACGCGCAGCACCTCGCCGAGCGTGGTCTCGCCGGCGATTGCCTTGGCCACGCCGTCGTCGAACATCGAGCGGAACCCGGTCTCGGCGGCGGTGGCGAGGATCTCGCGGGCGCTGGCCCGGGCGAGCACGCGGCGGCGCAGCGCGTCGGTCATCGGCAGGGTCTCGATCAGCGCCGTGCGGCCCAGGTAGCCGCGCCCGCGGCACTTGTCGCAGCCGACCGCGCGGGCCAGCCGGATCTCGCCCTCGGGCTGGTGGGTGCGCAGGCCGAAGCGCTCGATCACCTCGGGCAGCGCCGGCTCGACCACCGCGCAGTGCGGGCACAGGCGGCGCACCAGCCGCTGGGCGCTCACGCCGATGATGGTCGAGGCGATCAGATACTCCTCGACGCCCATGTCCATCAGCCGGGTGATCGCCGAGGCCGCGTCGTTGGTGTGCAGGGTCGAGAGCACCAGGTGGCCGGTCAGTGCCGCCTGCGCGGCGATGCGCGCGGTCTCGGTGTCGCGGATCTCGCCGACCATGATGACGTCGGGGTCCTGGCGCAGGATCGAGCGCAGCACGTGGGCGAAGCTCAACCCGATGTCGGGCTTGACCTGCACCTGGTTGACGCCCTCGATCTGGTACTCGACCGGGTCCTCGACGGTGAAGATCTTCTTCTCGGGGTTGGCGAGGCGCACCAGCCCGGCGTAGAGCGTGGTGGTCTTGCCGCTGCCCGTCGGGCCGGTGATCAGGAAGACGCCGTGCGGCTGGTCGAGCACCGCCTCGAGCTGCTCGCGCTCGCGTCCGGCGAAGCCAAGCGCGCCGAAGTCCAGCGTCACCGCGTCGCGGTCGAGGATGCGCATCACCAGGCTCTCGCCATGGAGTGTCGGGATGGTGGAGACGCGCAGGTCGATGGCGCGGCCGCGGATGACGATCTTGACCCGCCCGTCCTGCGGCAGGCGGCGCTCGGCGATGTTGAGGCGCGCCATGATCTTGATGCGCGAGACGATGGCCGCGCGCATGCGCATGGGCGCCGGATCCTGGTCGACCAGCACGCCGTCGATGCGCAAGCGCACGCGGACGCTGGCCTCGAAGGGCTCGATGTGGATGTCGGAGGCGCGGGCCTCGACGGCGTGCGCGATCAGCGCGTTGACCCAGCGGACGACCGGGGCCTCGCTGGCCATGTCGCGCAGGCGCGCGACGTCGAGCTCGAGGTCGCCCTCGGCCTCCTCGGCGGGGGCGAGGTCGGGGGCCGCGTAGAGCGCCTCGATGGTCGCCTCGATCAGGCCGGGCTCGGCGATGCGGAGCTCGGGCGTGACGCCGGTGGCGAGGCGCACGCCGTCGATGGCGTAGCGGTCGAGCGGGTCGGCGACCGCCAGCACCACGCGCCCGTCGCTGGCGGCGATCGGCAGGATGCGCCGCTCGCGCAGGAAGCGCGGGCTGAGCCCGCCGATGTCGACGGGCGCATCGGGCATTTCCTCGGCGCTGACCACGGGCCGGCCCGCCAGCGCCGCCATGGTGTGCGCGAGGTCGCGCTCGGAGACGAGGCCAAGCTGGGCCAGCACGCGCACCACGCTCTCGTTCTGGGCGGTGGCAAGGCGTGCGGCGCGCTCGAACCCCGCCTCGCTAAGCTTGGCGCGCTCGATCAGCGCACTGCCGAGGGCGCGCGAAAAACCGTCGCGGTCGTCGACTGAGGTCAGCATCGCGCTTTCTCCGCAGGGGTTAGCAGTATCCGTTAATGCCGCGTCTCACGCAAACTGAATCGGGCCCAGCACCCAGGTCAACCAGAACCCCGCCGCCAGGGCGGGGCCGAAGGGTAGCGGCGCCCGCAGACCGCCGCGGCCGAGAAGCGCGCGGGCGAGCGCCATGGCCAGGCCCGCCAGCGCTCCGATCAGCAGCACCGAGGGCAGCCCCTGCCAGCCGAGCCAGGCACCTGCGGCTGCGAACAACTTGGCGTCGCCGAGGCCCAGCGCCTCGCGCCCGGCCGCCCGCTCCCAGCCCCATCCAAGCGCGGCGAATCCGGCACCGCCGACGACCGCGCCGACCACGTGGTCGAGCGGTTGCCCGAATGCCACCGCCGCAACCAGGAGGCCGACGGCGATCAGCGGCAGAGTGAGCGCATCGGGCAGTGTCGTCTCGCGCAGGTCGATGGCGGCGAGCGCCAGCAGCGTCCAGCCGAGACCCGCCCCAAGCCAGCCGATCCATCCCGGCGCGACGGCGACGGCCCAGATGGCGAGGCCGAGCGCCGCCAGCTCCATCGCGGGATAGTAGAGCCCGATGCGGGCGCCGCAGCCGCGGCAGCGGCCGCGCAGCACCAGCCAGCTCGCCAGAGGCACAAGCTCGACAGCTCCGAGGGTTCGCCCGCAGGCCGGACAGCGCGAGCGATCAAGCGCGACCGGCGCACCGGTGCCGCGCCGCAAGACGGCAAGTCCGATGAAGCTCCCAACGAACGGGGCAAAAAGGACGACCGCGACATCGATCAGAGTCGCGTCCATGCGTCCGGAGCATGCGCGCGACGCTCCGCCGCGCGCCAAGAGCAACTTCGTCGCGCAGGCAGACGGAAAGCGCCCAAAGCGCCCCTTGGGTCGGACGGGACGACCAGGACAAACCCCATCACCTGCGTGGCGGCCGAGTACAGCGCACTCGCACCGCCGGACTCGCCGCCGGACTCGCCGCCGGACTCGCCGCCGGGCTCGTGATCGACACCAAGCAAAAGCTTCGAAGTCGCTATTTGCAATCCATTCCTCCGTCGTTCTCGGTCTGAACTTTTCTACAAGAACGCAAATTTCACTAACAGACTTTCTCGACATCGGTTGGCAAACGCACCAAGGAAAGAATCGCACGGATTCCGCCGTTTGGCTAGACTCCGGGCATGCAGTATGACCACACTTTCACCCCCTGTTCACGCGGTCAAATTGTGGTGGTGGATTGCTAGGCCATTGATTTGCATATCGTGCCCTTCATCGGGCGCGAGAAGCTGTCGAACCTGTCTGTGCCCTTCATCCGGGCATTTCAGGATCGGTTGCGCGAGGAAG
>DATKCQ010000072.1:0-11229 GCA_035513135.1 Thermohalobaculum sp.
CCCCTCGGGCGGCTCCGGCGGTGCGGCCGCCGGCCTGGCGGCGCGCGCCGCGGCCGCCGGCTTCTCGGCCGGCTTCGCGTCCTCGGCCGGCGGCTGGCCGGCGGACGCCCGGTTCGAGAGGCCGAGGCGATGCACCTTGCCGATCACCGCGTTGCGGGTGACGCCGCCCAGCGTCTTGGCGATCTGGCTGGCGCTCACGCCCTCGGCCCAGAGCTCCTTGAGCTTCTCGACCCGCTCGTCGGTCCAGGACATGAAGCTGTCTCCTCGTTGCGCCGCTGCCCGGCCCGGCGCGTCGGCAGGCTTTTGCCGGGGCCTATTGTATGCCCGGTGCCGCGGGTTACAAGGCGCGTTACAAGGCGCGCGGGCCCGGCGCTCCGTGCCGGAGCCCGGACGAGCCTCGAGGTATGTGATGCAGCGACCGAATACAATGGGCGTGCGGCGCTTCGGCCGGGTCAACTGGATCGGGCTGTGGGAGCTCTACGCGCGCGAGGTGCGGCGTTTCGCCAACATCGCCACGCAGACGGTGATGGCCCCGGTGATCACCGCCGTCCTGTTCATGCTGGTGTTCACGCTGGCCTTCGGCGAGCGGCGCGGCGAGGCGGCCAGCGCCGCCGCGGGCATCGCCTTTCCGATGTTCCTGGCGCCGGGCATCGTGATGATGCAGCTGATCCAGAACGCCTTCGCCAACTCGTCGTCCTCGCTGATCGTGGCGAAGGTCCAGGGCAACATCGTCGACACGCTGATGCCGCCCCTGAGCCCCGCCGAGCTGCTCGCGGGCTATGCGCTGGGCGGCACCACGCGCGGGCTCGCCTGCGCGCTGGCGACCGGGGCGGTGATCTTCCCCGCCGTCGGGCTGGGGCTGGCGCACCCGCTCTGGGCGCTGGCCTTCGCGGTCTCGGGCGCGCTGATGCTGGCGCTGGTCGGCGTGCTGGCGGGCATCTATGCGGACAAGTTCGACCAGATGGCGGCGATCACCAACTTCGTGATCATGCCGCTGTCGTTCCTCTCGGGCACCTTCTACTCGATCTCGGTGCTGCCCGAGCCGTTCCTGACGCTCAGCCACCTGAACCCGTTCTTCTACCTGATCGACGGCTTCCGCTACGGCGCCGCCGGGATCTCGGACGCCGAGCCGGCGCTCGGCCTCGCGGTCACCATGGCGATCAACCTCGGTCTCGCCTGCATCGCCTGGCGCTGGCTCAGCCGGGGCTACCGGCTGAAGAGCTGAGCCGGACGCGGCGCGCATCGAGGTTGCGCACGTCGGTCAGACCGGCGCCCGACAGGTTGGTGCGGGTCAGGCGCGCCCGCTTCGCCCGCATTCGCCTGCCTGATGACATTCACGGTCCAGCGGGCGATGCTGCGCCGCCCGGCCGGGCTGCCCATCCGCATTGGACACCCCGCGCCACCCGTGCCAGAGTCCCGGCCCCGAACGGCAGGCGAACGGCAGGGAGCGCCGCCATGGCTCAATCGCTCGAGGGCAAGACCGTGATCGTCGCCGGGGCCGGCGGCGGGGTGGGGCGCGCCGTGGCGCGGCGCTTCGCCGCGGCCGGGGCGCGGCTGATGCTGGCGGACCCGGACGACAAGCGGCTCGCCGAGACCATGGACGGGCTGCAGGGGGCGGCGGACGCGGTCGCCGACAATGCCGCCGCGTTCCCCCACGGCATCGACGACAAGCTCGGGGTGGCCAACCTGATCGCGGCGGCCGCCGACCGCTTCGGGCGGATCGACGTGCTCGTGACCAACGCGCGGGCCTCCTCGCCCGGCGGGCCGTTCGACCTGAGCGCGGAGGACTTCGCCCAGGTGCTCCGGGCCAATGTCGCCAGCGTCTTCCTGCAAAGCCAGATGGTGGCCAGGCGCATGATCCGGCAGCGCGAGAGCGACACCGAGTTCCGCGGCGCGCTGGTCAACATCTCGTCGATCTCGGCGCAGCGCACGGCGCCCGAGCTGATCGCCTATTCGGTCTCCTGCGCGGCGCTCGACCAGCTCACCCGCTCGCTCGCCGCGGCGCTGGCGCCGCAGGGCATCCGGGTCAACGGCGTGGCGCTCGGCGCCGTGATGACCAGCCGGCTGCGCGAGGCGTTCTCCGAGCGCGCCGATCTGCGCGACGAGATGGTCGCGGTGACGCCCTTGGGCCGCATCGGCGAGGCCGAGGAGGCGGCGGAGGCGGCGCTGTTCCTCGCCTCGCCCGGCGCGAGCTTCATCACCGGGCAGATCCTCGCGGTGGATGGCGGGCGGCTGGTGCTCGACCCGCTCGCCTCGCCCGAGCGGTGAGCACCGTCGCCGGCAACCGGGTGCCGCGCCCACGCGGCTCTTGTGCACCTGCGAACGTGCGGGCTATCACCGGCGCATGACGCGCCCCGCAGGCATCGGCTGGATCGGCCCGCACGAGTCCCCCCTCGCGCCGGCAGGCTATGGCGAGAAGGCCGCCTGGCTGAGCCGCGCCGCGGCGCTCGGGCTGGCCGTGCCGCCCGCCTTCGTGCTGCCCGCCGCGGTCGTCGCCGAGCTGGTCGCCGATCCCGAGGCGGCCCGGCCGGCGATCGACAAGGCCCTGGCCAGGCTGGAGAAGCGCGCCGGCGCCCGGTTCGGCGACGCAGACAACCCGCTGCTCGTCTCGGTCCGCGCCTCGGCGTCCGGCGGCGGCGGCGCGGCGGCGCCGACGATCCTCAACATCGGCGTGGCCGAGGCTACCCTGCCCGCGCTCGCCCGCCGGCACGGCGAGCGGGTGGCGCGCGACCTCTACCGCCGCCTGATCCACTCCTACGGCGCCGGCGCGCTGGGCCTCGAGGGCGAGGACTTCGAATACGCCCTGCACGACGCCATGAAATACGCCGGCGTGGAATCCGAGACCGAGCTCTCCGAGCGCGACCTCGCGGAACTGGCGCGCAACTGCCTGAGCCTGATCGAGCAGGAAGGCGCCAGCTTCCCGCAGGATCCGCGCGCCCAGCTGCTCGGGGCGGTCCGGGCGCTCGGCACCGCCTGGGGCAGCCGCGTCGCGCGCGCCCGCCGCGCCGCGCGGGGGCTCGAGGAGGACGCGTCGCTGGCCCTGATCGTGCAGCAGATGGTGCTCGGCCTCGGCCCCGGGGCGAGTGGCGCCGGCATCGCCCACAGCCGCGACGAGACGACCGGCGAGCGGCGCCTGTCGGGGCGCTACCTCGCGGCGGCGCAGGGCGAGGAGGCGCTGATGGGGCTGCGCACGCCCACCGTGCTGACCCGCGCCGAGCGCGAGGCCGAGGGGCTGGAGGCGCCCTCGCTCGAGGAGCTCTGCCCCGCCGCCGTATCCGCCGTCGCCGAGGCCGCCGAGCGACTGGAGCGCGCGCATGGCGAGGCCTTCACGCTCGAGTTCACCGTGGCGCAGGGGCGCACCTTCCTGCTCGAGGCCCGCCCGGCCCGGCGCTCGGCCCGCGCCGCGCTGCGCATCGCGGTCGAGCTGGCCGAGGCCGGGGCGATCAGCCGCGAGGAGGCGCTGCTCCGGGTCGACCCGGGCTTTCTCGAGCCGCATCTGCACCCCTCGATCGCGCCGGACGCCGTGCGCGACCTGGTCGGGCGCGGCCTGCCGGCCTCGCCCGGCGCCGTCTCGGGGCCGCTGGTGTTCGCGCCCGATGCCGCCGAGCGGGCCGCCGCGGCGGGGCGCCCGGCGATCCTGGCGCTGGTCGAGACCAGCCCCGAGGACATCCGCGGCATGCACGCGGCGCTGGGCGTGCTGACCGTGCGCGGCGGCATGACCAGCCACGCCGCGGTGGTGGCGCGCGGGCTGGGGCGGCCCTGCGTGGTGGGGGCGAAGGACCTGGTGCTCGACCCCAGGGGCGGCAGCCTGCGCGCGCGCGACGGGCGGGTGTTCGTCGAGGGCGACGTGGTCACCGTGGACGGCACGGCGGGCGAGGTGATGGCGGGCGAGGTGGAGACCGTGCCGCCCGGGATCACCGGCGCCTTCGCCACCCTGATGGAGTGGGCCGACGCGGCGCGCCGCATGGGCGTGCGGGCCAACGCCGACACCGGGCAGGACGCGCTCACCGCGCTCGGCTTCGACGCCGAGGGCATCGGCCTGTGCCGCACCGAGCACATGTTCTTCAAGCACGGGCGGATCGGCGCCATGCGCGAGATGATCATGGCGCAGACGCAGGCCGAGCGGAAGCGCGCGCTCGAGCGGCTGCTGCCGATGCAGCGGGCCGACTTCATCGACCTGTTCGCCGCGATGGCCGGGTTCCCCGTGGTGATCCGCCTGCTCGACCCGCCGCTGCACGAGTTCCTGCCGCATGGCGAGGCCGAGATGGCCGAGATGGCCGAGGCGCTGGACGTGCCGGTCTCCAAGGTCAAGGCGCGGGCGCTGGAGCTGGCCGAGTTCAACCCCATGCTGGGCAAGCGCGGCTGCCGCATCGGCATCGCCTTCCCCGAGATCTACCAGATGCAGGCGCGCGCCATCTTCGAGGCGGCCTGCGAGGCGGCGCGCAGCACCGGCCAGCCGGTGCGGCCCGAGATCATGATCCCGCTGGTCTCGGCGGTGCGCGAGCTCGAGGTGCTGCGCCGGCAGATCGACGCGGTGGCGGGCGGGGTCCGGGCCGAGCGCGGCGAGATGGTCGAGTACCATGTCGGCGCGATGATCGAGACGCCGCGCGCCTGCCTGCGCGCTGGCGAGATCGCCGGGGCCGCGGATTTCATCAGCTTCGGCACGAACGACCTGACGCAGCTGGTCTACGGCCTGTCGCGCGACGATGCGGGGCGGTTCATCCCCGACTACCTGGCGCAGGGCGTCTACCCGCACGACCCGTTCCACACGCTCGACCTCGACGGTGTGGGCGAGATGATGCAGCTCGCCACGGCGCGGGCGCGTGCGCGCCACGGCGGCATCTCGATCGGGCTGTGCGGCGAGCACGGCGGCGACCCGCGCTCGGTGCAGTTCTGCGACGAGTCGGGGTTCGACTACGTGTCGTGCTCGCCCTTCCGGGTGCCGATCGCACGGCTGGCGGCGGCGCAGGTGTCGATCCGCGTGCAGCGCGCGGCCGGCCACGGCCGGGACGGGACTGGATGATTCGCGCGAGAGTTGCGGCGGCGCCCCGGCCGCGGCGGCCGGATTGTTGCATTCAAGCAACAGTTATTGCACTGCACCATAGAAATATCCACCCCAGGGGCATCCGGGCTGCGACCGAATGGCACAACGGGGGTTCGCACGCGGTGAACCAGAGGTTAAGGCTGGCCGGGCGTTTTCCAGATGCATGGTCGTCGTAGAGCGGCTGACCGCGGCGCGACCCGCGCCACACGAGAACACGAAGCCGCGAACGGAACGGGGGAGTCCATGAGGGGACCATTCTTACTGCGCCCGATGAACGGGCTGGTTGCCGCGCTCGGCCTGGCGCTGGGGCTCACGGTCGGGCTCACGCCGGTCGCCGCGCTGGCGGCGGGCAATGCGGGGGGCTCGATCGGCGATCGGCTCGGCCGCGTGGTGATGGCGCTGATCGACGAGGAGCGCGCCGCCTTCGACGCCGTCACCGCGACCGAGAACTTCCGCCGCGTCGCCGGCCTGCCGCCGGGTGAGACGGCGCTCGACGTCGCCCCGGACCCGGCCGCCGGGGAACGCGGCACGGTCGAGGCGCTCGCCGTGCTGAAGGCGCAGGACGCCGACACGGCCGAGGCCGTCAGCGGCGCGCGCAGCCAGGCGATCGCGGCGTCGCTGGCCACCGATGCCGGGGGCGTGATCGACCTCGCCGAGATCGACAAGGTCGAGATCGGCACGCGCAGCGAGGCGTGGCGCTGCCTCGCCGAGGCGCTCTACTTCGAGGCGCGCGGCGAGCGCCTGACCGGCCAGGTGGCGGTGGCCGAGGTGATCCTCAACCGGGTCGACGATTCGGCCTATCCCGGAACGGTCTGCGGCGTGGTGCGCCAGGGCCACGGCAGCGGCGTCTGCCAGTTCTCGTATTTCTGCGACGGCAAGCCCGAGGAGGTCGGCAACCGGGAGGCCTTCGAGCGGGCCGGCAAGATCGCCTCGGTGATGCTCGGCGGCAAGCCGCGCATCCTGACCGGCAAGGCCACGCATTTCCACGCCACCTCGGTGCGGCCGAGCTGGGCCAAGCGCATGGTGCGCACGGCGCAGATCGGCGCGCACATCTTCTATCGCCCGACGCTGACCCTGAGCCAGCGCTGAGGCGTGGGCGGCCGGGTCGCGGGCCGCGATCGGCGCGGCCCGCGACCCGGAGCCGTCTGGTTCCCCACTCACCGAAACGGCCCTGGCAGGTTGAGTCACCGCGATTTCCGAGGCCGCACACTGAGTCCACTTTGCTCGAAATCGCTCTGGCACGTTGAGTCACCGCGATTTCCGAGCCGCAAAGTGAGTCCACTTTGCTCGAAATCGCTCTAGCGATCGGACCCGGCGGTGGCGAAAGCGCTGCCGGCGGCCATGGCCACGGCCCCGTCCTCCGCCGACCCCTCCTCGTGCGGCAGCTTGTTGCGGCCGAGGCTGACCACCGACTCGGCGAAGCCCTTGAGGTCGCAGCCGAAGCTCTGGCGCTCGACGATCCGGCCATGCGCATCGCGGGCGCAGCCGCCCGAATCGTTGGCGGCGAGCCGGCGCTCGGGGGCCAGCGGGGCCAGGCTGGGTGCCGCGCGCGGCTCGGCCGCCGCGCGGCTGGCCAGCGCCGCGTAGGCCTCCTCGGTGCGGGCCTGCAGGTCGGCGTAGGCGGCCGAGTCGAGATAGCCGGTCGCGGCAAAGCCCCAGGCCTCCTGGAAGTCGGCGATCGCCTGGCGCGTGCGCGGACCGAACACGCCGTCGAAGCCGCGCGGATCGAAGCCGGCCAGCGCCAGGCGGCGCTGCACGTCGGCGCGCTCGGCCCGCGCCAGCGCCAGCGCCGCCTCGCTGGCGGAATCGGCGGGAAGCCAGAGCGGTGCCGGCGGCGCCGCGGGCGGCACCGGATCGAGCGCCGCCAGCCGCACCGTGGCGCCGGCAGCGTCGCGCGGCGACACCGGGCGCAGCTTGGCCGGCCCCGCGAAAGCGGGGGCGGGGGCGAGCGGGGGAGCGACGGTCGGCGCCGCCTGATCGGTGAGCGCGGCCGGCACGGCGATCAGCGGCTCGGCCGGGCGCGGCGGCAGCAGCGCGAGGCCCAGCTCGGCCAGCGAACCGGCAGCCGGCGTCTCGGGCCGGGAGGCGGCGCTGTCCGGGTGGCTGGTCGCCAGCACGGCGGCGGCCAGACCCGCCCGGATCTCGCCGGGTGATTCGTAGGCCGGCGCGGGCACGCTTTGGGTCTCGAACAGCCGCCAGTAGGGGTCGTGCGCCGCCATCGTCCAGACCAGCACCGCCCCGACGCCCAAGGACAGGACGGTGACCGGCACGAGCCCGCCCCGCATTGAACCATGATTTTCCGGCGCAACCGGACGTTGAGTAAAACCGTCGCCACGCATGACTGTAGTTGAGTACTCCCGAATAACACCCCGCGTACACGCCAATGCAAGGGTAACAGACATCCAGACATTTCTCAACGACGACTTTGCGAACGGGCGCCGAGCCGTCGCGCATTACGTGGACGACCAAATCGGCCGAACCGCGGCAGGGCGCCAGAGGGCCCGCAACACAGGTCGGTCGGACTCGCCGCCGGCCGTCGCGCGCGGACATCCTGCGGCCGGTGCGACGCCCAGTCAAGCGGCGATCCGCCGGAACCGGGGCGAGGCGTCCGGCGCCGGGGCGGCCGGCACGGCGAGAGGGTCGGACACCGCCGCCCGTCGTCGTGCCCGGGGTTCGACATGTTCCGTGCGCGGCCTCGGAGTCGGGGGCGCAGCGATTTTGGCGGCGTCACAGGATTGGGCCGGCGGGATGTCCCGCCGGCCCCTGTACCGTGTCCGACGAATTGGAAACTCACTGCACCAGACGATAGCGCCACTCGACCGGGCCGCTGTCAGCGATGTTCGGGCACAGGCCGTACTCGCCATTGCTTTGGAAATCGATGTCGCCTCCTGCCTGGACTGAGACGCCGTGGACACTGTTCTGGGCGGCCAGCCCCACATCACCCGCCGCGGCGACGCGCACGCCGTGCCAGTCGGTCTGGGCGGCCAGATGCGCATCCCCCAAGGTGTAGATCTGCACGCCACCAGTCCCGGTGTCGCAGTAGTCAGAATTTCCAAGCTTCGCCTGCGCGGCTACGCTGACGGCAGGCTGCGGCCCCGTATAGGTCGAGGCAAGGATGACGTTGCCCGCACTCATGTCCGCCGCAATATGGATTCGACAACTCGTGACGATCGTCACATTGGCCAGGATCGCGCCGGAGCCGATACTGAGCTGCCCGTTGCAGTTCATCAACTCATAGACGTGAAACGGCAGATATGCGTCGCCGGCAGGCTGTGAGGTAGCACGAGCCGGGGGCACGCGGACCGCGTCAACGACGGGGTACATGAACTCCCATGATTCGTACTTGCCATCCGCGGTCGTCATCATCGTGTTATGGCTGGTGTCCGGCATCTGCCTCAGCATCTCGATGTAGTCAGCGGCCTCGTATGCTTCCGCCGGCCACAGCTCGTTGATTCCGCCATTGGCCAATGCAGCCTGCAGATCCTCCGCCTGCAGTGCCTGGCCGCTGAAGTGGTTGCCATCCGGGTGTCCCATGCTGATCGCAACGCCGGATTCATAGGTATTGCCCTGAACGGCGCCCTTGTGGCCAACACCGCCCACCTGCCCGTGGACGCAAATGTTATTGTAGAAGTGGTTGTTGTTCTGGAACCAGACCTGTCCCTCTGCGATGAAGCCGCCCCTCAGGCAGTCCGGGTAGTACCGGATCGCCACCGCCTCGGCGTTGACGTTCCACCACGGGTTCAACCCGACCAGCCCGAAGAACCGCAGCATGATCATGCCCAGCGGATTCTGGTTCGTCTCCCCCCGGCGGGTGGTGACATAGACCGCGTTCCTGTTGGGCTCATTGGGATAGAACTTGCGCGCGCCAGTATCCCAGTAGCCGAGTTGCACCTCGCTCTCGGTCAAAACGGTGCCGTGGACGTTGCGCCGCATGTTGTTCTCGGCGAAGGCGAGCGCGTAGTTGGTCGCCTCGTCCGGGTCGCTGAGCGACATGACTCCGGCCAGCGACGCGGAGTCCGCCGTCGCCTGCAGGAAGTTCTGGTGACGGTAGACGTCCGTCGCATCGACCGCGAGACCGCCGATCCCGACATAGAGCATGAACCAGGCGAGCGACCAGAGCGTATAGCTGCCGTCCTCATCCCGGATGAAACGAGAAACGCGTTGGAACAACATATCGAAGTCTCCCTTTCAAGCAGGGGAGCGCCACCCTGGCCGGCGGCGCTCCGTTACGCATTCACAGCTTCGGCTCGCGGTGCGTCACCGCGGTCGCCTGCAATTTTCTCCCCAGCAAAGGCGTGAACCAGGCCCCGAAGATCGCGGCGTCGACAACCGGAATTTCGACGGTGACCCGCTTTTCCGCACCAAAGTCCGCCGAAACGTAGTACGTGCGCTGACCAAGATGCAGGTGCTGCGCCGCGTAGTCCCGGACCTCGTCCATCGTCTCGAGCTCGCCGGTCGACATCCGCCTCGCGGCGTCGCGCGCCACGCTGTACATCTCGGAATGCGTCAGGTAGATCACCGCGGCGTCCGCGAAGAACACCAGCAGCAGGACGAAGAACGGCACGAGGACCGTGAACTCGACGGTCACGGCGCCCTTCTGGTCGCGGAGAAAGCGGCTCATGCAGCGCATCGGCTCAACCTTCGGCAGGGCTTACTCATCACAGGGTACGCACGACGTCGCGAATCAAATCTTCAGCTTTAAGTATATCGTAAACTAATCGTTTACACCAATAAGTAGAGTGCGATTTTGGTTCGGAATCCGAACTATTGCGGGATTTGCGCATGCTTCAAATCCATGCTGCGTCGAAGGCGCCCCGCGCCGGCGAGGCGGCGCGGCTCCGCCGCGGGGCGCGCCGTGAGTCTTGCGGGCCCCGCGGAAGTCGCTGCCAGTATTTCCGGGCATGGTGACGGACTCTATCATCGCGAACTCCCACAACCGGAACGGTCGCATGCGGTCGGCATCGCCGCGAGGTCAGCTGGGTCCGGGGCCGGGGCCGGGGGCCGGCGCAGCGCCGAACGGCACGAGCGGGTCGGGGCGCATGCTGACGCGGGCCATGATGTCGGCGCCCAACAGCGTCAGGGGCGAGCCATAGCCGAGGATCGAGATGTCCTTCATGTTGAAGGCGATGATCACCTCGACCACACTGCCGGGGTCGTTCGGGTCAGCGGGATAGCTGGCCTGCACCGCATAGGGAAAGTCGCGCAGGCTCATGGCATCGATGGCGTACTGCTCGGCCTCCTGCTCGGTCAGCAGGTTGCCGGTGACCATGCGCCGCGCCGTGTCGCGCGCAACGTTCCACATCTCGCTGTGGGTGATGTAGAGCGTAGCCACATCGATCACGATGACGAGCAGGCCGACGATGATCGGGATCCACAACACGAACTCGATCGTGGCGGAGCCCGTCTCGTCACGGCGGAAGCGGTCGAGCCAGCACATGGGAAATCCACCCCCGTTTGCACGCATGCGCCATGCGGCGCGGTTCTATCCTCGAATCGAATTGCTCGCTTAAGTATATGGCAAACAGAAGGCTTACACTATTTGGTTGTGCCGCATTTTCGTCCCAATTGTGAACCTTTTCAGGAAAATTTCGTCAATTCAAGACATTAGGCAGACGCCTGAAGGCAGGTTGCGGGCGCGGCCGAGACCGGCCCGAGCGCCGGGGAGGCCTGAACAGGAATTCGTATGCCCGCGACCGACTTGCGCCGAATCGCGGAAATCCCTTCCTGCGCGAGTACGCGATCGTAATTTCCCGTAATGCGTGCCAACAGGGAGGCCGGAAACAACAAGATCCCGGCGGTGAGCGTGGCATCCGCGCGCGGGCGGGGTGCGGCGCCGATCAGGCGGCCTGCCCGGCGGCGGCGCGGGCCAGGGCGGCGGCGATCAGGGCGGGCACCTCGGGGTCGGTGCCGATGGGCTCGAGCGTCGGGCCGGGGAAGCCGGCCTCGGCCAGCGCCCGCGGCAGGTCGGTCTCGACGTGGCCGGCGCTGAGCGCGAAGTAGGGCAGGCACAGCGCCGGGGCGGCGAGGCGGGCGGCCTCGACGAGATAGGGCGCCTCGTCGACGAAGCCCGTGGCCACCTCGCGGAACAGGCCCGAGGCGGCGAGGTGGCGCGCCGCGGCGCGCGCCGACGCGGCGGCGCGCGGGTCCGAGGGGTGGCCGTGCGCGGCGACGAGCAGCGCCGCCTC
>DATKCQ010000073.1:0-3390 GCA_035513135.1 Thermohalobaculum sp.
CGCCGCCGCCACGCCCGCGGCGGCCGCCGCCTGACGGCTGATCCTGTGCCGTGTCGCTCATCGCCCTGGCCTTCCCTGCCCCGATGCGCAGGCCCGCCGTGCCGCGGGCCGCTTGCCATTATATACAGGCACCGGCCCCGTTGATGACGCCGATCGAAGCCATGAAACCGGTTTTTTTCGGCTATCCCTCGGCCAGTTACGACATGCAGGTGACAGGACGCGGCCGAGACCATATAGAGAGGCCCCGATCCCGCGACGAGGCCCCGATGACCGCACCGGTGACCGCTCCCGTGACCCTCCCCGCAACTCCCACCGTGACCGCCCCGGCCCTGCACGAAACCTGCCTCGTCGTCGATTTCGGCAGCCAGGTCACCCAGCTCATCGCCCGGCGCCTGCGCGAGAGCGACGTCTACTGCGAGATCCACCCCTTCCAGAAGGCCGACGCCGGGCTGATCGCCCGGCTGAAGCCACGCGCGATCATCCTCTCGGGCGGCCCGGCCAGCGTCACCGAGGACGGCAGCCCGCGCGCCGACCCGGCGGTGTTCGAGGCCGGCGTGCCGGTCCTGGGTATCTGCTACGGCCAGCAGGTGATGGTCCAGCAGATGGGCGGCCGCGTCGAGGGCGGGCACCACCGCGAATTCGGCCGCGCCTGGCTCGAGCCGGTGGCCGAGGCGCCGCTGTTCGAGGGCCTGTTCGGCGACGGCCCCGAGCAGGTCTGGATGAGCCACGGCGACCGGGTCACCGAGCTGCCGGCGGGGTTCGAGGTGTTTGCACGGTCGCAGAACGCGCCCTGCGCGGTGATCGCCGACCCGGAGCGCGGGCTCTACGGCGTGCAGTTCCACCCGGAGGTCTACCACACCACGCACGGCGCGCGGATGCTGCGCAACTTCACACACCGCATCGCCGGCTTCTCGGGCGACTGGACCATGGCCGCCTACAAGGAGCAGGCCATCGCGGCGATCCGCGCCCAGGTGGGCGACGGCCGGGTGATCTGCGGGCTGTCGGGCGGGGTCGATTCCTCGGTCGCGGCGGTGCTGATCCACGAGGCGATCGGGGCGCAGCTCACCTGCGTCTTCGTCGACACAGGGCTGATGCGGCTCGACGAGGCCGGGGAAGTCGTGCGCCTGTTCCGCGACCACTACAACATCGCGCTGATCCACGCCGACGAATCGGAGCTTTTCCTCGGCGAGCTCGCCGGCGTCAGCGACCCCGAGCAGAAGCGCAAGATCATCGGACGGCTGTTCATCGAGGTGTTCGACCGGCACGCAGGCGAGGCCGGCGGCGCCGAGTTCCTGGCGCAGGGCACGCTCTACCCCGACGTCATCGAATCCGTGTCGGTCAGCGGCGGCCCCTCGGTCACCATCAAGTCGCACCACAATGTCGGCGGCCTGCCCGAGCGCATGAACCTCAAGCTGGTCGAGCCGCTGCGCGAGCTGTTCAAGGACGAGGTGCGCGCATTGGGGCGCGAGCTCGGCCTGCCCGAGAGCTTCGTGGGCCGCCACCCCTTCCCCGGCCCCGGTCTGGCGGTGCGCTGCCCCGGCGCGGTGACGCGCGAAAAGCTCGAGATCCTGCGCCGGGCCGACGCGATCTTCCTCGACGAGATCGCCAAGGCCGGGCTCTACGACGAGATCTGGCAGGCCTTCGCCGTGCTGCTGCCGGTGCGCACGGTCGGCGTGATGGGCGACGGGCGGACCTATGATTTCGTCTGCGCGCTCCGCGCCGTCACCTCCGTCGACGGCATGACGGCGGACTACTATCCGTTCGGCCACGACTTCCTCGGCCGCGCCGCCAGCCGCATCATCAACGAGGTGAGCGGCATCAACCGGGTGGTCTACGACGTCACCTCGAAGCCGCCGGGCACCATCGAATGGGAGTGATCCGGCGGCTGGTCAGGTGGGCGGCCGGTCTGGGGCTCGCCGTCCTGGCCGTCACCGTGGCTGCGGTGATCTATCTGTCCGACCGGAACATGCAGCGCTACGGCGACGGGCGCGGGCTCGCGGCGCCGGTTGACGCGATCCTCGTGCTCGGCGCCGGGATCGACGGTGACAGCGTGATCGCCTACTCGTCGCGCCGGCGCGTCGCGGCGGCGGTCGCCCTGCTGAAGCGGGGCAAGGCGCGCCATCTCGTCCTTGCCGGCGGACGCGGCCCCGACCCGGCATCCCCCTCCATGGCGGAGCTGATGCGCGACCACGCCATCGCGCTCGGCGCGCCGCCCGAGGCCCTGCTGCTCGAGGACGCCTCAAGCTCGACCTTCGAGAACCTGCGGTTCGCATTTGCCCTGGCCGAAGCGCGCGGGCTCGAGCGCCTGGCTGTCCTGACTGACGCCTTCCATCTCGAGCGCGCCCGGTGGCTGGCCGGCTATTTCGGACGGCCCGACATAGCGCTGGTTGCGGCACCCGGCCTCGACCACGACAGCAAACCGCACCGCGCCTGGAGCATCCTGCGCGAGGCGCTCGCCTGGTGGTACAACCTCGCCAAGGTGGCCGGCTGGGAGGCCCTCGCCGCCTTCGGCATCGAGCCGGAGGCGCGGCAGGAGTGGATCCGGTGAGCGCGAGCGCGCGACCCGCCGCCGGCCGGCCCGACACCGCCCGGGCCTCGCTGTGGATGATCGGCGCCATCGTCTCGCTGTCGCTGATGGCGGTGGCCGGGCGCGAGGTCTCGACCGACCTCGATACCTTCGAGCTGATGATGTACCGCTCGCTGATCGGCGCGGCGCTGGTCATCGCCTTCGGGGCCGCGACCGGGCGGCTGGCGCTGGCGCGCACCCACCAGTTCCGGCTGCACGTGGTGCGCAACGTGTTCCACTTCACCGGCCAGAACCTGTGGTTCTACGGGGTCGCGGTGATCCCGCTGGCGCAGCTCTTCGCCTTCGAGTTCACCACGCCGATCTGGGTGGCGCTGCTGGCCCCGCTGGTGCTGGGCGAGGCGATGACGCGCACCCGGGCGCTCGCCATCCTGCTCGGCTTTCTCGGCATCCTGGTCGTGGCGCGGCCCGGCCTGAGCCCGCTGGGGCCCGGCCACCTGGCGGCGCTGCTGGCGGCCGTGGGCTTCGCCGGCAACGTGCTGGCGACCAAGCGGCTGTCGCTGACCGAGGGGGTCTGGACCATCATGTTCTGGATGACCTGCATGCAGGTGGTGTTCGGCCTGGTCTGCGCCGGCATCGACGGCGACATCGCCCTGCCGCGGCGCGAGTCGCTGGTCTGGGTGGCGATCGTCGGCGTGTGCGGGCTGACCGCGCATCTGAGCATCACCTCGGCGCTGCGCTGCGCGCCGGCCTCGGTGGTCTCGCCGATGGACTTCGCGCGGCTGCCGGTGATCGCGATGGTCGGCATGCTGGTCTATGACGAGCCGCTGGAGGTCGCGGTGTTCGCCGGAGCCGCGCTGATTCTC
>DATKCQ010000074.1:0-2066 GCA_035513135.1 Thermohalobaculum sp.
CTGCGCCCCGGCAAGGGCCGCCGGCTGGCCGAGGGCGCGCCCTGGGCCTTCGCCGACGAGATCGCCATGGACCGGCGGACCAAGGCGCTCGAGCCGGGCACGCTGGTGCGGCTGGTGCAGGGCGAGCGGCCGCTGGGCGTCGCGGCCTTCAACCCGCTGAGCACCATCGCCGCGCGGCTGCTCGACGCGGACCCGGAGGCGCGGATCGACGCGGCCTGGCTCGCCACCCGCCTGCGCCGCGCCCTGGCGCTGCGCGCGCGGCTGTTCGCGGCGCCGTTCTACCGGCTGGTGCACGCCGAGGGCGACGGCCTGCCCGCGATCATCGCCGACCGCTACGGCGACACGCTGGTGCTCCAGCCCAACGCCGCCTGGGCCGAGCGGCTGCTGGCGCCGCTCTCGGACGCGCTGATCGAGGTGACCGGGGCGCGCAACCTGGTGGTCAACGCCACCTCGCGGGTGCGCCAGCTCGAGGGGCTCGAGACCTACCACACCGTCACCCGCGGCGGCGTCGACGGCCCGATCCGGGTCGAGATGAACGGCGCCGTCTACCTCGCCGACGTGACGCAGGGCCAGAAGACCGGCCTGTTCTACGACCAGCGCCCGAACCACGCCTTCGCCGCGCGGCTGGCGGGGGGCGCGCGCGTGCTCGACGTCTTTGCCCATGCCGGCGGGTTTTCGCTGGCGGCGCTGGCGGCCGGCGCCGAGCGCGCGCTCGCCATCGACAGCTCGGCCCCGGCGCTGGCGCTGGCCGAGGAGGGCGCCCGGCTGAGCGGGCTGGCCGGGGGCTTCGCCACCCGGCGCGCCGACGCCTTCGACGCCCTGCGCGCGCTGGCCGGCGAGGGCGCGCGCTTCGACCTGGTAATCTGCGACCCGCCCGCCTTCGCGCCGCACAAGGCGGCGCTCGCGGCCGGCCTGCGCGCCTACGAGCGGGTGGCCCGCCTCGCCGCGCCCCTGGTCGCGCCCGGCGGCTGGCTGGCGCTGTGCTCGTGCTCGCACGCGGTGGACCCCGAGGAGTTCCACCGCGCCAACGCCCGCGGCATCGCCCGGGCCGGGCGGGGCGCCGCGCTGGTCCGCTCGGGCCGCGCCGGGCCCGACCACCCCAGCCATGTGGCGCTGCCCGAGACCAGCTATCTCAAGGCGCTGTTCTACCGCCTCGATGGCTGAGCGAATCGTCTTCCTCGACGCCTGCGTGCTCTACCCGCCGCTGGTCCGCGCGCTCGTGCTTGGCGCCGCGGCCGCCGGCCTCATCGCCCCGCGCTGGTCGCCCCGCGTGCTGGCCGAGTGGCGGATCGCCGCGGCCCGCCAGGGCGGCCTCGAGGCCGAGGACCGGGTGGAAGGGGCGATCGCCCGCATCGAGGCGCGCTTCCCCGCCGCCGCGGTGACGCCCGCGCCCGGCGCCGGGCAGGCCCACGCCCTGCCCGACCCGGCCGACGCGCACGTGCTCGCCGCCGCCATCGCCGCCGGCGCCGGGGTTTTGCTGACCTTCAACCTGCGCGACTTCCCGCGCCGCAGCCTGGCCGCGCACGGCCTCGCCGCACGCCACCCGGACGGCTTCCTGTGGGAGCTGTTCGGCGAGGCGCCGGACGTGCTCGATGCCGCCATGCGCCAGACCGATTCGGACCGTCCCGGCGATCCCGGATTCGCCGGCGACCCTGGCGACCCTGGCGACCCTGGCGACCCCGATCACACCCGCCGCGCGCTGAAGCGCGCCCAGCTTCCCCGGCTGGCCAAGGCCTGGCACGCCTGGCGCCGCGACCCGTCGCAGGCCGGCTAGCGGCGAGCGTTCGCAGGGCCTCCCCCGCCGCGCCGCCGTGGCGCATTCGCCGCATTCGGACAATAAAAATGCACGCCGGCGGCACGGAACAATTGCTAAACGAGGCTGCCGCCCTTATCATTTTTGCGCGAGGCAAAGACAAAACGGCAAGAATCGAACCAGAGGCAGTATCGAGAGGCTCTGGGGGACACTAACCGGCCCCGCCGAAAGGCGGAAGCGCGGGCGTCTCCCGACCGCCGCAGACATGAGAGCGCATGATCGGCCCGGCCGCCAGCCCTGGCGGCACAACCGA
>DATKCQ010000075.1:0-12863 GCA_035513135.1 Thermohalobaculum sp.
CTCGGCGATCTTGCGCAGGATGCGGCGCATGATCTTGCCCGAGCGGGTCTTGGGCAGCCCCGGCGCCCACTGGATCAGGTCGGGCGAGGCGATCGGGCCGATCTCGTTCCTGACCCACTTGCGCAGCTCGTCGCGCAGGGCGTCCGTATACTCCTCGCCCTCCATCAGCGTGACGTAGCAGTAGATGCCCTGTCCCTTGACGTCGTGGGGGTAGCCGACCACCGCCGCCTCGGCCACCTTGGGGTGGGCGACCAGCGCCGATTCGACCTCGGCCGTGCCGAGCCGGTGGCCCGAGACGTTCAGCACGTCGTCCACCCGCCCGGTGATCCAGTAATAGCCGTCCGCGTCGCGCCGGCAGCCGTCGCCGGTGAAGTAGTAGCCCTTGTACTGGGTGAAGTAGGTCTCGACGAAGCGCTTTTGGTCGCCATAGACCGTGCGCATCTGGCCGGGCCAGGAGTCCTTGATGGCGAGCACGCCCGCGCACTCGGTCTCCTTGATCTCCTCGCCGGTCTGCGGCTCGAGCACGGCGGGCTGCACGCCGAAGAAGGGCAGCGTCGCCGAGCCCGCCTTGAGGTCGATGGCGCCGGGCAGCGGGGTTATCATGATTCCCCCCGTCTCGGTCTGCCACCAGGTATCGACGATCGGGCAGCGCTCCTTGCCGACCACGCGGTAGTACCACTCCCAGGCCTCGGGGTTGATCGGCTCGCCGACCGTGCCGAGGATGCGCAGGCTGGCGAGGCTGCACTTGCTCACCCAGTCCTCGCCCTTGCCCATCAGGGCGCGGATCGCGGTGGGGGCGGTGTAGAAGATGCTCACCTCGTGCTTGTCGCAGACCTGCCAGAAGCGCGAGGCGTCGGGCCAGGTCGGCACGCCCTCGAACATCAGCGTGGTGGCGCCGTTCGCCAGCGGGCCGTAGATGATGTAGCTGTGCCCGGTGACCCAGCCGACATCGGCCGTGCACCAGTAGATGTCGTCCTCGTGGTAGTCGAAGACATACTGGTGGGTCATCGCGGCATAGGCGATATAGCCGCCCGAGGTGTGTAGCACCCCCTTGGGCTTGCCGGTCGAGCCCGAGGTGTAGAGGATGAACAGCGGGTCCTCCGCCCCCATCTCCGCGGGCTCGCAGTCGGCCGCGACGCCCTCCTCCGCCTCGTGCAGCCAGACGTCGCGCTCGGGGTTCCAGTCGATCTTGCCGCCGGTGCGGCGCACCACGAGCAGCCTGCACCCGTCGTCGCAGCGCGCTAGCGCCTTGTCGGCATTGGCCTTGAGCGGCGTGTTGCGCCCGCCGCGCGGCGCCTCGTCGGCAGTGATCACCAGCCTGGCGCCCGAGTCGATGACCCGGTCGGCCAGCGAGTCGGCGCTGAACCCGCCGAACACCACCGAGTGGATCGCCCCGATGCGGGCGCAGGCCAGCATGGCATAGGCCGTCTCGGGGATCATCGGCATGTAGATGACCACCCGGTCGCCCTTCTCGATGCCGAGCTTCTTCAGCACGTTGGCGAAGCGGCAGACCTCCGCGTGCAGTTCGCGGTAGCTGATGTGCCTCGCCTCGGCGTTCGGGTCGTCGGGCTCCCAGATGATCGCGGTCTTGTCGCCGCGCTTCTCCAGGTGGCGGTCGATGCAGTTGGCGGCGACGTTGAGCGTACCGTCCTCGAACCACTTGATCGACACGTTCTCGAAGGCGAAGGAGGTGTTCTTCACCTTCGCGTAGGGCTTGATCCAGTCGATCCGCTTCCCGTGCTCGCGCCAGAAGCCCTCCGGGTCCTCGATCGAGGCGCGGTACATCTCCTGGTACTTCTTCCTGTCGACCAGGGCGCGCGCCTTCACGTGCTCGGGCACGGGGTGAATGTGAACTTCGCTCATGCTGTCCTCCCAGTCAGCGCTGGCTTCGGCCGGGCACCGGGCCGACCGCGGTCGGTCGAACGCCTTGCGCGGCGCGATATTTTCCCGGTCCGGCAGTTTGGCGAGAGATGCCCGGCCATGCAAGACCGCTGCGGCGAAACCGCCCGGCGGCGGCATTTCGGTTTTGCGGTGCGCCCGGCCAGCCGCGATACTGCGACCGGACACGGAAACGCGAGCGGAGGAGCGAATCATGGGCGGACGCATCGAGGCGCGGCTCGAGGAGCTGGGCATCGCGCTGCCGGCGCCGGTGGCGCCGCTGGCCGACTACGTGCCCTGGGTGCAGGCGGGCAGCATGCTCTACGTCTCGGGCCAGCTGCCGATCGGCGGCGACCGGGTGGTCACCGGCCAGCTCACCGCCGCGGACCATGTCGAGGGCGCCCCGGCGCCGGACACCAAGCTGGCCGAGGCGGTGGAGGCGGCGCGCATCTGCGCGGTGAACCTGATCGCGCAGGTCAAGGCGGCCACCGGCGACCTCGACCGGGTGGTGCGCGTGGTCAAGCTGACCGGCTTCGTCAACTGCGACGGCGGCTTCGAGCAGCAGCCGCAGGTGGTGAACGGCGCCTCGTCGCTGCTCGGCCTGGTGTTCGGCGAGGCCGGGCGGCACGCCCGCTCGGCGGTGGGCTGCGCCGCCCTGCCGCGTGGCGCCATGGTCGAGGTCGAGGCGATCTTCGAGATCGCCTGACAGCTTTCCGCTGGCATGCGGGCCAAAACGTGCCATCCTGTCGGGAGAGCAAACACGGGAGAGCAAGCGACGCGACGATGCCCACGCCCCACCTCATCCTGGCGCGCCTTGTCGAGGACCCGCGCGACCGCTCGGTCGCCGCGATCCTCGAGGCGATGGCGCGCGCGCTCGACGCGGGCGCCGAGGTGGAGCCCGAGCCCGAGCGGCGCAATGCCGCGGGTCAGATCATCCGCAGCGGGCCGCTGAAGCTGCCGCGCCGCGCCGACCTGTCGCTGGCCGAGGGCGGGCGCACCCTCTTCTGCCGCATCGAGAGCCGCCCCGGCACGCCCGGCAACGCCGCGGTGGTGCGCACGGCGGAGGGTTTCTCCGCCGAGATCCAGCCGTTCCGCTGGGAGGCGGCCGAGGTCATGCTGGTCTCGGCGCAGGAGCAGCCGAACTGGACGCCGCTGCGCCGCTGGTTCCTCGAGTGGTTCCAGACCCGGCACACCGAGCTGGCGCCCGAGCTGCTCGGCGCCGTGCACAGCATCGACGGCCCGCGCCGGGTGCCGGACGGCTGGGCGCTGACCGTGGATTTCGGCACGGCGCCCGCGGAGTGCGTCACCGAGCTGGTGCACGCGCTGGCCGAGACCGGCGCCGACAGCATGCGCATCGGTCAGGAGTAGGCGGCGCCGAGGTCGGCCGCCGCGTCCACGTCGGCGAGCGTGGGGCCGAACCCCACGTCGAGCGGGGCAAGCGAGGCCACCGTGTCGGCGAGCGCATGGGGCGAGGACCAGCGCACGCCGCCAAGCAGGCCCGCCGGCGCCGCCCGGGCGCCGCGCCTGAGCCCCACCATCCAGTAGCCGCCGTCGGGCGCGGGCCCGAGCACCGCCGCGTGCCGGCCGAGCAGGCGGAAGCCCTCGGCCACATGCGCCGCGCACAGGCCGGGGATGTCGGCCCCGACGATCAGCACCGGCCCCGGCGGCATGGCGGCAAGCGCCCGGGCCATGCGCGCGCCGAGGTCGCCCGGCCCCTGCGGCCAGCGGGCGAGCTGGCCCGGCCAGACCCGGCTTGCCAGGCCCGCGCGGTCCGGCGTCACCGCCAGCACCGTGCGCCAGCGCCGGTCGCGCGCCAGCCGCCGGATCAGCCGCGCCGCCTGGTGGCGGAACCACCACGCCGCGCCGACCGTGCCCAGCCCGCGCGCCAGCCGGGTCTTGACCCGCCCCGGCTGCGGCTCCTTGAGGAAGATGACGAGCGTGCGCTGCACCGGCCCGGCGCCCCTCAGCCGCCGCGCTCGTAGTGCCGCACCAGCCGCTCCGGGGCGACGCCGGTGAGGTAGAGCGCCAGCGTCGAGAGGTTGCGCGCGCCGCGCCGGATCCAGCCCTCGGCGGCATAGCGCGCGGCCGAGGTGACGGCCGCGCCGTCGAGCCGGGCCAGGCGCCGCCGCCCCAGCCGGCGGGCGAGCGCCACGTCCTCCATCAGCGGGATCTCCGGATGGCCGCCCGTGGCGCCGTAGACCTCGCGGCTGACCAGCAGGCCCTGGTCGCCATAGGGCAGACCGAGCGCCGAGCGCAGGTTGGCCCAGCCCGCGACGATCCGCGGCATCGGGCCCGTCCGGTCGAAGCGCAGCGCGAAATACCCCGCCCGCTCCGGCCGCGCGGCGATGTGGGCCTGCACCGCCGCGGCCCAGCCCGGCGCCAGCACCGTGTCGGCGTGCAGGAACAGGAGCCACGCGCCCTCGGCCGCCCGCGCCCCGGCGGCGAGCTGCGCGCCGCGCCCGCGCGGCGCCGTGACCAGCCGCGCCCCGAGCGCCCCGGCCACCGCCTCGATGCCGTCCGCCGAGCCGCCATCGGCGATCACCAGCTCGCGCACCAGGCCGCTCATCAGCCCCTCGCCCAGCGCCTCGACGCAAGCGCCGAGCCGCCCGGCCGCCCCGAGCGTCGGGATCACCACCGAGACCGGCGCGCGCACCGCCGCCCCCTCAGGTCGCCGCGCGCGCGCGATCGGCGAGCATGACGAGCGCCAGCGCCCCCGCGCCCAGCACCGCGAAGCCGAGGAACAGCGGCCCGACCGAGCCGTCATAGGACCGCGCGATCACGTAGCCGACCGGCACCGCGCCGAGCATCGTCACGGTGTTGACCACCGAGGCCGCCGTCCCGGCGATGTGGCCGAGCGGCTCGAGCGCCAGCGCGTTGAGGTTGGGAAACAGCACCGCCACCGAGAAGAAGATCAGCGACATCAGCACCATGAACAGCCACAGCGGCGGCAGCCCGTCGCCCGCCGTGATCAGCGCCGCGACCCCGCCCACCGCGGTCATCTGCACGAGCGCCGCCCGCGCCAGCGGCCGCATGCCCACGCGCATCACCAGCCGGCCGTTGCCGATGGCGGCCAGCGCGAAGGCGAAGGCCAGCGCGCCGAAGGCATAGGGGAAAAGCGGCCCGAGATCATAGCCCTCCTCAAGCACCTGCTGCGCGGTGGCGAGATAGACCACGAAGGCGCCGAACACCAGCATCGCCGCGAAGGTGTAGAGCATGGTCGAGCGGGTCCACAGCACCTCGATGAAGGCCGCGATCACGGGCCGCGGCGACAGCGCCCGCCGGGCGGTCGGGTCAAGCGTCTCCGGCACGCCCACGAGATACCAGCCGCCCGAGACCAGCGCCAGCGCCAGGTAGAGCCCGAAGATCGCCCGCCAGCCGCCCAGCATCTCGACCCGCTGGCCGATCAGCGGGGCAAACATCGGCACCAGCATGAAGATGGTGATGACCAGCGAGAGCACGCGCGCCATCGGCCGGCCCGCGTAGAGGTCGCGCACCACGGCGATGGCGACGATCCGCGGCCCCCCGGCGCCCAAGCCCTGCAGGAAGCGGCCCGCCAGCATTTCGAGCGGCGTCTCGGCCAGCATGCCCATGAGCGTGCCGGCGATGAACACCCCCCAGCCCAGCATCGCCGTGCGCTTGCGCCCGATGCTGTCGGCCAGCGGCCCGAACACCGGCTGCGACAGTCCCATGCCGATGAACACCATGATGATGACGAGCTGGCGGTCGTTCGGATCGGCGAAGCCGAGCTCGGCGTCGATGGCGTCGAGCGCGGGCAGCACCGCGTCGATGGTCATTGCCACGACCGAAATCATCAGCGCCAGGAACACCAGGAAGGCGAGCGAGGCGCGCCCCTCGGCGCGTTCGGCGGCGCTTGGCAGGGTCATGGGCGTCAACCCGTCAATGGACCGCCGCCTTATAACGGCGTGACGCCCGCCGCGCGATCCCTATATTGGTCGGAGGCGGCAACGAAAGGCGGACATGACCGGACTGCAAGGCTTCGTCGATCACGAGCGCGCCGTGCTGCGCATGGAGGGCGCGGAGGTGCGTGCCGTGTTGCAGAACACCGTCACCAACGACATCGGCCGGCTGGCGCCGGGCCGCGCGGTCTATGCCGCGCTGCTGACGCCGCAGGGCAAGTACCTGTTCGATTTCCTGCTGGTCGAGGCCGCCGACGGCGCCGTGCTGGTCGACACGCCCGCCGCCCGCGCCGAGGCGCTGGGGCAACGCCTGAAGATGTACTGCCTGCGCCGCGACGCGCGCATCGGCGGCGCGGCCGGGCTCGGCGTGGCGCTCGCCTGGGGCGGCGCACCCGCCGCGGCCGGGGACGCCATCGTGGTGCCCGACCCGCGCAACCCGGCGCTCGGCTGGCGGCTCTACGCGGCCGACCCGGCCGCCGCGCTCGCCGCCGCGGGGGCGGCGCAGGCCTCGCCCGCCGCCTGGCAGGCGCTGCGCGTCGCCCACCTGGTGCCCGAGTCGGGCGTCGAGCTGGTGCCCGAGCAGACCTTCATCCTCGAGGCCAACTTCGAGGCGCTGAACGGCGTCGATCTGAAGAAGGGCTGCTTCGTCGGCCAGGAGGTCACCGCCCGCATGAAGCACAAGACCGAGCTGCGGCGCCGCCTGGTGCAGGTCCGCGTCGAGGGCCGCGCGCCGCCCGGCACGCCGGTCACCGCCGGGGGCAGGCCGGCCGGGACGCTGTTCACCCAGGCCGACGGGCGCGGGCTGGCGCATCTGCGGCTCGACCGGGCGCAGGGCCCGCTCGACGCCGGCGCGGCGCGGCTGACCTACGAGGGCTGACCGGGGGGGCGCCCTCTCCCGGGGCAGGTGGGAGGCTTGCGCCGCCGCGGTCGGGACCCGGGGGGAGCCTATTCCCCTCGGCCCCGAATCCGGCTAAACCGCGCCCGCGTGAAGCCGCGCCTGAACGAGGATCGATCCAATGGGCTATCGAGTCGCCGTGGTCGGCGCCACCGGGAACGTGGGCCGCGAGATGCTGAACATCCTCGCCGAGCGGGAGTTCCCGGCCGACGAGGTCATCGCGCTCGCCTCGCGCCGCTCGCTGGGCAGCGAGGTCAGCTACGGCGACGAGATCCTGAAGACCAGGGACCTCGACACGTTCGACTTCAAGGGCACCGACATCGCGCTGTTCGCCATCGGCTCGGAGCCGACGAAGGTCTACGCGCCGAGGGCGGCGAAGGCCGGCGCGGTGGTGATCGACAACTCCTCGCTCTACCGCTACGACGCGGACGTGCCGCTGGTCGTGCCGGAGGTGAACCCCGACGCGGTCGAGGGCTACGCCCGGCGCAACATCATCGCCAACCCGAACTGCTCGACGGCGCAGATGGTGGTGGCGCTCAAGCCGATCCATGACCGCGCCCGCATCCGGCGCGTGGTGGCGGCCACCTACCAGTCGGTCTCGGGCGCCGGCAAGGCGGCGATGGACGAGCTGTGGCTGCAGACCAAGGGCATCTACGTGCCCGGCCAGGAGGTCGAGCCGCGCAGGTTCCCCAAGCAGATCGCCTTCAACGTCATCCCGCACATTGACGTGTTCCTCGACGACGGCTCGACGCGCGAGGAGTGGAAGATGGTGGCGGAGACCAAGAAGATCCTCGACAAGGCCATCAGGGTGCACGCCACCTGCGTGCGCGTGCCGGTGTTCGTCGGCCACGCCGAGGCGCTCAACCTCGAGCTCGAGGAGCCGCTCTCGGCCGAGGAGGCGCGCGAGATCCTGCGCGAGGCGCCCGGCATCGTCGTGGTCGACCGGCGCGAGGCGGGCGGCTACGTCACCCCGGTCGAGTGCGTCGGCGAGTATGCCACCTATGTCAGCCGCATCCGCGAGGACCCGACGGTGGAGAACGGCCTCGCCCTCTGGGTGGTCTCCGACAATCTCAGGAAGGGCGCGGCGCTCAACGCCGTGCAGATCGCCGAACTGCTGGGCCGGCGCTGCCTGCGCAAGGGCTGAGCGGGGGCCGCGCGCTGCACTCCGGCGACGTCGTGCCCCGGCTTGACCGGGCATCGATGGAGTCGCCGGGAGGGATCCGCGGGCGTCACTCCTTCCACCAGCTCGGGCGGGGCGGCAGCGCCTTGAGGTAGACGGCGATCGCCTCGCGGTCGGCCTCGGTCAGCTCGGCCATGTTCTCCTGCACCGGCACCATGTCGCCGCCGAACGTGTCGAAATCGGGCAGCAGCCCGGTCCTGAGCGCCGCCTCGATGTCGTCCACCGACCAGTCGCCGATGCCGTCCGGGTGCGGCGTGATGTTGGGGATGGTGCCCTCGCCCTCGGGCGCCGGGCCGCCCGAGAAGGCGCGCTCCGCGTCCGGCGCGCCGAGCAGCGTGCGCGGCGTGTGGCACTCGCCGCAATGGCCCGGCCCGGTCACCAGGTAGGCGCCGCGGTTGAGCTGGTCGGAGGCGTCCGGGTCGGGCCGGAAGGGCGCATGGTCCATGTAGAGGCGCTTCCACAGCCCCAGCCCGCGGCGCAGGCGCAGCGGCAGGGGCAGCGCGTGCCCCGGCGCCCGGCCCGCGACGGCCGGCAGGGTGTCCATGTAGGCCTTGAGGTCGAGCACGTCCTCGATGCGCATGCGCTGGTAGGAGAGATAGGGGAAGGCCGGGTAGTAGTGGCTGCCGCCGGGCGCCACGCCGCGCATCACGGCGTTGACGAAGTCGAGCTCGCTCCAGCCGCCGATGCCGTCCTCGGGGTGCGGCGAGACGTTCGGGGCAACGAAGGTGCCGAACGGCGTCTCCAGCGCCAGCCCGCCGCCGAGGCGGCGCTTCGCCTCGCCCTTCGCCTCGGGCGCGGCGTGGCAGGAGTTGCAGCCCGCGGCGTGGAAGACGTAGCGGCCGTGCCCGGGGTCGGGCGCGTGGTCGGGCAGGTCGGCCGCGCTCATGGCGCGCGGCCCGCTGAGCAGCCACAAGCCGCCCGCCCCGGCCGCGAGGACCAGGGCGGCGGCGATCAGCAGGCGGCGCATGGCCCGGCCTCCGGGAGCCGGCGCACCACGCCTGTCCGAGCGGCCGGCCCGCGCTCGTCAGAACTCCTTCGCCCGGTTGTCGTCGTGACAGTTGCCGCAGGCCTTGCCCATCTCGCTCACCGCCGCGGTGAGCGCGTCCTTGCCCTTGCCGGCCTCCTCGGCGACCACGGCGACGCGCTCCCGCAGCTGCCCGTAGGCGGAAGCGAAGCCCTCCATGTCCTCCCAGATGGCGGCGAGCGCCCGGGTCTTGCCGGGATGGTCGGATTTCGAGGTCCCGGGGGTGAACAGCCGGCCGACGTTGTACTGGAGCAGCGCATCGAGGTTCTCGGCGTTGGCCGCGGCCTGCTCGGCGTCGTATTCGACGTCGCCCTTGGCCATGCCGAACAGCGGCCCGGCCTCCCAGGCCACGATCTGCATGAAGCCCTGGCGCGCCTTGATCGCCTTCTCGCCGGGGTCGTCCTGGGTCAGGGCGGCGGTGGGCGGAAGCATGATCGCCGAAACGAGAGCCGCCGCGCACAACGGCTTCCAAGTGCCAATGGTCATGGTGGTTTTCTCCCTGGCAAAGCTGGCTTGGTGAAGCCCCTCGCGGCGGACATTGTGCGGGCAGACGGGTTCGCTTGTAAACCGGTCGCTCACCCGGGCTCACGATCCTGTGTGTTGACAGGCGGGGTGGCGGGCTCAGACGGGGGCGAATCCCGCCTCGCCGTGCACCTTCAGCGCGCCGGTGCCGATGTCGACGAAGGCGCCGTGCAGGGTGAGCATGCCCGACTCCACCGCGCGGGCGACGAAGGGGAAGGTCGCGAGGTTCCTGAGCGAGACCAGCACCGCCTCGCGCTCGAGCGCCGACTGGCGCGCCGCCTCGGGCACGCCGGCCGCCACCCGCTCGTAGCCCGGGCGCAGGATGTCCATCCAGCGGCCGATGAAGCTCGAGCGCTCCTCGAGCTCGGGCGCCAGCCCCGCGCACATGTCGTGGCAGGCGGCGACGCCGCCGCAGTTCGAGTGGCCGACCACCACGATATGCGCCACCTTCAGCGCGCCCACCGCGAACTCCACCGCGGCCGAGGTGCCGTGGTGCTGGTGGTCGGGGCTGTAGGGCGGCACCAGGTTGGCGACGTTGCGGACCACGAACAGGTCGCCCGGCTCGGCGCCGAAGATCTCGTTGATGTTGATGCGGCTGTCGCAGCACGCGATCATCATGGCGCGCGGGCGCTGGCCCTCGCTGGCGAGCCGGGCGTACCAGGCGCGGTTTTCCGCGAAACGCAGCTTGTGCCAGGCGCGGTAGCGCTCGAGCAGGTAGCCGGGCAGCGGGCTGAGGTGGGGAAGATCGGTCATCGGCGGCCTCCGTGCGGGCTCCTGCTCTGGCGGCGTCATCGCTGGCGGGCCGGGCCGCGATTGCACCTTGCCCGGCCCGGCATTAAACCGGAACGCGGCCGGATTTCAAAGCAAGAGGAGCCCGCGATGCCCGAGATGACCGTGATCGAGATCGCCGCGCCCGGCGGCCCCGAGGCGCTGGCCCCGGCGAAGCGGCCGACGCCTGAGCCCGGCCCCGGCCAGGTGCTGATCCGCATCGCCGCGGCCGGCGTGAACGGCCCCGACCTGATGCAGCGGCAGGGGAAATACAACCCGCCGCCGGGCGCCTCGGACCTGCCCGGGCTCGAGGTCTCGGGCGAGATCGCCGCGCTGGGCGAGGGCGTGACGCGCTGGCGCGAGGGCGACCGGGTCTGCGCGCTGACCAAGGGCGGCGGCTATGCCGAGTACGTCGTGGTCGAGGCCGGGCACGTGCTGCCGGTGCCCGACGGGGTGCAGCTGATCGACGCCGGCGGGCTGTGCGAGACCTACTTCACGGTGTGGAGCAACTTCTTCCTTCGCCACGCGGTGCCCGAGGGCGCCATCTTCCTGGTGCATGGCGGGGCGGGGGGCATCGGCTCGACCGCGGTGCAGCTCGGCGCGGCGCTGGGCCTGCGCGTCTTCACCACCGCCGGCTCGGCCGAGGCACGCGCCTTCTGCGAGGGCCTGGGCGCCGAGCGCGCCATCGATTACCGCGAGGAGGACTTCGTCGAGGTGGTGCGCGAGGCCGGCGGGGCGCGGCTGATCCTCGACTTCATGGGCGGCGACTACGTGGCGCGCAACTTCCATGCCGCCGGCCCGGACTGCCGCATCGTGCAGCTCGCCTTCCGCAAGGGCTCGAAGGTCGAGATCGACCTGCTGCCGATCATGCTCAAGCGGCTCACCGTCACCGGCTCGACGCTCAGGCCGCGCCCCGACGAATTCAAGGCCGCGGTCGCCGCCGATCTCGAGGAACGCGTCTGGCCGCTGTTCGCCGAGGGCCGGCTCAGGGCCGTCACCGACACCGTGCTGCCGCTGGCCGAGGCGGCCAAGGCGCACGCGCGGATGGAGGCCGGCGGGCTGCGCGGCAAGATCCTGCTGACGCCCTGAGCCGGCGGCGCGGCGCGGGCGCCTCTCCCTCGCTTCGGTCCCGGCAGGTGCCGGGCTCAGCCCTTCGTGTCCTGCCTGCGCGGGCGCAGGCGCCGCCAGACGATCTGGATCAGCGGCAGCATGAACAGCACCAGCGCCGCGATGATGATCGGCGCCGACAGCGGGCGCTGGAAGAACACCAGCATCGAGCCGTCGCTCATGATCAGGCTCTGGCGCAGCGCCTCCTCGGTCGAGGCCCCGAGCACCAGCGCCACCACCAGCGGCGCCAGCGGATAGTCGAGCCGGCGCAGGATGAAGCCGATGACGCCGAAGATCAGCGCCAGCCAGACATCCATCATGGCGTTCTGGATGGCGTAGGACCCGACCAGCGACAGGATGACGATGATCGGCGCCAGGATGGCGTAGGGCGTGCGCAGCATCAGGGCCAAGAGCGGCGTGGCGAACAGGCAGATGAGCAGCGCGCCGATATTCGCCAGGTAGAGGCTGGCGATGAACGCCCAGACGAATTCGGGCTCCTCGGTGAACAGCCGCGGCCCGGGGATGAAGCCCCACATGAACACGCCGGCCATCAGGATCGCCGCGGTGGGCGAGCCGGGGATGCCGAGCACCAGCATCGGCAGGATGGCGCCGGTGCCGGCGGCGTTGTTGGCGGCCTCGGGCGCGATCACGCCCTCGATGGCGCCCTTGCCGAAGCGCTCGGGGTGGCGCGAGAACTTCTGCGCGACCCCGTAGGCCATGAACGAGGCCGGCGTCGCCCCGGCGCCGGGCAGCAGCCCGGTGATGAAGCCGAGCAGCGCCGAGCAGACGGCGAGGATCTTGTTGTCCCACACGGCCCGGGCGCCGGCGACGATATCGTGCATGCCCAGCTTGGCGGCGCGCGTCGCCTCCTCGATCTGCACCTTGTAGCGCTCGGCGGCGTTGGCCAGCACCTCGCCGATGCCGAAAAGACCGATGGTGACGGGCACGAAGTGGAAGCCGCGCATCATCTCGATGCTGTCGAAGGTCAGCCGCGGCTGGCCGGTGACGACGTCGAGGCCGACGGTCGAGAGCAGGAACCCCGCGGCGATCATGATCAGCGCCTTGTGCGGGTTGCCGCCGAGCCCGATGAAGGTGCCGAAGGCGATCATCAGCACGGCGAACATCTCGGGCGGGCCGAAGCGCAGCGCCATTTCGGCGAAGGGCACGGCGAAGAAGGTGAACAGGATCGAGGCGATCAGGGCGCCGACGAAGGAGACCCAGAAGCCCGCCGACATGGCGAGCCCCGCCTTGCCCTGCTTGGCCAGCGGCCTTCCGTCGAACATCACCGCCACCGACCACGGGTTGCCCGGCACGGCGAACAGGATCGAGGTGATCAGGCCGCCATACATCGCCCCCCAGTAGATCCCGGCCAGCATGACCAGGGCCGAGATCGGGTCGAAGTAGACGGTCACCGGCAGCAGGATGGCGACGCCGGTGGTGCCGCCGACGCCCGGGATCACGCCGACCAGCAGGCCCAGGATCACGCCGATCATCATGAAGCCCAGGCGCGACGGCTCCATCAGCGCGCCGAACCCGATCATGAGGAGGTCTAAGGCTTCCATGTCTCCGCCC
>DATKCQ010000076.1:0-6003 GCA_035513135.1 Thermohalobaculum sp.
CAGTTCCTTTCGCATTTCACGCTCGGAGGCGTGAACTGGGCGCAGCCGCTCTCGACTTGGTCGATCCATAAGGTTCCGGATGTGACCCCGCGAGAGCTCACTCGACTCGGCTTTACTGGCGACACGACCAGGTTGTCGGAAGAGGTGGTCGCGATGCCCAACCTGCATTCTCTCTATAAGTGCAATCATGGGGCGCGCGAGGGCGTGGTGATCGCGGATCTTCCATACTTTCGGCTGGTGGAGGGCTGATGCATTACGATCGCCTCGGCCCGATAGTAATGTCGATCCTCTTCTCGGCTCCCTCGTTCGATCCCAGTGCGTCTCAGGCACCAAGCCACGGCCCAAAGGTCACCAGGTCAGTGGCCCAAAAAGCCACTTGAGTTCAGCAGCTTAGAGACTTGGTACTGAATTGACCAAGTCACAAGGTCCGGAGAATATCGACCCGGAGAACGCTGCTTCGGGCTCCTGAGCCGCCGAGGCAGTCCCCAGCCCAGCGGCTATAACCTTTGGAAACAACGGGAAATTCCCGCCACCACCGACCGCGGAGAAACTGTTCAAGAAGGTGTGTGGCGCACCGGAGAGGATTCGAACCCCTGACCCCCAGATTCGTAGTCTGGTGCTCTATCCAGCTGAGCTACCGGTGCAGGCGCGCGGGCCGGCGTGGCGCCGGCGCGGAGTGCGACCGCTATCTAACGGCGGTGCCTGCCCATTGCAAGGGCGGATTCCCCGCGCGCCGGGATCAGCTCGCGCCGCCAGGCGCCATCGGCAGGCGGATGGCGAACTCGGTGCCGGCGGTGGTGCTCGAGATCAGCTCGAGCCGGCCGCCATGCGCACGCGCGAGCTCGTTGGCGATCGCCAGGCCAAGCCCAGCCCCGCCGCGACGCGCGGCGCCGCGGAACGGCTTGAACAGGTTCTCCATCGCCTTCGCCGGCAGGCCGGGGCCGCTGTCGCGCACCCGGATCACGTGGTCCGCGCCGTCCTCGTCGAGCGTGACCACGATCTCGCCGGGCCCGCCGGCCGCCGCGATCGCCTCGGTGGCGTTGCGCATCAGGTTGGCGAGGATGCGGTAGAGATGCTCCGGGTCCGCCAGCACCGTCCGGGCCTCGGGGATCTCGACGCGGCAGCGCACGGTCGCGTCGTCGCTCCCGAGGCCCAAGCCCTCGACCGCCTCCTCGGCCAGCGCGCGCAGGCGCACCTGGCGCAGCACCGGCGGCGCCTCCTCGGCCCGGCCGTAGTCGAGCGTGCGCTGGCACAGGCTGATCGCCCGGTCGAGCGAGGCGATCAGCTTGGGCACGGTGCGCGCCACCAGCGGGTCGCGGCTGGTCTCCAGCCGGTCGGCCATAAGGTGCCCGGTCGACAGCATGTTGCGCAGGTCGTGGCTGACCTTGGCCAGCGCCTCGCCCAGCGAGGCCAGCCGCGCCCGCTCACGCAGCGCCCCCAGCACGTCGCGCTGCATCGCGGCTAGCGCCTGCTCGGCCTCGGCGACCTCGCCCAGCCGGCTGGTCGGCTCGATGATGCGCTCGGGATCCTCCGGGTTCTCCTGGAACGCCTTGACGTTCCCGATCACCCGCATCAGCGGCGAGACCACGAAGCGGCGCACGGCGAGGAAGATGATCGCCGCCGTGACCAGCGAGATCAGCAGCGAGAGCCGGAAGATACGCCAGCCATAGTCGAGCATCGCCTCCCTGAGCGGGCCGCTGTCGAGCGTGATCTCGATGGCCTCGGCCTCGAGGGCGGTGACCGGGCCGATCACCCGGACGATCTCGCCGTCGCTCCCCGCCATCCGCGCGAGGGCGTCGGCGATCAGGTCGACCACGCCGGCCATGCGCAGGTCGAAGGTGGCCGCCACCTCGGCCACGTCGCCGCGCGACAGGATCAGGGTGCGCGCGTCCGCCTGGCGCAGCACGATGTTGAACGCCTCGGTCTTGTCCAGAAGCTGGGCCTGCAGCTCGGGCGAGACCATGCCGTCGGGGGCGGCCAGCACGCTCATCGCCGCGATCTCGGCGCGCACCACCCGCTCGCTCAGGTAGTCGGCGCGGAAACGGGCGACCGAGGGCACGAAGATCGCCACCTCGACCAGCATCACGACGACGACGGTCAGCACCAGCAGGCGCCCGGAAAGGCCGCGGAAAAGCCCCATCTCCCCCTCGGAAATATCTGGTTTTCAAGTCATTCTAGAGCGATTTCGAGCAAAGTGGACACACTTTGCGACTCGGAAATCGCGGCTACTCGAACTAAGCGATTTCGAGCAAAGTGGACACGCGACTCGGAAATCGCCGCTACCCGACACGCTGGAGCGGCTTCGGTGAGTCAGGGGTCACCGAAGCGACTCCAGTGCGGCCTAGCCTAGCCGAGCCGGGCAAGGAGGCGCACGGCCAGCCGGATCCAGCGGTTGCCGAACAGCCGCGCGGCGTAGTAGCCCCCCGCCGCGCGCTTGCTCGCCTCGCCGAGCGTCGGGTAGGGCGCCACATAACTCGCCAGCGCCTTGATGTGCAGCCCGGCATCGAGCGCCAGCGCCCACGGGTGGATCAGCTCGTCGGCGCGCGCGCCGACGATCGAGCAGCCGAGGATGCGGCCGCGACGGCCGATCACCGCCTTGACCAGGCCCTCCGCCGCGGCCTCCGTCAGGGCCCGGTCGCTGTCGGCGAAGGAAACCCGGTGCACCTCCACCGCATCGCCGTGGCGTTCGCGCGCCTCGGCTTCGGTCAGTCCGACCTGGGCGATCTCCGGGTCGGTGAAGGTGACGCGCGGGATGTGCCCGTCCCGCGCCCGCACCGGCAGCCGGAACAGCGCGCTGCGCACCACCAGCCCCGCGTGGTAGTTGGCGAGATGCGTGAACTGCATCCCGCCGGCCACGTCGCCGACTGCGTAGACCCGGCGGTTGGTGACCGAGCGCAGCCCCGAATCCACCGCGATGCCGCCCGCGTCGTGGCGCACCCCAGCCGCGTCGAGGCCCAGATCGTCCACGTTTGCCCGGCGCCCGGTGGCGACCAGCAGGTGCGTGGCCTCGAGCACCTCGCCGTCCGCCAGCGCGATGCGGACCGCCCCAACTTCGCCCGAGACCTGCGCGCCCGAGACCTGTGCGCCCGAGACCTGTGCGATCGACACGCCCTCGCGGATCTCCACCCCCTCGGCGCGCAGGCGCTCCAGCGCCACCGCGGCGATCTCGGGGTCCTCGCGGCCCAACACCGTTGCGGCCTCGAGCAGCACCACCCGGCTGCCCAGCCGGCGGTGCGCCTGCGCGAGCTCGACGCCGATCGGGCCGCCACCGATCACCGCCAGCGTGGCCGGCAGCACCCGGTTCTCCCAGATGGTCTCGTTGGTCAGATAGGGTGCCGCGTCGAGCCCCGGGATCGGCGGCACGGCGGGCGACGAGCCGGTGGCGATGACGAACCGCCGCGCGGCGACGGTGTGCCCGCCGGCGGCGACCTCGGCCGGGCCGGTGAAACGCGCCTGCGCCCGCAGCACGCGAACGCCGAGGCCCTCGAAGCGCTCCTGGGAATCGTGCGGCGCGATCGCCGCGATGGTGCGCTGCACGTGGTCCATCACCGCGGCGTAGTCGATCGCGGGCTCGTCGCCGACCACGCCGAGCGCCCCCGAGGCCCGGTGCGCCTGCGCCGCGCGCGCCGCCGCGATCAGCGCCTTCGACGGCACGCAGCCGTAGTTCAGGCAGTCGCCGCCCATGCGGCCGCGCTCGATCAGCACCACGCTGGCGCCCATCTGCACGGCGCCCGCGGCGACCGACAGGCCCCCCGAGCCGGCGCCGATCACGCACAGGTCGGCGGTGATGCGCTCGTCCATGCGGCTTGCATGTGGCGTGCCTGTGGCTTGCATGTGACCTGCTCCCTGCCCCGCCCCTAGCCGTCGCCGCGGATCTTGCGCACGATCACCGGCAGCGCGGCGAGCAGCGCGAGGCCGAGCAGCGGCCCGAGCACGTAAGGCTCGAAGATCACGCCGGGATCGGGTTTGCCGCCCCGGTCGATCACCTCGCCCAGCCCCGCGCCGACCGAGCTGATCACCGCGCTCGCCGGGGCGATGCCGACGAAGGTGGTCCAGACGAAGTTCACCGGCTTCACCTTGACGAAGGCCGGCACCACGTTGGCGATGAAGAACGGGATCGCCGGGATCAGCCGGATCACCAGCAGGAAGCTGATCTCGCCGCGCTCGACCTCGCGGTCGACCCGGGCCTTCCACGGCCCGGCGCGCCGGTGCAGCTCGGCGCCCAGCGACGAGCGCGCGGCGAGGAAGATCAGCGTCGCCCCGATGGTCGCCGAGACCACCGTCAGCACCGTCCCCAGCACCGTGCCGAACATGAAGCCGCCGGCCATGGTCAGCCAGATCGCGCCCGGCACCGAGAACGCCACCGAGACCACGTAGATCGCCGCATAGGCCAGCGCCGCGCCCAGCATGTTGCGGTCGCGCCAGGCGATCAGCGCCTCGCGGTTCTGCTCCAGCGTCTCGTAGGTGATGCGGTCGCCGGCCAGCAGCCAGGCCAGCAGCGCCCCCGCCGCGATCACCGCGATCGGCACGAAGCGCAGCCAGCGCCGGGGCTTCCGTGGCGGATTTTCGGGCACGGCCTCGGCCTCGCGCTCTGCCTCGTCGCTGGATGTCACGCCGGAATGCCCCTCGCTCGTGCGGCCCTTGCCGCAGCCCTCCGGATATTGGGCGTGTGCCGGCGCGCTGGCCAGTGCCGATCACGCCGGCTTGATATCGCGCCAGTTGCGCCCGAATGCGGCACTCCGGTCAAGTCCGGCTCAGGCCCGCGTTGACAGGCGCCCGGACGCGGGCTATAGGCCCGTCTCCGCAGGCGCCGCCCCCTGGCCCCCCGGCTGACGCCGGACGACGGCGCACGGCGACGCAGCGGTGATGGCCGGGACCGGGTGCCGGGCCGAACACTGGGCAGGCCCACGCGACGCGCCCCGGGCAGCCCCGGGCACCCCCGGGCACCCCCTGGGCACAAGGAGGATGAGATGAAGCGCACCTTTCAGCCGAGCCGGCTCGTCCGCAAGCGCCGCCACGGCTTTCGCGCGCGCATGGCCACGAAGAACGGCCGCCGGATCGTGAACCGGCGCCGCGCGCAGGGCCGCAAGCGCCTCTCCGCCTGAGCGGAGGGGGCAACGCGCCCCGCCGCCATGACCGAGCCGCCGAGCCGCGCGCCGCTCGACGCCGCGGAGCAGGCCGCGCCCGCCCGCACGGCCCTCGCGACCCTCAGGAAACGCGCCGAGTTCCTCGCCTGCGCCCGCGGACGCAGCGGCCACGCCCCCGGCATGGTCGTGCAGGCCCGCCCGCGCCCCGACCCAGGCGAAGGCCCGGGCATCCGCGTCGGCTTCACCGCCTCGCGCAAGGTGGGCCGGGCGGTGGTGCGCAACCGCGCCCGGCGCCGCCTGCGCGAGGCGGCGCGCCAGGTCCTGCCCCGGCGCGGCCGCGCGGGCTGGGACTACGTGCTGATCGCGCGCGCCGGGGCGACCGTCGCGCGGCCCTTCGCCAGTCTGGTCGCCGACCTCGAGCGCGCCCTCGACCGCGTGCACGACCAGACGCGTGCGGGATCCCCCCGATGACGCTGCTCGCCCGCATCGTGGCGTTGCCGGTGCATGCCTACCGGCTGGTCCTCAGCCCGTGGCTCGGCATGAACTGCCGCTTCCGGCCGACCTGCTCGGCCTACGCGCTCGAGGCGCTCGAGAAGCACGGCGCCCTGCGCGGCTCGTGGCTGGCCCTGCGCCGCATCCTGCGCTGCCACCCCGGCGGCGGCTCCGGCTACGACCCGGTGCCCGAGCGCCGCGAGCCCTAGCCCCCCGTCCCCGGACATCGGCGGCGCGCCCCCGGCCGCCCCCCGCCGTGACGCCTGGGCGCAGCGAGGGCGAAACCCCTTGACCTCGCGCCTCACAGCGGCTTCAAGGCGGGCGCGGACATCCTGGGGGCGATGCATGGGCGGCGACAACGACAGCAAGAACCTGATTCTGGCAGCCGTGCTGGCCATGCTGGTGGTATTCACCTGGCAGGCCC
>DATKCQ010000077.1:0-9269 GCA_035513135.1 Thermohalobaculum sp.
CGAGGCGGCGCGCTACATCACCCGCAATGTCCCGGATTTCGAGATCCTCGACGCCGAGGCGATCGAGATCATCGAGACCAACGCCGAGACGGTGCTCGAGGAGATCGGCGTCAACTTCGTCGACAACCCCGCGGCGCTCGAGCGCTGGCGCGAGGCCGGCGCCGACGTGCGTGGCGAGCGGGTGCGCCTGCCGAAGGGGCTGGCCCGCGAGCTGTGCAGGACCGCGCCCGGCCACTACACCCAGCACGCCCGCAACCCCGAGCGCAACGTGGTCATCGGCGGGCGCAACCTGGTGCTCGCCCCGGTCTACGGCCCGCCCTTCATCCGCGACTACGTCGGCGGCCGGCGCTACGCCACGCTCGCCGACTTCGAGAAGCTGGTGAAGCTCGTCTACATGTCGAAATGGCTGCACCACTCGGGTGGCACGGTCTGCGAGCCGACGGACGTGCCGGTGAACAAGCGCCATCTCGACATGCTGTATGCGCACATGCGCTACTCGGACAAACCCTTCATGGGCAGCGTCACCGAGAAGAAGCGGGCCGAGGACTCGGTGGCGATGGCCGAGCTGCTGTTCGGGCGCGAGTTCGTCGCCGAGAACGCGGTGATGACCTCGCTGGTCAACATCAACTCGCCGCTGACCTTCGACTCGGTGATGATGAACGCGCTCGAGGTCTACGCCGCGGCGGGGCAGGGGGCGATCATCTCGCCCTTCATCGTCGGCGGTGCCATGGCGCCGGTGACGGTGGCGGGCACGCTGACCCAGGTGCTCGCCGAGGTGCTGGCCGGCGTCGCCTACTCGCAGCTCATCCGCAAGGGCGCGCCGGTGATCTTTGGCGCCTTCGTCACCTCGATCGACATGAACTCCGGCGCGCCGACCTTCGGCACGCCCGAGGCCTCGAAGATTCTCTACGGCGCGGGCCAGCTCGCCCGGCGCATGGGCCTGCCGTTCCGCTCGGGCGGCGCGCTGTGCGGGGCCAAGCTGCCCGACGCGCAGGCCGCCTACGAGAGCGCGCACACGCTCAACGCCATGCTGCTCGGGGGGGTGAACTTCTGCCTGCACGCGGCGGGCTGGCTCGAGGGCGGGCTGGTCTCGTGCCCGGAGAAGCTGGTGATCGACGCCGACCAGCTCGGCGTGCTGCACTCGCTGGCCGAGGGGGTGGATGTCTCCGAGAACGGCCAGGCGATGGACGCGATTCGCGAGGTCGGCCCGGGCGCGCATTACCTCGGCTGCGCCCACACCCAGGCGAACTTCAAGTCGGCCTTCTGGCGCACGCAGGTGCTCGACTACCGGCCGTTCGAGCAGTGGGCCGACGAGGGCGGGCGCGACACCTTCCAGCTCGCGCACGAGCGGGTCGAACGCATGCTGCGCGAATATGTGGCGCCCGAGCTCGACGCGGGCATCGACGAGGGGCTGCGCGACTACATCGCCAGGCGCAAGGAGGCGGAGCCCGACGCCTTCGCCTGATCGGCAGCCCGGCTCCGCGCCCGGCCAGCCTCGGCGAGCAGCGCCGCGAGCACTTGCACGTGCGCCGCCGGGCGGTAGGTGGGCGCGCGGGCGCGGCGCAACGCCTCGCAGTCGTGCTCGGCGTCGCTCAGGCGCGCGACGATCTGCTCCGGCGAGGCGTGGGCGAGGCCGCAAACGGCCCCGGCCAGATCGCGTTCGCGCCGATACAGACGGGCGCCGATCCGCGCGGTCTCGATCAGCAGCTTCGGCCGGATCAGCGGCACAGCCGCGCGGCTCGGGCAAGCATTGTATCCCATTCGGTCCTCCGGAACTCATCGGTCTGCGGCGATCTTCCCCGCAGTTGGCCGCTGTTGCGCCGATTTCTCCGGCAGCGCGCGCTCGAAAATGGGTTAACGCAAAGTAAATAATCGTTAACACAAAGTAAAATGTCTGCATCAGTCGCGGTTTAAGACTCTGTTTACGCCCTGCGCCTAGGAATCATTTTCGTAAAAATCCATTCAAAATGGGGTGAACTCAGGTGGCAAGGACTCACGACATCCTGGATCGGTGCGCCGGGCTGGCGCGCACGACGTTCCCCGAGGCGGGCGGCGCCTGCACGGCCCGCGAGGTCGCGGTCTATCTGGCCCATACCGGCAACGGCGAGAGCCTGCGGGCGCTGGCCGGCGCCACGGGCACGCATGCCAGCACCGTGCTGCGCGCCGTCAGGCGGGTCGAATCGCGCCGCGACGATCCGCTGGTCGAGCGCCTGTTCGGCGCGCTGGCGATGGCGGCGGAGCCGGCGAACTGCCCGGGCACGGACGATGCGCCCGAAACCCCCGCCGAGATCCCCGCCGAATCTCCCGCGAACATTCCCGCCCAAACCGCTCCCCGGGCTCCGGCAGACATCGCGGCCGAGGGCACCGCGCGCCTGCCGCGCGAGGAGCTGGAGCGCGAGGCTCGCCGCTACCTGCGCCGGCTCTGCGAGCCGGGCGCCTTCCTGCTGGTCACGCCGGACGCCACGAAGGGCGGCATCTTCTGCCGGGCGAACGAGCACCGCAAGCCGATCGCCATGCTGGCCATCACCGTCGCCGTCGAGTTCCTGCGCGAGGGCTGGATCCGCCTGGCCCGGCGCGGCACCGCCTCGATCCGCTATACGGTCACCGAGGACGGCCGCAGCTATCTCAAGCGGCTGCTGGCCGAGGACGCGATGAAGCGCAACGCCCATCCGGGCTTTGGCGAGGCGCAGACGCCGTTCCAGTCCCAGCACCAGATCAGCGGCGAGCGGCTGTTCATGAACCCGGTGAGCGGCGCGCCCGAGACGCTCAAGGTCAACCTGGCGGAGGAGCCGCTCGGCTGGCTGGCGCGGCGCAAGGGGGCGGACGGCCAGCCGTTCGTGAGTGCGATGGAGATCGAGGCCGGGGCGCGCCTGCGCCAGGACTTCGAGGCGGCGCAGATCGCCCCCTCGGTGGCGCAGGACTGGCGCAGGTTCCTGACCCCGGGCGGCCGGAATTCCGGCACGCCCCTGGGCCGCGCGCCGGGCGAGGGGCCGCAGGCCGCGCGCGAGCGGGTGGGCCAGGCGCTGTCGGCGCTCGGCCCCGGGCTTTCGGATGTGGCGCTCAGGGTGTGCTGCTTTCTCGAGGGGCTCGAGGCCTGCGAGCACCGCATGGGCTGGTCGGCCCGCTCGGGCAAGGTGGTGCTGAAGATCGCCCTGCAGCGGCTCTCCGAGCACTACGGGCTGGCCATCCAGCGGCGTTAGCCGGTCGGTCGCGCTGGAGCGGGGGGGTGCGGGCCGCGGCTCACTCCGCTCACTCGGATCACTCGGCGGCGCGCGGGAACCTGGAGACGCGCAGCTCGGCCTCGAGCTCGGCGCCGGTCGCGGCGCGCGGGCGCGAGATGCCGGCGATCAGCGCGTAGGCCGCGGGGGCGAGGAACAGCGTGAAGGCCGCCGCCAGCCCGAGCCCGCCGAACACCACCCAGCCGATCGCGGCGCGCGCCTCGGCGCCCGGCCCGCTGCCGAGGATCAGCGGCAGCCCCGCCAGCACCGTCGAGCACAGCGTCATGGAAATGGGGCGCAGCCGCACCCGCGCCGCCTCGGCCGCCGCCTCCATGGCAGTGAGGCCGCGGTCGCGCAGCTGGTCGGCGAACTCGACCAGCAGGATGCCGTTCTTCGCCATGATGCCGATCAGCATCAGGACGCCGATCTGGCTGAATATGTTGATCGTCGTGCCCGTGAGCCACAGCGCGTAGACCGCGGCGCAGACCCCGAAGGGCACGGTGACCATCACCACCAGCGCGCTGGTGACGCTCTCGAACTGGGCGAGAAGCACGAGGAAGATCACCACGAGCGCGATCACGTAGGTGGCGGTGAGCTCGGCCGAGGTCTCCTCGAGCGTCGCCGCGTCGCCAAGGAAGATCAGGCCGATCCCCGGGGGCAGCTCGGCGCGGGCGAGCGCGCGGACCGCGTCGACCGCTCCGCGCAGGCTGAGCTCGGGGGCGATCGATGCGTCGATCTCGATGGCGCGGCGCTGCTCGTGGCGGTCGAGCTCGGCGGCGACGCCCTCCTCGGCGAAGCTGACGAGCTGATGCAACGGCACCAGGGCGCCGCCCTCGGAGCGGACATAGAGGTTGAGCAGGTCCGAGGGATCGCGCACCGCGCCGGCCTTCGATTGCAGCATCACCGGCACCGCCTGGTCCTCGATGGTCAGCTCGGTGATCTCGTCCTCGTCGACCAGCGCGCGCAGCGTGGCGGAAAGCTCGGACATCGGCACGCGCAGGTCGGCGGCGCGCGCCCGGTCGATGCGGATCGAGAGCTGCGGCTGGGTCGCCTGGTACTGCACGCGCACGCCGGAGATACCGTCGATCTCGCCGAGCCGTTCGGCGAAGGCGTCGGCCGCCTCGGCGATCCGCGGGTAGCTGGGGCCGGTGAGCGCGATCGAGAGCCCGCCGTCCGAGCCGCCGCGCAGGCCGAGGCTGTTGCCCCCGGCGATGCGCGCCTGCGCCCCGGCGAGCCGCTCGAGCTTCGGCCGCAGATCGGCCTCGATCTCGGCCTGGGTCGTCTCGCGGTCGTCCCACGGGATCAGTCGGGCGCCGACCTCGCCGCGGTTGGGATCCCAGCGCCCGGTCACCGAGTAGAGCCCGCGCGCCACGCCCGCATCGACCCAGGGCCGCAGCATGTCCTCGACGGCGGCGACCTGGCGGTCGGTGTGATCGAGCCCGGCGCCGTCCGGGCCCTGCATGCGCACGCTCACGCTGCCCCGGTCCTCGGGCGGCACCAGCTCCTCGCCGAGCTGGCCGTAGACCAGCCCGGCGGTGCCGGCGAGCAGCGCCGCCCCGGTCAGCGCGACCAGCGGCGCCTTGAGCATTGGGCGCAGCAGCGCGCCGTAGAGTCCGGCGAGCCAGCGGCCCGGACCGGCGGCCGACCCGCCCGACTCGCCCAGGTCGCCGACGCGCGAGGCCAGCATCGGGCAAAGCGACAGCGCCACGAACGACGAGATCACCACGGAGATCGCCAGCACGTAGCCGAACTCGGTGAAAAGCCGGCCGGCGTCGCCCGGCAGGAACGAGATCGGCACGAACACCGCGACCAGCGTCGCCGTGGTGGCGACGACCGCGAAGAACACCTGCCGCGTGCCGATCACCGAGGCGGCCTTCGGCCCGATGCCCTCGGCGCGGCGGCGCTGGATGTTCTCGGTGACCACGATGGCGTCGTCCACCACGAGGCCGGTGGCCAGCACCAGCGCCAGCAGCGTGATCAGGTTGATGGAGAAGCCCAGCAGCCAGATCGCCGCCAGGGAGCCGATGAGCGCCACCGGGATCGCCACCGCCGGGACCAGCGTGGCGCGGAGCCGGCCGAAGAACAGCCAGATCACGCCGATCACGATCGTCAGCGCGATGCCCAGCGTGGTCAGCACCTCGCGAATGGCGCCGCGGATGAACACCGCGTCGTCGCTGGTGACCTCGAAGCGCAGGTCGGGGAAGCGCTCCTCGAGCCGCGCCAGCGCCCTTTGCACCTGGTTGGAGATCTGCACCGTGTTGGAGTGCGCCTGGCGCACGATGCCGAGGCTCAGCACGATCCGCCCGTCCAGCCGGGCGATGCTGTCGGGCGTTGCCGGGGCGAAGTAGACCTGTGCCAGGTCGCCCAGCCGCACCGGGTCGCGCACCATCAGCCGCTCCAGTGCCGCGGGCTCGACCACCGTGGCGTCGGCGCGCACCAGCACCTCGAGCTCGTGCGCCTTGAAGCTGCCCACCGGCACGTCGAAGCGCGCCGCCTCGATCACCCGCGCCACGTCGCCGGTCGATAGACCGTAGGCGGCCAGGCTCTCGGGCGAGAGCTCGACGCGCAGCACCCGCTCGCGGGCGCCGAACACCGAGACATCGGCGACGCCCTCGACCGCGGTCAGCTCGGGCACCAACTCGTCCTCGACCCGGCGGGTCAGCTCGTCGATCGCCACCGCGTCGCTCCAGGCGGCGATCCGCATGACCGGCCAGGCGTCCTGCTCGGACTTGACGACGTACAGGTCCCTGACCCCGGAGGGCAGGCGCGGTACCACCCGGCTGACCGCCTCGCGCACGTCGTTGGCGGCGCTGGCAAGGTTCATGTCGGGGCGGAACTCGACGCGCATGCGGAAGTTGCCCTCCTCCGAGGAGGAGCGCACCGAGACCACGCCGCCGACCCGGGCGACCGCGCCCTCGACCACCGAGGTCACCTCCGAATCGATGGTGGTGGGCGAGGCGCCGGGGTAGTTGGCGCGCACCGAGACGATGGGCCGGTCGACGTCGGGCAGCTCGCGCACCTCGACACCGAAAAGCGCGCCGATCCCGGCGATGACGATCAGGAGGCTCATCACCGTGGCGAGGTACGGGCGCCGCACGGAGAGCCCGGGCAGACCGCCGCTGCCGTGCTCGCCGCTCACGAGGTGTCCCCGCCGCCGATGACGTCCACCACCTTGCCCGGCGCGAGCCGCTGGGTGCCCTCGATCACGACGCGGTCGCCCTCGCGGAGCGGGCCGTCCACCAGCACCGCGCCGGCGCGGCGGCGCACCAGCTCCACCTCGACGCGCTCGGCCTTGTCTGCCGAGACGCGCCAGACGTGCAGCGACCCGCGCGAAAACTGCACGGCGAGCTCGGGCACCAGCGGGTAGCTGTCGCCGGGCAGCTCGAGCCGCACGGTGAACGAGGCGCCGGGGCGCAGGCTGTCGTCCTCGTTGGGGATGGCGACGCGGACCCGCGCGGTGCGGGTAGCCACCTCGATGCGGCTGTCGATCGCCGAGACCTCGCCCTCGTAGCGGCCATCGGGGACGGCGGGGGTGCGGGCGGTGACCGGCATCCCCGGCTCGATGCGGGCGAGCAGCGCCTCGGGCAGGTCGAATGCGACGAGCAGCACGGAGCGGTCGTCGAGGCTGGCGATGGCGTCGCCGCTCTCGATGCGCTCGCCGATTTCGACCTCGGGCAGCCCGGAGACCCCGTCGAACGGCGCCCGCAGGGTGCGGTCGGCCAGCGCCTCGCGGGCCTGCTCCACCTCGATGCGCGCCAGCTCGGCCGCGGTCGCCCGCTCGTCGAGGGTCGCCGGGGTGGCGGCGCCGGTGCCCTCGAGCCGCTCGTAGCGCGCCAGCACGCGCTCGGCCTCGGCCAGCCGCGTCTCGGCCAGCGCCAGCGCCAGCCGCTGCGCCGTGTCGTCGAGCCGCAGCAGCACGTCGCCGGCGGCGAAGCGCCGGCCGGGCGCCAGGGCCATCTCGACGATCTTGCCCGTGGTTTCGGTTTGCAGAGTCACCGAGCGCTGGGCGCGGCCGGTGCCGACCACCTCGACCACCAGGTCGTCGGACGCCATGGTGACGGGGGCGACGATCACCGGGACGCCCGCCTGCGTTCCGGCCTGGCGCGCCTCGGTGCTTGCGGGCTGCGCGGCATGGCCGAGCCAGTCGCGCGCCCGGTCCTGGCCGAACCACAGCGCCGCCGCCCCGCCGAGCAGGAGCGCCGAGACAAGAAGCTGTTTCCACATCGCCAACGGGCCGCGCACGCACACTCCCTCGGGGACCGCTGCCCCATCACCTCGGGCGAGACAATAGCACTATTGCCGCCGGGGTCCCATGCAAAGGCAAACGCGGGGCGGACGCGTTCCCGTCGGCGGGGAGCCCACGCCCCACCCGACGCATCGCGGTCAACCGTTGCTCGCGCGAGTCCTGCGGCGCGGCCGGGGCGCCGCTTATTCGTAGCGGTAGACGGTCAGGCGGTCGGTGCCCGATTCCGCAGCCCAGGCCTCGCCGGCGCGGCCGAGCATCTGGCGCACGTTGGCCGCGCGGCGCGGGATCGGGAACGCCTCGAAGCTCTCGGTCTCCGGGTCGAAGCGCAGCACCGCGTTGGCGCCGAAGTCGCTGACCCAGACCTTGTCGCGCTCGTCGACATAGACCGAGTAGGCCGCCGGATCATCGCCCGGCAGCGGCCACTCGCGCCACTCCCCGCTCGCCGGGTCGTAGCGGCCGAGCTGGCCGGCGTTCCACTCGCTGGTCCAGAGCACGCCCGCCGAGTCCGACCACACCCGCCGCAGGCCGGCGCCCTCGGTCGGTGGGTCGATCACCTCGACCGCGCCGGTCGCGGTGTCGACCTGGCCGAGATAGCTGCCCGCCAGCGACGAGTACCAGACCTCGCCCGCCGGGGTATGGTGGATGCCGTAGGGCCCGTAGCCGCGCGGTGCCTCGAAGACCCGCATCTCGCCGCTCGCCGGGTCGAGCGCGCCGTAGATCCCCGCCTGCCCGGTGAACCACAGGCGCCCGTCGCCGCCGAAGGTGGCGGTGTTGAGGTTGGCGCGGCCCGCGCCCTCGGGCAGCGGGAAGCGCGTCACCTCGAGTGTCCGGGGATGCACCGAGACTATGGCGTTGAGTCCGCTGTCGGTGACCCAGGCCAGCCCGTCGGGTCCGACGATCACCCCGTGCGGGCGCGAGCCCTCGCCCAGCGGCACCTGCTCGGTCGCGCCGGTCGCCGGGTCGAGCCGGCCGAGCGCCCCCTGGTGCTGCGCCGTGTACCAGACGGTGCCGTCCGGCGCCGGCGCCACGTCGTGCGGATGTGCGCCGGGCGGCACGGCAAAGCTCTCGATCGCCACGTCGCTGGCCGTCGCCGGCCAGGCCAGCAGCACGAGGAACGCTGCGATCAGGCGATGCGTCGTGGACATGCGGGCCTCCTTTGCCGGGCGGCGCCCTCCGGCGGAGCCGGCGGCTCGGGCGTGCACGCACGAAGCCGGCGACAGCCGGGGGTGCGAGGATTCACGTGATCATGTGCACGGTCAAGCCTGCGGTTGCGGCCGGGCGGCCACCCTCGCCGCGGGACGCGGCATCAGCGGCGCTGCGACCGGCGCTTGCGGGACCGCTCGGACCGGCGGCTCGCGCCGGCGTCGAACTCCTGGAAGTGGTCGCCCCAGCCGACCAGCCGCTCGAAGCGGGCGACGGTGCTGGCGCCGAGGCGGGTGGCGACCGAGTTGATCAGCACGCCTTCTCGACGGCGAACCCGATCCCGCGCGAGGCGCTGCGCAGCGGCGCGCACGACTTCCGCTTCCTCGCGGACGACCTGTTTGATCCGCTCTACATGGCCGCCGTCGAGGCGACCGAGGAGGCGGTGGTCAACGCTCTCGTCGCCGCCGAGGACATAACCACGCTGAAACCGCCGGGACCCTGCTGGAGGTCAGGCGAAGCTTACGGCATAGATCGGCGGCAGGGTGTGCGTGACGCCGACCCAGCTGTCGCCCTGGTTCTCGCTGACCCAGAGGCCCCCGGTGGTCGAGCCGAAGGCGAGGCGTTCGCCCGCGTCGTCGAGCGCCAGCGCGTGGCGGTAGACG
>DATKCQ010000078.1:0-8273 GCA_035513135.1 Thermohalobaculum sp.
ACGTCGGTGCCGGGGCGGAACTGCAGCATGTGCGTGGCGTAGCGCGCCAGCGCCTGGCCGCGCGGGTCCATGACGATCAGCTTGCCGCCGCGCTTGGTGAACTGCTTGAAGTAGGTGGCGGCGACGGGGTGGTTCTCGACCGGGTTGCAGCCGATGGCCAGCGCCACGTCGGCGTTCTCGATCTCGTTGAAGGTGGCGGTGACGGCGCCCGAGCCGACGTTCTCCATCAACGCGGCCACGGACGAGGCGTGGCACAGCCGGGTGCAGTGGTCCACGTTGTTGTGGCCGAAGGCCTGGCGGATCAGCTTCTGGAACAGATAGGCCTCCTCGTTCGAGCACTTGGCCGAGCCGAAGCCGGCGATGGCCTTGCCGCCGCGCGTATCGCGCAGGCGGGCGAGGCCGCCTGCTGCGGCGTCGAGCGCCTCGTCCCAGCTCGCCTCGCGGAAATGGGTGAGCGGGTTGGCGGGGTCGACGTTGAGGCCCTTGGCGGGCGCGTCGTCGCGGCGGATCAGCGGCTTTTTCAGCCGGTGCGGGTGGCTGACATAGTCGAAGCCGAAGCGGCCCTTGACGCACAGGCGGTTCTGGTTCGCCGGGCCGTTGGCGCCGTCCACGTAGCGGATCCGGTCGTCCTTGATCTTGAAGGTGAGCTGGCAGCCCACCCCGCAATAGGGGCAGACCGAGTTCACCTCGCGGTCGTAGTCCTTCGAGTCGCCGACCTCGCGCTCGTCGAGCAGCGAGGCCTCCATCAGTGCGCCGGTCGGGCAGGCCTGCACGCACTCGCCGCAGGCGACGCAGGTGGAGGTGCCCATCGGGTCGTCGAAGTCGAAGACGATCTTCGCGTCGTGGCCGCGCGAGGCCATGCCGATCACGTCGTTGACCTGCACCTCGCGGCAGGCGCGCACGCACAGATTGCAGTGGATGCAGGCGTCGAGGTTGACGCGCATGGCGATGTGGGAGTCGTCGAGCAGCGGGATGCGGTCGTGCTCCATGGCGGGAAAGCGGCTGGTGGCGACGCCCTGCAGGTCGGCCATGTCCCACAGGTGCGAGGAGCGGTCGCGGGCGGACTCGCGCGCGGGCTGGTCGGCGAGCAGCATCTCCATGACGAGCTTGCGCGACTTCTCGGCGCGCTCGGAGGCGGATTTGACGACCATGCCGTCGGCGGGCTGGCGGATGCACGAGGCGGCGAGGACGCGCTCGCCGTCGATCTCGACCATGCAGGCGCGGCAGTTGCCGTCCGGGCGGTAGCCGGGCGCGTCCTTGTGGCACAGGTGCGGGATCAGCGTGCCCTGGCGTTTGGCGACCTGCCAGATGGTCTCGCCGGGCTGCGCCTCGACCGCGATGCCGTCGAGCGTGAACTTGATCGTCTCGGTCATCGTTTCCATCCCTGTGGTCGCGTCGGTCGGCCCCTGCGGCTCTGGTATACCAGATATCAGGGGGCGTGCAATGGGCCGCCCCGGTGACCGGTCTAGCGGCCCGGCCTGTTTCGCCCGGCGAGAATTGCGACAGCCGGGCGGGCGTTTGCGCCATTCGCCTGCGTGCCCCGAGTCTAGCGGGTGAGACCGGCCACCGACAAGAGAAGGGTAATGCCGAGCGCGCCGAAGAACAGCCCAACTCCGAAGTTGATCCAGCGCCCGGCGCGGGCGTAGGCGAGCGCGGCGCGGCGCGAGGAGAAGGCCAGCGCGTAGGCGAGGTGGCCCAGTGCTGCAACCAGCGCGGCGCCGAGGATCATCGCGGCGATGCCCGCAGGGCCGGCGGTGCCGGCGGGGAAGATCGAGACCAGCACCAGCCAGGTGGTCAGCGCCTTGGGGTTGGTGGCGAGGATGCCGAGCGTGATGGCGAAGGCGGCGCGCGGGCTGACCACGCGGTTGCGCCCGATCTCGGCCGACCAGTGCCAGGCGCGGCACAGGTAGCGCGCGGCGAACCACAGGAGCAGGAGGCCGCCGAGCCCGGTCAGGGCGGGCTCGAGCGCGGGGAAGCGGCGGAAGGCGACGGCCGCGCCGAGGACGGCGGCCGAGGACCAGATGAGCACGCCCAGTGCCACCGCGGGCACCACCGCCAGCGCCGCGCGGCGGCCCGAGCCGAGCGCGATGGCGATGGTGTTGAAGACGTTGGGCCCCGGCGACAGCACGTTGGCGCCGAAGAACACCAGCGCCGTGGCGATCTCGGGCCAGGGCGAGGGCACGGGCTCGGCGGGCTCGGCGGGGGCGACGGATCAGGCGACGGGGACGGTGGCCTGCATCTCCGGCATCTGCGAGAGCTCGGCGTGCCAGGCGGCGAGGCTGGGGTGGCGCTCGCGCCAGCCGTTGTCGGGGAAGCGGAAATCGACGTAGCCGAGCGCGCAGCCCGCCGCGATCTGTCCCGCGTTCATCGGGCCGGTGAGCACCACGTCGTTGCGCTCGAGCGCGGCGAGGGCGCGGTTGACCTTGGCGACCTGGGCCTCGGTCCAGGGCTGGAAGCGGATTTCCTCGGGGCGCAGGCGCCACTCGTAGACGGCGAGGATGCCGGCCTCCATGATGCCGTCGGCGAGCGCCTCGGCGGCCAGCACGGGGAAGAGGGCGACGCCGTCGGGGTAGAGGCCGCCTTTCGCGCGCCAGTCGAGGTAGCGGCAGATCACCCGGCTGTCGAACAGGGTCCCGGCGTCGTCGGTCACCAGGGCGGGGATCTTGCCGAGCGGGTTGGCCCCGACGGTGTCCTCGTTCGGCGCCAGCGGCGTGCCGGAGCCGGGGATCAGCTCGACGTCGCCCTCCTGGCCGGTCAGCTTCAGCGTCACCATGACCTTGCGCACGAAGGGCGAGGTGGGGGAGTGGTAGAGTCTCATGGCTCTCTCCTTTGAGGGTCGCGCGGCCCAACCGCTTCCCCTGCGTTGCCGTTGGTGCGGCCGAGCAGCCGCGCCAGGATCATCGAGGTGCGCGGCAGGTAGCGGTACGGGGCGACCGGCGCCGTGGTGCGGCGCCGGGTGATACGGTAGAGCGTGAAGGCGATCAGCGCCAGATGCGCCACGGAGGCGAATGCGAAAAGCGCCGGGGGACCGAACAGCGAGACCAGCCGGGCGGCGGCGAGCGGCGCGACGATGGCGCCGAGCGAGTAGAAGAAGATCAGCGCGGCGTTGAGCTCGACGATGAAGTCGGGCTCGGCGTAGTCGTTGGCGTAGGCCGCGGAGACCGAGTAGATCGGGTAGGTGGTGGCGCCGAACAGGAAGGCGGCGAGGAAGATCGGCCCGGTGGCGCCGGGCTGGACCGCGATCACCGTCCAGACGCAGCCCATGATGGCGAGCACCGAGAGGCCGATCAGCACGAGGCGGCGGTCCACCGCGTCGGCCGCCCAGCCGACCGGGAACTGCGCCGCGGCGCCGCCGAGCACGGCGGCCGAGAGAAAGAGCGCGATCTCGGTTTGCTCGAGCCCGTTCTCGAGGCCGAACACCGGCCCGATCATGCGAAACGAGGCGCCGGTCATGCCCGCGACGATGATGCCCACGGTGGCCGAGGGCGACAGACGCGCCGCCTTGACCGGCCTGAGCCGCGGGGCGAGCGGCGTCTTCGGCGCCACCTGCCGGGTCAGCGCCAGCGGCAGGATGCACAGGCAGCAGAACACCGCGACGACGTTGTAGGCCCAGTAGGTGGCGGGGTCGAGCACCGCGATCAGGCCCTGCGCGGTGATCTGGCCGGTGAGGTCGACGACGCGGAAGACGCCGTAGACCCGGGCGCGGTTGCGGTTCTCGGCCTTGGCCTGCAGCCAGCTCTCGATCACCGTGTAGGCGCTGGAGATGGCGAGCCCGGTGAGCAGGCGCAGCCCGGCCCACAGCCACGGGCCCTCGAGCACCGGGTGCAGCAGCGCGCCGATGGCGCCGACGGCGGCCGCGGCGGCGAAGGCGCGCGAGTGGCCGATCGAGCCGATGTAGCGCGGGGTCAAATAGCAGCCGGCGAGGAAGCCGACGAAATGCGCCGAGCCGAGGATGCCGATCTCCTCGGTGGTGAAGCCGCGCATGGCGCCGGCCAGCGCGTCGAGGGGCCCGAGCGTGCCCGAGCCGAGCTGCACCAGCAGGATCGAGACGAAGAGGGCGGCGAAGGAGATCAGGGTGCGCATGGGTCCGGCTCGGCTGCGGGGCGCGCGGGTCGGCCCGCTGCCGTCGCTCCCCCGGCCCATATGCGCCAGGGCGCCGAGTGCGGTCAATGCGCCGCCTTGCCGGGGCGCGGAGCGGCTGGTATCTCCCGGCCCTGTTCACGGATGAGAGGTCTCTGTTGACCGCCCAAGCACCGGCCCAAGGGGCCGCCCCCGCCGCCGAGACGAAGGCCCGCCGCCCGAAGGCGGCGACCATCGGGCCGCTCAGGGGGCTGCTGCCGTATCTCAGGCCCTATCGCCGGACCATCGTCGGGGTGGCGCTGGCGCTGGTCGCTGCGGCGGCGTTCACGCTGGCGCTGCCGATCGCGTTCCGCCGGGTGATCGACGCCTTCTCGGCGGAGAATGCGGGGCTGATCGACCAGTACTTCATGGCGCTGATCGGGGTGGCGGCGGCGCTGGCGGTGTTCACGGCGCTGCGCTTCTACCTGGTGAGCCGGCTGGGCGAGCGGGTGATCGCCGACCTGCGCGCCGCGGTGTTCGACCACGTGGCGGGCATGAGCCCCGCCTTCTTCGAGCGGATCATGACGGCGGAGGTGCTGTCGCGGCTGACCACCGACACCTCGGTGATCCAGTCGGTGGTGGGCTCGGTCGCCTCCATCGCGCTCAGGAACCTGCTGCTGCTGACCGGCGGGGCGGCCATGCTGATCGTCACCTCGCCCAAGCTGAGCGGCATCACGCTTTTGCTGGTGCCGCTGGTGGTGGGGCCGATCCTGGTGCTCGGGCGGCGGGTGCGCCGGCTGTCGCGACTGAGCCAGGACCTGGTGGCCGAGAGCGCCGCGGCGGCGGGCGAGAGCCTGCAGGCGATCCAGACCGTGCAGGCGATGACCCATGAGGGGCCGTCGAAGGCGCGCTTCAAGGGGCGGGTCGAGGCGGCCTACGAGGCGGCGCGGGCGCGCATCACGGCGCGGGCGCTGCTCACGGCGATCGTGATCTTCTTCGTCTTCGCGGGGATCGTCGGGGTGATCTGGATCGGCGCGCGCGACGTGATGGCGGGGCGCATGACGCCGGGCGAAATGGCGCAGTTCGTGCTCTACGCGGTGTTCGTGGCCGGGGCGGTGGGGGCGCTGTCGGAGGTCTGGGGCGAGCTGCAGCGCGCCGCCGGGGCGACCGAGCGCCTGGTCGAGCTGTTGCAGATGGAGAACCCGATCCGCGAGCCGGCCGACCCGCTGCCCCCCGCCGAGCCGGCGCGCGGCGAGATCGTGTTCGAGCGGGTGAGCTTCGCCTACGAGACGCGGCGCGAGATCCCCGCCTTGCGCGACGTGTCGTTCCGGGTGGCGCCGGGCGAGCGGATGGCGCTGGTCGGGCCGTCGGGGGCGGGCAAGACCACCGTCTTGCAGCTCCTGCTGCGCTTCCACGACCCGGAGGCCGGGCGCATCCTGCTCGACGGGGTGCCGATCGACCGGCTGCGCCTCGACGATCTGCGGCGGCGGCTGGCGCTGGTGCCGCAGGAGCCGGTGATCTTCGCCGACACGGTGCGCGCCAACATCCTGTTCGGGCGGCCCGATGCGAGCGGGGCCGAGGTGGTGGAGGCGGCGCGCGCCGCGGCGGCGCACGACTTCATCGAGGCGCTGCCCGAGCGCTACGACACCTGGCTCGGCGAGCGCGGCGTGCTGCTCTCGGGCGGGCAGAAGCAGCGCATCGCCATCGCCCGCGCGATCCTGCGCGATGCGCCGGTGCTGCTGCTCGACGAGGCCACCTCGTCGCTCGACGCCGAGAGCGAGCGGGCGGTGCAGGAGGCGGTGGACCGGCTGAGCGAGGGGCGCACCACGCTGGTCATCGCGCACCGGCTGGCCACGGTGAAGCGGGCCGACCGGATCCTGGTGCTCGAGGGCGGGCGGCTGGTCGGCAGCGGCTCGCATGACGAGCTGGTGGCGGGCGGCGGGCTCTATGCCCGGCTCGCCCGGCTGCAGTTCACCGAGGGGCTGGCGGCGGAGTAGCGCCGCCTTGCCGCACCGCGCCGCCTGTGGCTCAATGGCAGGCGCGCAGCGGGGGAGCCAAGGTGCCGGAGGATCGGGAGAGCGGCGAGGCGGGGCAGGGGACGCCCATCGGCTGGGCGACGCTCGCCGAGCTCCGCGCCATCGAGGACGTGCCGCTCGCCGGGCGCTGGCCGGCGGAGACGGTGCATGCCCTGCTGCGGCGGACGGCGGGGGCGTATCCCGGGCGGCCCGCGCTCAGCTTCCAGCTTCGCTCGGGGCCGCGCGACCGGGCCGAGACGCTCGACTGGGCGGCGCTCGCCGACCGGGTGACGCGCACCGCCAACCTCTTTCGCCATCTGGGCATCGGCGCGGGCGACACGGTCGCCTATGTGCTGCCGAACTGCAACGAGACGGCGCTGGCGCTGCTCGGCGGGCTGACCGCGGGGGTGGTGGCGCCGATCAACCCGCTGCTCGACACGCGCCAAATCGCCGCGATCCTGCGCGAGACGCGGGCGCGCGTGCTGGTGACGCTGGCGCCGTTCCCCAGGACCGACATCGCGGCGAAGGCCCACGCGGCGGCGGCCGAGGCGGGGACGGTGGAGACCATCCTCGAGGTCGATCTGCGGCGCTATCTGGCGCCGCCGCTCGCCTGGCTGATCCCGCTGCTGCGCCCGCGCACCCGCCGCGCCGAGGGCGTGCGGGTCATCGATTTCCGCAAGGCGCTGATGGCCGAGGACGGCGCCCGGCTGTTCTTCGATGCGGGCGACGGCGGGCGGGTGGCGGCGTATTTCCACACCGGCGGTACCACCGGCGCGCCCAAGGTGGCGCAGCATTGCCAGCGCGGCATGATCTACAACGGCCTGGTGGCGCAGCTGGCGGCGGCGACCGAGCGCGACGTGCTGATCTGCCCGCTGCCGCTGTTCCACGTGTTCGGCGCCTACCCGATCCTGATGGCCTGCGTGGCCTCGGGCGCGCACATGGTGATGCCGACGCCCGCCGGCTATCGCGGCGCGGGGGTGATGGACAATTTCTGGAAGCTGGTCGAGCGCTGGGGCGTCACCTTCATGGTGATGGTGCCGACGGCGGCCTCGGCGCTGATGCAGCGGCCGGTGCACGCGGACGTCTCGACGCTGAAATACGCGCTGTGCGGCTCGGCGCCCATGCCGGCCGGGCTGTTCCGGCGCTTCGAGGAGGCGACCGGGGTGCGCATCCTCGAGGGCTACGGCATGACCGAGGCGACCTGCCTGGTGGCGGTCAACCCGGTACGGGGCGAGCGCAAGATCGGCTCGGTCGGGCTGCCGGTGCCCTATACGGAGGTGCGGATTCTCGAATGCGAGGCAGACGGCACCGTGCGCGCCGAACGGGGCACCGACGAGATCGGCGAGATCTGCGTGCGCAGCCCCGGGGTGTTCCCGGGCTATCTCGACACGGCGCTGAACGAGGGGCTGTTCACGCCGGACGGCTGGCTGCGCACCGGCGATCTGGGGCGGATCGACGCGGACGGCTATGTGTGGATCACCGGGCGCTCGAAGGACCTAATCATCCGGGGCGGGCACAACATCGACCCGGCGCTGATCGAGGAGGCGCTGCTGGAGCACGAGGCGGTGGCGCTGGCCGGCGCCATCGGCCAGCCCGACGCCCATGCCGGCGAGCTGCCCTGCGCCTATGTGGAGCTGAAGGACGGGGCCGGCGCGAGCGTCGAGGAGCTGATGGAATTCGCCCGCGAGACCATCCCCGAGGACGCCGCCGTGCCCAAGCACATCGAGATCCTCGACGAGCTGCCCAAGACCGCGGTGGGCAAGGTGCTCAAGCCCGAGCTGCGCAGGATGGCGATCCGGCGCGTGCTTTCGCGGGCGCTGGAGGAGGCGGGGATCGCGGCGGAGGTCGAGGTCGCCGAGGACGCGTCGCGCGGGCTGGTGGCCCGCGTCACGCCCGGCGACGGCGTGGACGAGGCGCGGGTCGCCGAAGTGCTGGGCGCGTTCGCTCAGCCCTGGGAGCTGGCGAGGTAGCGCGCGGTCAGCCGCTCGGCCCGAAGATCAGCCAGAGCACGAGGCCGATAACCGGGAAGACAATGATAAGTACGATCCAGATCACCTTGGCGCCGGTCTCGGCCGGGCTCTGCAGGGTCTTCACGACGGCGTAGACGTTGCCGACGAGCAGGAGAAGGCCAAGCAAGCCGCCGATTTCCATCATCCGCTCAGGTCCCCTCGCGTGGCTGGCGGCGCCAGTCTATGCGCA
>DATKCQ010000079.1:0-17371 GCA_035513135.1 Thermohalobaculum sp.
GTGGCGCTGAACCTGATCCTCGATCTCGGGCTCGGCGGGCTGCTCGCCTGGGAGGCGCATCTGGGCGGCTGGATCGCCGGGTGGCTGCTGGCCTATGTGTTCCCGCCGCGCGGCGCGGCGTTGCGCATCCTCGGAGACTCAGGCGCCGCGGGACACGGCGCTGCGCAGGTCGGCGAGGCGGACCGCGCCCAGCGCCCCGGCGAGAATCGCGTATGAGGCCGCGCCCGCCGCGACCACGATGACGAGGCCCATCACCTGCTGCCCCGGCATGTGCGCCGCGTGCAGCTCGGCGATGCCGAGCACCAGCGCTCCCATGGCGAGCGAGGCCAGCGCCATGCGCGGCACGCGCTGGGCGAGGCGGGCGTCGATGGCGAGCTCCCCGCCCATCCGCCGCACGCCGCGCCAGAGCAGGGCGAGGTTCACCCACGCCGCCGCGGTGGTGCCGATCGCCGCCGCAAGGTAGCCGATCAGCGGCGCCCCGCCCACCGCGACCACGAGGTTGACCAGCATCGAGACGGTGGCGAAGCGTAGCGGCGTCGCCGTGTCCTCGCGCGAGAAATAGGCGGGCTGCAGCACCTTCTGCAGCACGAAGGCCGGCAGCCCGACCGCGTAGACGGCGAGCGCCGCCGCGGTGGCCGCGGTGTCCGCGGCGTCGAAGGCGCCGCGCTCGAACAGACCGGCGGTCAGCAGGTTCGGCACGGCGACCAGCGCCACCGCGGCGGGCAGCGTCAGCACGAGGCAGAACTCGGCGGCGCGGTTGAGCGTGTGGGCCGCGCCACCGGCGTCGCCCGCGCGCACCCGGCGCGACAGATCCGGCAGCAGCACCACGCCGATGGCGACGCCGACCACGCCGAGCGGCAGCTGGTAGAGCCGGTCGGCATACCACAGCCAGCTCACCGCGCCGTCGAAGTAGCTGGCGACCTGGGTGCCGACCACGAGGTTGATCTGCATCACTCCGCCCGCCAGCGCCGCCGGGATGCCGAGCGTGATCAGCCGCCGCACCCCCGGCGTGAGCCGCGGGCGGCGCAGCCTCAGCGTCATGCCGAGCCCGCGCGCCGCGTGGCCGACCAGCGCGAGCTGGGCCAGGCCGGCGGCGAACACGGCCCAGGCTAGCGTCCAGCCCATGTCCCAGTCGAGCGCCGCGCCCACGCCCATGGCGGCGACCAGGATGACGTTGAGCAGAACCGGCGCGGCGGCCGCGGCGGCGAAGCGGCCGAAGGCGTTGAGCACGCCCGAGAACAGCGCCGCCAGCGAAATGAACAGGATGTAGGGAAACACCACGCGCGAGAAGGCGACCGCGAGGTCCAGCTTGCCGTCCGCGCCGAAGCCGCTCGCCAGCGCCAGCACGAACCAGGGCATCGCGAGCTGCGCGAGCACGGTGAGCGCGATGAGCGCGGCGAGCAGGGCGGCTGCCGACTCCTCGGCGAAGCGCCGCGCCTCTTCGGCGCCCTCGCCCTCGAGGCGCTTGGCGAAAAGCGGGATGAACGCCAGGTTGAAGGCGCCCTCGGCGAAGAACCGGCGGAACATGTTGGGCAGGCGGAAGGCGACGAAGAACGCCTCGGCCACCGGCCCGGCGCCCAAGAAGGCGGCGATGGCGATGTCGCGGACGAACCCGACGATGCGGCTCGCCATGGTCCAGCCGCCGACGGTGGCGAAGCCGCGCAGCAGGCGAACCGATCTGGGGGTCATTTGCCGTTCGGCTCGATCCGCTCGATCGCCTCGACCAGGCGGCGCTCGATCTTCTTCAGCTTGGCCGGGTTGCGGATCTTGTGGCCGAACAGGTCCTTCACGTAGAAAACATCGACCGCGTGCTCGCCATAGGTGGCGATGACCGCCGAGAAGATGTTGATGTTGAGCTCGGTCAGCGTGCGCGCCAGCGCGTGCAACAACCCCAGCCGGTCGCGCGCGTTCACCTCGATCACCGTGAACAGCTCCGATGCGTCATTCTCGAAATGGATGCGAGTCGGCACGGTGAAGGAACGCTCGCGGCGCTTTTCGCGGCGGCGCTCGTCGAGCGCGTCGCGGGCGATCACCTCGCCCTTGAGGATGCGCTCGATGGTGCGCTTGAGGCGTGGCAGGCGTGACGCCTCGAAGGGGTGTCCCTCGCGGTCCTGGATCCAGAAGGTCGAGCAGGCCATGCCGTCGGCGGTGGTGTAGGTGCGCGCGTCCACGGTGTTCGCGCCGGCCAGCGCGAAGGCCCCGGCCATGCGGGCGAAGATGCCCGGATGATCGGACATGTAGAGGCAGGCCTTGGTGGCGTCGTGGCTCTCGTCGGGCTCGAAGCGCGAGGAGAAGCGGTCGCTGCCCCTGGTCTCGCGGGCAAGCCCGGCGAAGATCGCCTGGGTTTCGGTGTCGAGCCCCAGCCAGTAGGGCGGGTAGTGGCGCTTGAGCTCCGCCTCGCGCTCGGCCTCGGGCCAGTCGGCGAGGCGCTCGGCCAGCGCCGCGCGGGCCTCCCCGACCCGGGCGGCGCGGGTCTGCTCGCCGCTGCCCGCCGTCAGCTGGTCGCGCGTGTCCCAGTAGAGCTTGCGCAGCAGCTGGGCCTTCCAGTTGTTCCACACGCCGGGGCCCACCGCGCGGATGTCGCACACGGTCAGCACCAGCAGGTGCCTGAGCCGGCCGGGGCTTTGTACGGTGCGGGCGAAGTCGCGCACCGTGCGCGGGTCGGCGATGTCGCGCTTCTGCGCCACGTCGGACATCAGCAGATGGTGGCGCACCAGCCAGGCGACCGCCTCGGTCTCAGCCTCGTCGAGGCCGAGCCGGGGGCAGACCGCCTCGGCGATTTCGCCGCCCACCTCGGCGTGGTCGCGCGGCTCGCCCTTGCCCAGATCGTGCAGGAACAGCGCCATGTAGAGCACGCGGCGGTTGAGGTTGCCGCCCTTGACCAGCTCGGTAGCGACCGGGTGGGCCTCCGCCTCCTCCATGCGCTCGACGCGGTTGAGCACGCCGATCGCCTGGATGGTGTGCTCGTCCACCGTGTAGTGGTGGTACATATTGAACTGCATCATGGCGACGACGCGGCCGAATTCGGGGATGTAGCGCCCCAGGATGCCGGTTTCGTTCATGCGCCTGAGCAGCCAGGCGCCGTTCACCCTGTCGGTGAGCATCGCGAGAAACAGCTCGGCCGCGGCCGGGTCGTGGCGCACGCCCTCGTCAATCAGGTCGAGGCTTTGCGTCACCAGGCGGAGCGCGGCCGGGTGGATGTGCGCCTTGAGCCGGGCGGCCTCGCCAAACAGGCGCAAGAGGTTCACCGGGTCCTCGGTGAACACCGCCTCGTCGCGCACGCTGAGCCGGCCGTCGCGCACCACGAAGGGGCCGTCCGCCGCCCCCGAGCGGCCGGAGAAGCCCAAGTTGCGAATCAGCGCCGACAGCCCCGGCCGGCGCTTGGCATGCTGCGCCTCGAGGCCGGCGGAGAAGATGCGCGTGAGGTCGCCGACGTTCTTCGCGTGGCGAAAATAGGCGTGCATGAAGTGCTCGACAGCCATGCGCCCGTCATGGTCGGCGAACCCCATGCGCTTGGCGATCTCGACCTGGCGGTCGAAGGTGAGCTGCTCCTGGGCGCGCCCCGCCAGGTCGTGCAGGTGGCAGCGCACGGCCCAGAGGAACTTCGAGGCGTCGGCGAAGCGCTGCACCTCGTCGTGCTCGAAGACGCCCATCTCGACCAGGTCCCAGGCGCTCTCGGTGTGGTAGATGTATTTCGAGATCCAGTGCAGCGACTGCAGGTCGCGCAGGCCGCCCTTGCCCTCTTTGACGTTGGGCTCGAGCAGGTAGCGCGAGCCGCCGTGGCGCTGGTGGCGCTCCTCGGTCTCGGCGAGCTTGACCTCGACGAACTGCTGGCGCGTGCGCGAGAACAGCTCCTTCCAGAGCCGGGCCTCCAGGTCGTCGTAGGGTTTGCGGTCGCCCGCGAGGAAGCGCATCTCGAGCAGCGTGGTGCGGATCGTCATGTCGCTCGCGGCCAGCCGCAGGCAGTCCTCGATCGCGCGCACTGCCTGGCCGACCTTCAGCTTCAGGTCCCACAGGATGTAGAGCATGCTCTCGATCACGCTCTCGCCCCAGGCGGTCTGCTTCCACGGTGTCAGGAACAGGAGGTCGACGTCGGAGTAGGGCGCCATCTCGCCCCGCCCGGTGCCGCCGACGCCGATCACCGCGAGCTGCTCGCCCTTGGTGCGAATCGGCGCGGGGTGCAGGTGGTTGGCGCAGAAGTGGTAGACGGCGGCCACCACCACGTCGGCGATGTGCGCGTAGCTGCGGGCGATGCGCAGGCCCGCCTGCGGGTGGGCGAGGAGCGCGGCGCGCACCTTCTCGCGGGCCTCGCCCAGCTCGGCGCCGACCAGCTCGACCACGCGCTGCTTCGCCGCCTCGGGCGCGGCGCTGGCAGCGATGGCGTCGATCGCCGTGGTCAACTCGGCGAGATCGGCGATGATCTCGGCGGGCTCGATCAGGTGGGCGAGGCCGGCGAAGGTGCGGGTGGCGGCACCCCGGACGGCCGGCTGGACGGTGGCGGCCATTCGCGCCTCAAAACAGCAGGTCGATGCGCGACGGCGCCGGGTCGATCACAGCGAAGCCGCCCTCGCCGACCTCGAGGATCGCCATCGCCCGGTGGCTCGAGCCGTCGGCGTCGAAGCGGAAGGGCCCGAGCGCACCCCGGAAACCCTGGGCGCGGGTGAGCTCGGCGCGGCCGAAGGGGTTGCGCGATCCGGCCTGGCGGGCCTCGGTGAGCAGCTGGCCCGCGGCCTGCACGGCGTCGTAGCCAAGCACCGCGACCTGCGGCGGGCGGGCGCCGTGGCGGGCGGAGTAGAGCCGCGCGAAGGTCTCGAAGCGTTCGGGGTCGGGCGCCGCGAACCAGCCGCCGCGCAGCGTCGCCTCCTGCAGCGTGCCCTCATTGTGCCACTGGCCGAGGCCGAGAAATCTCACGCGCGCCGGGTCGAGCCCGCCATAGTCGAGGAAGGCGGCGGCCGAGCGCAGCCCCTGGCCCGAATCGGGCAGCAACACCGCGTTGGCCCCCGCCGCCCGCGCCGCCCCGGCGAACGAGCCGGACGCATCCTGGATGCCCTGGAAGCTGCGCGGGTAGCCGCTGGCGGCGACGACGCGGGCGGCGCGCTCGGCGCCCCTGAGCGCGGCATGGCCGTAGCCGGTGTCCGGGTAGAAGACCGCCAGCCGGTCATGGCCGCGCGCGGCGGCGAAGCCGACCACGCGGGCGGCCTCCGCCTCGGGCAGGAAGCCCGAGACGAAGACCGGGCCGCCCGCCACCGAGCTGTCGTTCGAGAACGAGATCACCTGGACCCCGGCGCGCAGCGCGACCTCGCCCACGGCGCCCGTGTTGGGGCCGAACAGCGGCCCCAGGATCAGCGCCGCACCCTCGCCGACGGCCGTCTGCGCCGCGGCGCGCGCGCCCTCGGGGGTGCCGCCGGTGTCGTGCACGCTGAGCTCGAGCGCCGGGTCGCCGAGGTCGGTCGCCGCCATGCGTGCGGCGTTGGCGATGGCGTTGCCGGCGTCCACGGCCCCGGCCTCGGCCCCGCTGAGCGGCACCAGAAGCGCCACGTTCACCCGGCCATGCACGTCCGCCGCGCCGGGCCCGCCCGGCGGCTGGGCCGGTTGCGGCCGGTTTTCCGGGACAGACGTCTGGGGCAGCGAGCCTGGCCGGGGCGACGGGGTGCAGGCGGCGAGGCCCAGCGCCAGGGCGGCGGCAAGGCCGAGCGCGAAACTCGGGGGAATGGCGAGCGGGCGCGGCATGGGATCCCCTTTCTCTTGCTGGCAGGTGGCGACTATACAGGGGCGGAAGCTGCGAAACGAGGCCGCAGCCTTGGAAGCCGCCCATTGCCAGAAGTTATGAGCACCGCGCCGCAAAGTAAACGCACAGCCGGGGAGGCCGGGCTGCCGGCGCCTGACCCCCGCCCCCGCCTCGGGCCCGGCCTCTACCTGGTGGCGACGCCGATCGGCAACGCCCGCGACATCACGCTCAGGGCGCTCGACGTGCTGGAAGCGGCGGACGCCATCGCCGCCGAGGACACCCGCGAGACGCTCAAGCTGATGCGCATGCACAAGGTGTCGACGCGCGGCCGGCCGGTCGTCTCCTACAACGACCGCAACGGTCCGGAGCGCCGCCCGCGGATCATGGGCTGGCTGCGCGAGGGCCTGAGCGTGGCGTTGTGCTCGGACGCCGGCACGCCGCTGATCGCCGACCCGGGGTACCGCCTGGTCGAGGAGGCGCACGCCGCCGGCCTGCCGGTCACGGCGGTGCCCGGCCCTTCGGCCGTGGTCACGGCGCTGACCCTCACCGGGCTGCCGAGCGACCGCTTCCTGTTCGCCGGTTTCCTGCCGCCGCGGCAGGGCGCGCGGCGCCGCGCGCTGGCGGCGCTGGCGGCGGTGCCGGCGACGCTGGTGCTCTACGAGAGCCCGCGCCGGCTGGCGGCCGCGCTCGCCGACATGGCGCAGGTGCTGGGCGCGGAGCGCGCGGGCGCGGTGGCGCGCGAGCTGACCAAGCGCTTCGAGGAGGTGCGCCGCGGCAGCCTCGCCGAGCTGGCCCGCCACTACGCCGAGTCCGGGGCGCCCAAAGGCGAGGTGGTGCTCATGGCCGGACCGCCTTCGGCCGCGCAACCCGGGGGGCATGGGGAATCCGGGTCGATCGACGCGGCGCTGCGCGAGGCGCTCGCGACCGGCTCGGTGCGCGACGCCGCGCGCGACGTCGCCGAGCGGCTGGGCCTGCCGCGCCGCGAGGTCTACGCCCGGGCGCTCGCGCTGGCGCGAAGATGAGCGCGCGGCGCGGGCGCGGTGCCTATTTCGGCGGGCTTTCCGCAGAGGAGCAGGCGGCGCGGGCCTATCGGCGCCGGGGCGCCGAGATCCTGGCGCGGCGCCACCGCAACGCGGCGGGCGAGATCGACCTGATCCTGCGCGAGGGCGACATCCTGGTCTTTGTCGAGGTGAAGCAGCGCCGCCACGACGTGGCGCACTCGATCAGCGAGCGGCAATGGCGCCGCTTGGGATTGGCGGCAACCCAGTATATGCTGGCCAACAGCGACAAGACGGGCGACATCCGCGGCTGCCGCTTCGACGCCGTCCTGATCGGCGGCGACGGCGGCCTCGAGATCGTCGAGAACGCCCGCACCTTCGACGAATATTGAGGCGGAGCAGTGAGATGAAAACACAAGTCATGCTTGCGGCGGCAGCGGTCGCGCTGGCCGGCTGCGCGCCGCTGGCGATCGGCGCCGGCGGCGGCATCGTCGCCCACTCGGTGGTGCAGGAGCGCAGCACCATGGACGCGCTCAACGACAACGTGATCGAGTTCGAGATCGCCAAAGCGCTGCTGAACCACTCGGGCCGGCTTTTTCGCAATGTCGCGGTCAAGGTGGTCGAGGGCCGCGTGGTGCTGACCGGCTCGGTGCCGCGGCCCGAGGACAAGGTGGCCGCCACCCGCATCGCCTGGGAGACCGAGGGCGTGACCGCGGTGGCCGACGAGCTGACCGTGGGCGGCGGCGGCGGCGCCAAGGGCTACCTGCGCGACGCCCGCATGTCCACCATGGTGCGGCTGAGCCTGCTCAGGGATGCCAAGGTGCGGCTGGCGAACTACAATGTCGAGACGGTCGACGGGGTGGTCTATCTCACCGGGCTGGCGCGCTCGGAGGCCGAGCTCGAGCGGGTGGTCTGGCACGCCCGCCGGGTCGACGGCGTCAAGCGGGTGGTCAGCCACGTGCTGACCATCGACGACCCGCGCCGGGCGCAGACGGTGGCCGCCACCGGTTGAAGCCGGCGCGGGGTGCAGCCGGCGCCGGCCAGGGAGAGACCATGTCGCTCAGCGTTGCCGTGCAGATGGACCCGATCGAGTCCGTCAACATCCGCGCCGACACCACCTTCCGCCTGATGCTGGAGGCCCGGGCCCGCGGCCACTCGCTTTTCTACTACCACGCGCCCGAGCTCGTCTGCGACGGCGGCCGGCTGACGGCGCCGGGCTGGCCGGTGGAGGTGCGTGCCGTCGAGGGCGACCACTACACGCTCGGCGCGCGCGAGACCCGCGATCTGCGCGATTTCGACGTGCTGCTGCTGCGCCAGGACCCGCCCTTCGACATGGCCTATGTGACGAACACGCACCTGCTCGAGAAGATCCACCCGCAGACCCTGGTGGTGAACGACCCGTTCTGGGTGCGCAATTGCCCGGAGAAACTGCTGGTGCTCGACTTCCCCGAGCTGATCCCGCCCACCATGATCGCCCGTTCGCTGGCGGCGCTGCGCGATTTTCGCAAGCGCCACGGCGACATCATCCTGAAGCCGCTCTACGGCAATGGCGGCGCGGGGATCTTCAAGCTCGGCCACGCCGACGCCAACCTCAACGCGCTGCACGAGTTGTTCATGAACATCTCGCGCGAGCCCTTGATCGCCCAGAAGTTCCTGCCCGAGATCGAGCGCGGCGACAAGCGGGTGATCCTGGTCGAGGGCGAGGCCGTGGGGGCCATCAACCGCATCCCGGCCGAGGGCGAGACCCGCTCGAACATGCATGTGGGCGGCAAGCCGGTGCGCGAGACGCTGAACCAGCGCGACCGCGAGATCTGCGCGGCGATCGGCCCCACCCTGCGCGAACGCGGGCTGCTGTTCACCGGCATCGACGTGATCGGCGGCTGGCTGACCGAGATCAACGTCACCTCGCCCACCGGCATCCAGGAGCTCGAGCGCTTCGACGGCACCAACGTGGCGGCGCTGATCTGGCAGGCGATCGAGCGGCGCAAGGGCAGCCTCGGGGGGGACTGATGGCGCGCTCGCTCAGGCTGCGCCTGCTGAACCTGGGCCTCAGGCTCGTCGTCAAGACCGGCCTGGGCTGGGTCGGGCGCCCCGAGACCATGCGGGCGCGGTTCGAGCGCGATGCGCGGCGCTTCTTCCGGGCGCCCGAGGACGCGAACTTCGTGCCCGACAGCATCCGGCGCGACGGCCACGACCTGATGGAGACGCTGTGGGCCAGCCGCGGGCGGCCGGACCGGCACCGGGTCATCCTCTATCTGCACGGCGGGGCCTATATCGCCGGCTCGCCGCGCACGCACCGCCATCTCGGGGCCTGCCTGGCCGGCGCGGCGGGGGCGCGGGCGCTGCTGCCGGACTACCGGCTGGCGCCCGAGCACCCCTTCCCGGCCGCGGTGGAGGACGCGCTGGCGGCCTACCGGCACCTGCTCGCCGCGGGCCACGAGGGCGGGCGGATCGCGCTCGCCGGCGATTCGGCCGGGGGCGGCCTGGTGTTCGCGCTGCTCCTCAGGCTCGCGCGCGAGGGGCTGGCGCGCCCGGCCTGCGCGGTGGCCTTTTCGCCCTGGACCGACCTGACGATGACCCGGCCGAGCCTGGCGCGCAACGCCCGGCGCGACGTGATGCTGCCGGTGGGCCGGTTCGCCGAGGTGGCCGGGCTCTATTTGCGGGGCGTGCCGGCGGACGACCCGCTGGCCTCGCCGGCGCTCGGGAGCTACGCGAACCCGCCGCCGGCGATGATCACCGCCTCGAAATCCGAGGTGCTGCGCGACGACGCGGTGGCGATCGCCGAGCGCCTGCGCGAGGCGGGCGGCGACGTGACGCTCGAGCTGTGGCGCGACATGCCGCATGCCTGGCCGCTGTTCGCCGGCCTGGTCCCCGAGGCCGGCGAGACGGTGGCCCGCGCCGGGCAGTTCATCGCGCGGCACATGGCGGCCCATGCCGAGAGCGGGGCCTGAGCGACGCCCGCCACGTCTGTCCAAATTTGGACGCGCCGCAACCAATTGAAAACACGCGTGTTTCCGTTTGGACGCCCAACATGGTTAACACCGGCGGCCGTATTCTGGCGGCCGTATTCTGGCGGGCGTATTCTGGCGGGCGTATTCTGGCGCGCGTATTCTGGCGGCCGGGGCGCCCTATCGCGCCTTGCCCCGTGCAGCCTTCTCGGCGACGCCGGAGGTGCCCTCGCGCCGCGCAAGCTCGGCCAGCACCTCGTCGAGCGGGACGCCCGCGGCCTCGAGCATGACGAGGAAGTGGTAGAGCACATCCGCGCCCTCGCGCGTCAGCGCGGCGCGATCGCCTTGGGCCGCGGCGACGATGGCCTCGACCGCCTCCTCGCCGAACTTCTCGGCGCACTTCGCCGCGCCCGCCGCGAGCAGCGCCGCGGTGTGCGAGCCCGCCGGGTCGGCCCCGCTGCGCGCCGCGATGGTGGCGGCGAGGCGGGCGAGCACGTCGCTCACAGCCGCACCGGGATGCCGTGGCCGGCCAGGCATTCCTTGGCCGCGTGGATGGTGTGCTCGCCGAAATGGAAGATCGAGGCGGCGAGCACCGCCGAGGCGTGGCCCTCGCGCACCCCCTCGACCAGGTGTTCGAGACTGCCGACCCCGCCCGAGGCGATCACCGGGATGGTCACGGCGTCGGCGATGGCGCGGGTCAGCGGCAAATCGTAGCCCGCCCGCGTACCGTCGCGGTCCATCGAGGTGAGCAGGATCTCGCCGGCGCCCCTGGCCTCGACGGTCTTCGCGAACGCGACGGCGTCGATGCCGGTGGGCCTGCGCCCGCCATGGGTGAAGGTCTCGAAGCGGCCGGGTTGAGTGGTCTTGGCGTCGATGGCGACCACGATGCACTGCGCGCCGAACTTCCCGGCGGCGCGGGCGACGAAGTCGGGATCGTCGACGGCCGCGGTGTTGATCGAGACCTTGTCGGCGCCGGCCAGCAGCAGGTTGCGGATGTCCTCGAGCGTGCGCACGCCGCCGCCGATGGTCAGCGGCATGAAGCACCGCTCGGCGGTGCGCCGGGCGACCTCGAGGATGGTGCCACGGCCCTCGTGGCTCGCGGTGATGTCGAGAAAGCACAGCTCGTCCGCCCCGGCGGCGTCGTAGACGCGCGCCTGCTCCACCGGGTCGCCGGCATCGCGCAGATCGACGAAGTTCACGCCCTTGACGACGCGGCCGTCGCGCACGTCGAGGCAGGGGATGACGCGGACCTTCAGCATGGGGCGCTCTCGAAGCCGTTCGGCCGCTTCCTAGCGGCATTCGCCGGCGAAGGAAAGCGGGCGCCGAGGTCCGATCGTCCCCCCCGCACCCTGGGCCGGCGTCGTGACCCGGCTCGACCGGGCGATGACGGGGAGGAGTGCGGGCTCGGGCAATCGGGAACCGCCTCACACGTCGAGGTTCTCCACCGACAGGGCGTTCTCCTGGATGAACTGGCGGCGCGGCTCGACCACGTCGCCCATCAGGCGCGAGAAGATCTCGTCGGCCTCGGCCGTGTGGTCGACGCGCACCTGCACCAGCGTGCGCGCCTCGGGGTCGAGCGTGGTCTCCCAGAGCTGGTCGGCGTTCATCTCGCCCAACCCCTTGTAGCGCTGGAGCGAGACGCCCTTCTCGCCCTCGGCCATGATCACGTCGAGGAGCTCGGACGGCGCGCGGATCGGCACCTCGCGGTCCTTGCGCACCAGCCGCGCCGGGGCGCCGTAGCTCTCGGCGAGCTCGCGGCTCATGGCGGCCAGCCGCCGCGCCTCGGCGGCGCGCAGGGCGAAGCCGTCAATGAAGTGGCTGTGCGTGACGCCGCGCAGCACGCGGATAAAGCGCACCCCGGCGTCGTCGGTCGGCTCGCCCTGCCAGCCGCGCTCGGTCTCGGGCGCCAGCGTGTCGAGCCGGGCGGCGACGGTCGCGGCCTCCCCGGCGCTCAGGCCGGGGCGCAGCACGCCGGCGATCGCCATCTGCTCGATGATGAAGCGCGGGTAGGTCGAGGGGAAGGCGTTGAGCAGCGCGCGCACGCGCCGCGCCTCCTCGACCAGCCGGCGCAGATCCTCGCCGGCGACCTGGGCGCCCGCGGCCAGCATCAGCACGGCGCCCTCGATGCCCTCGCCCACCAGATAATCCTCGAGCTCGTGGTGATCGAGGCAGTAGCGCGAGCCGGCGCGGCGCGTGACCTTGTAGAGCGGCGGCTGGGCGATGAAGAGATAGCCGCCCTCGATCAGCTCGGGCATCTGCCGGTAGAAGAAGGTCAGCAGCAGCGTGCGGATATGCGCGCCGTCCACGTCGGCATCGGTCATGATGATGATCTTGTGGTAGCGCAGCTTCCTGATGTTGAACTCCTCGCGGCCGATGCCGGTGCCGAGCGCGGTGATCAGCGTGCCGATCTCCTGGGACGACAGCATCTTGTCGAAGCGGGCGCGCTCGACGTTGAGGATCTTGCCCCTGAGCGGCAGCACCGCCTGGTTCTGGCGCGAGCGGCCCTGCTTGGCCGAGCCGCCCGCCGAATCGCCCTCGACGATGAAGAGCTCGGACTTGGCGGGGTCCTTCTCCTGGCAGTCGGCGAGCTTGCCGGGCAGCGAGGCGACGTCCATCGCGGTCTTCCTGCGCGTGAGCTCGCGCGCCTTGCGCGCCGCCTCGCGCGCCAGCGCCGCCTCGACGATCTTGCCGGCGACGGTGCGGGCGGTGGCCGGGTTCTCCTCGAACCACTCGGAGAGCTTCTCGTAGACCAGCCCCTCGACCGCGGGGCGGACCTCGGACGAGACCAGCTTGTCCTTGGTCTGGCTGGAGAACTTCGGGTCGGCGACCTTGACGCTCAGCACGCAGGTCAGCCCCTCGCGCGCGTCGTCGCCGGTGAGCGTCACCTTCTCCTTCTTGGCCATGCCCGAGGAGGCGACGTAGCTGTTGATGGTGCGGGTCAGCGCGCCGCGGAAGCCCGCCAGATGCGTGCCGCCGTCGCGCTGCGGGATGTTGTTGGTGAAGGCGAGCACGTTCTCGTGGTAGCTGTCGTTCCACCACAGGGCGCACTCGACCGTCACGCCCTCGCGCTCGCCGCGCACCACGATGGGGTCGGGGATCAGCGGCGTCTTGGCACGGTCGAGATAGCGCACGAAGGCCTCGACGCCGCCCTCGTAGTGCAGCTCCTGCTCGACCACGTCGGCGTGGCGCTGGTCGCGCAGGACGATGCGCACGCCCGAGTTCAGAAAGGCGAGCTCGCGCAGCCGGTGCTCGAGCGTCTTGTAGCTGTATTCGAGGTTGGTGAAGGTCCTGGGCGAGGCGAGGAAGCGCACGCGCGTGCCCTGCCGGCCGCCCGCGTCGCCGACCACGCTGAGCGGCGTCACCGTGTCGCCGTGCTCGAAGCGGGCGAAGTGCTCACGGCCGCCCCGCCAGATGGTGAGCTCGAGCCACTCGGAGAGCGCGTTGACCACCGAGACGCCGACCCCGTGCAGCCCGCCCGATACCTTGTAGGAGTTCTGGTCGAACTTTCCGCCCGCGTGGAGCTGGGTCATGATGACCTCGGCGGCCGAGATGCCCTCGCCCTCGTGGATCTCGGTGGGGATGCCGCGGCCGTTGTCGACCACCGAGATCGAGCCGTCGGCGTGCAGCGTCACGCGCACCATGTCGGCATAGCCGACCAGCGCCTCGTCGATGGCGTTGTCGACCACCTCGTAGACCATGTGGTGCAGGCCCGAGCCGTCGTCGGTGTCGCCGATATACATGCCCGGACGCTTGCGCACGGCCTCGAGGCCCTTGAGCACCTTGATCGATTCGGCGCCGTATTCCGGCGGGGTCTCACCGGTCGGGATCTGCTCGTCTGCCATCGGGGGTCTCTTTTCGTTGATCAGGTCGCGCTCGGCAGCGTCAGCGTGCCGTCCGCGTCGAGCGGGAACATCGGCACGTGGGCGAATTCCCAGGCGTGGCCGTCGGGGTCGGCGACATAGGCGACATAGCCGCCCCAGGGGGTCTCGTGCGGCAGCCTGAGCGGGGCGGCGCCCGCCGAGACGGCCTCGGCGAACAGGCGGTCGACCGCCGCGCGCTCGCGCAGGTTCTGCGCCAGCGCCACGGCGCCGGGACCGTCGCCGAGGTCCCGCCCGAGGTCCTCGGCCATCAGCTTGCGCGGGTAGAGGGCGAGCACCTGGCCGGCGAGCTGGAAGAAGGCGATCTCGTCGAGGCTCTCGGCCGCGCGCTGCCAGCCGAGCGCCTCGTAGAAGGCGCTCGCGCGGGCGATGTCGGCGACGCCCAGCGTGATCAGGCTGACGCGCTGGTCCATTCTCTATCCTTTCTCCAGCGTCGAGCGCCCGCCGGCCTCGCGGACGTTGAGGCGCAGCGTGCCGGCGGCCACGCCCTCGAACAGCTCGGCCCCGTTGCCGGTCATCCAGGCCTGGGCGCCCAGCGCCTCGATCTCGCCAAACAGCGCGCGGCGCCGCGCCGCGTCGAGATGCGCCGCCACCTCGTCGAGCAGCAGGATCGGGGTGGCGCCGGTGGCCTCGGCGAGGGCACGGGCGTTGGCGAGCGCCAGCGCGATGAGGAGCGCCTTCTGCTCGCCGGTGGAGCAGGCGCCGGCCTGCATGTCCTTGGCGGCGTAGATCGCCTCGAGGTCGCTCAGATGCGGGCCGGCCAGTGCGCGCCCGGCCGCGCTGTCGCGCGCACGCGCGCCCTCCAGCGCGCGCGACAGCGCGGCCGCCTCCACCCCTTCCAGCGAATCGAGGTTGTCGCCGGCGCGCAGCGCCTCGGAAAAGCGGGATTCCATCTGCCCCAAGATAGTCATTTTCGCCCGCGGAAACAATGTTTCGCGCCCCTCCGACAGCGCCTGCTGCGCCTGCGTGAGCCGGATCAGCGCGTCCGCCCGCGCCCGCGCCATGCGCGCCCCGGCGCGGGCCATCTGCGCCTCGAGCCCGGCGAGCCAGGCGTCGTCCCAGCGCGGCTCGCGCAAGAGCCGGTTGCGCGCCCGCATGGCCTTCTCGTAGGCGAGCGCGGCTTCCGCGTGGTCGGGCTCGAAGCCGAGCGCGATGCGGTCGAGAAAGCGCCGCCGCTCGCCCGGCGCCTCGGCCCAGAGCCGGTCCATGGCGGGGGTCAGCCAGACCATGCGCACGTGCAAGCCGAGCGCCGTCTGGGTGGCGGCCTTGCCGTCGATCTCGACGGTGCGCCGCGCGCTCTGCGCCCCCTCGACCCCGGTGACGATCTCGACCGGGCCCGCCTGCGTGGCCACCTCGGCGCGCACCCGCCAGCCGGGGGCATCGGGCCGGCGCACCATCTCGTCCGGCGCGGCCCGGCGCAGGCCGCGGCCCGGCACCAGCAGCGACACCGCCTCGAGCAGGTTGGTCTTGCCCGTCCCGTTCGCCCCCCAGAGCACGACCGAGGCGCCCCCCGTCTCGAGCGCGCCCTGCGCGTAGGAGCGGAAATGCGCGAGCCGCAGCGTGGTGACGGCAAGGCGGAAGGGGGCGATCATGGCGGGCGCCGCGGCCCCGCTCACACCCGCATCGGCATCACGACGTAGACGGCCGCGTCGTCGTCGTCCTCGCGCACCAGCGTGGGGTCGCCCGAGTTGTTGAACAGGAACACCGCGTTCTCGCGGTCGATCTGGCCGGCGATCTCCAGGAGGTACTTGGCGTTGAAGCCGATCTCCATGGGCTCGTCGGAATAGGCCACCGCCAGCTCCTCCTCGGCGCTGCCCGCGTCGGGGCTGTTCACCGAGAGCGTCAGGCGGTCCTCGTCCATGGCGAGCTTCACGGCGCGCGAGCGCTCCTGGCTCAGCGTCGCTACCCGGCCGACCGCGGCGGCGAAGTCGGCCGCATCCACCTCCATGCGCCTGGTGTTGCCCGTCGGGATCACCCGCGTGTAGTCGGGGAAGGCGCCGTCGATCACCTTCGAGGTCAGCACCAGCCCGTCCACCGCGAAGCGGATCTTGGTCTCGCTGACCGAGACCTCGATCTCGGACTCGTCGTGGTCGAGCAGCTTCCTGAGCTCGCCCACGGTCTTGCGCGGCACGATCACCCCTGGCGCCTCGGCCGCGCCCTCGGGCAGGGGCGCGTCGATGCGCGCGAGGCGGTGGCCGTCGGTGGCCACGGCGCGCAGCACGCGGCGCTCGCCCTCGCTCGCCGGGTGCAGGTAGACGCCGTTGAGGTAATAGCGCGTCTCCTCGGTCGAGACGGCGAACTGCGACTTCTCGAACAGGCGCCTGAGCACCGGCGCCGGCACCGTGTAGGTGCAGGCGTACTGGCTCGAGGCCATGACGGGGAAATCCTCGCGCGGCAGGGTGGCGAGCGCGAAGTGCGAGCGCCCGGCGGTGACGTTGAGCCGCCCCGACTCGGGGTCGGCGGCGAGCGCGAGCTGCGCCCCCTCGGGCAGCTTGCGCACGATCTCGTGCAGCAGGTGGGCCGGCGCCGTCAGCGCGCCCTTTTGCTCGGGCGTGACCGGGATCTGCTCGATGATCTCGATGTCGAGGTCGGTGGCACGGATCGAGAGTCGCTCGGCCTCGGCCTCGATGAGCACGTTGGCCAGAATCGGGATGGTGTTCTTGCGCTCGACGATGCCCTGGGCGTGGCTCATCGCCTTCAGCAGAGCGCTGCGCTCGATCGTGACCTTCATCGCCTCATCCATGCCTCGGCGGGACCGCGCGGCGCGGCCCGCATGACTAGCGGGGGATCCACACTAGCCAATTCATCTTGGGATTCAATGCCCGCGTGGCACAAGATGGAGGGGCCCGGGCGGGCCTAGCCCTCCAGCATGCGGCGCAGGAGCTCGACGTCCTCGGCGAGCTGGCTGTCGGTGTCGCGCAGTTGCTCGATCTTCCTGATCGCGTGGATCACCGTGGTGTGGTCGCGCCCGCCGAAGCCCTTGCCGATCTCGGGCAGCGATTTCGAGGTGAGCGTCTTGGCGAGGAACATCGCCACCTGGCGCGGCCGCGCCACGTTGCGCGCGCGCCGCGGCGAGACCAGGTCGGTCATGCGCAGGTTGTAGTGGTCGGCCACCTTGCGCTTGATCTCCTCGATGGTGACCTTGCGGTCGGCCGAGCGCAGCAGGTCCGCGAGGCACTCCTGGGCGATCTCGAGCGTGATGCGCCGCCCGACCAGCGAGGCGAAGGCGAAGAGCCGCGTCAGCGCCCCCTCGAGCACGCGCACGTTCGAGCTGATGCGGTGGGCGAGAAACTCGAGCACCTTGGGGTCGATGTCGAAGCCCGGCTCGTTCAGCGCCATGGTGGCGGCCTTCGACTGCAGGATGCCGAGCCGCAGCTCGTAGTCGGTGGGGTGGATGTCGGCCACCAGCCCCCACTGCAGGCGCGAGCGGATGCGCTCCTCGAGCCCGTCGATGCGATCGGGGCTGCGGTCGCCGGATATGACGATCTGCTTCTTCTGGTCGATCAGCGCGTTGAAGGTGTGGAAGAACTCCTCCTGGGTGGAGTCCTTGCCCGAGATGAACTGCACGTCGTCGACCATCAGCACGTCGACCGAGCGGAACTGCTGCTTGAAGGTGATGGTGTCGCGGAAGCGCAAGGCCTGCACGAAGCGGTACATGAAGTGCTCGGCCGAGAGGTAGAGCACCTTGCACTCGGGCCGGCTCTGGCGCAGGTGCCAGCCGATGGCGTGCATCAGGTGGGTCTTGCCCAGGCCGACCCCGCCGTAGAGGAAGACCGGATTGAACGAGGCATCGGCCGACTCGGCCACCCGGCGGGCGGC
>DATKCQ010000080.1:0-4920 GCA_035513135.1 Thermohalobaculum sp.
GGAAGTGGCGCTCCTCGAGGTTGTCGCCGGGGCCGGCGCGGTCGACCACGAGAAAATCGTGCACAGGCGCGAGCGCGAGCAGCGGGTGGTGCCACACACCCGCTTCGATCTGCAGGCCCTGGTCGCCGCGCGCGAGGAAGGCGCGGCAGGCGTGGGGCTCGGGCTGCTCGGCGACCACGGCGAGCCAGGGGTGGCGCTGCATCGGCACGAAGGCCTGGGTGCCGAGCGGGTGGCGCTCGAGCATGGCGATGCGGATCGGGCGCGGCCAGGCGGTGGCGCGGAAGATCGAGAGGATCGCCGCGCCGCCCTCCCCCGGATCGGCGGTGGCGAGCGCGTGGTAGCGGCGGCAGCGGCCCTCGTTGATCAGGTGGCTGCGCGCCTGGTCGGCCTCGATCACCGTGCCGAAGGCGGCGAAGGCCTCGGCGGTGAGCGGCTCGAGCGGAATGCGGCGGGGCATGGGCCCAGGCCTCAGCGGCGGAGGGTGAGGTTCGGGTGGCGGTTCACATCCTTGTAGAGCAGGTAGCGGAACGGCCCCGGCCCGCCGGCGTAGCAGGCCTGCGGGCAGAAGGCGCGCAGCCACATGAAGTCGCCCGCCTCGACCTCGACCCAGTCGCGGTTGAGCCGGTAGACCGCCTTGCCCTCGAGCACGTAGAGGCCGTGCTCCATGACGTGCGTCTCGGCGAAGGGGATCACCGCACCGGGGGCGAGGCTGACGATGGTCACGTGCATGTCGTGACGCATGTCGCCGGGGTCGACGAAGCGCGTGGTGGCCCAGGCCCCGCCGGTATGGGCCATCGGATCGGGCGCGATGTCGCGCTCGTCGGCGATCACGGGATCGGGGGCGTCGAGGCCGGGGACCGGCGCGTAAGCCTTGCGGATCCAGTGGAAGCGGGCCGGGGCGTCGGCTTCGTTGCGCACGCGCCAGCCGGCGCCGGGGGGAATGTAGGCGTAGAAGCCGGGCGTCAGGCGGTGGGCGGTGCCGGCCAGCGTCAGGGCAAGCTCGCCCTGCGTGACGAACAGCGCGGCCTCGGCGCCCGCGTCGGGCTCGGGGCTGTCGCTGCCGCCGCCGGGGGCGAGCTCCACGATGTATTGCGCGAAGCTCTCGGCGAAGCCCGAGAGCGGGCGGGCGAGGATCCAGGCGCGGGTGCCCTCCCACAGCGGCAGGCGGCTGGTGACGATGTCGCGCATCACGCCGCGCGGGATCACCGCGTAGGCCCCGGTGAAGACGGCGCGCCCCGTGAGCAGCTCGGTCTGGCCGGGCAGACCGTCCTCGGGGCCGGCGTAGGTGCGTTCGGTCACGTGATCACTCCGGGGTTGCTCCCTGGGCGCGTGGTGTCGCTGCGCCGGGCGAACCATAGCCCGGGATTCGCCTGTGCGTAATCCGGCAATCGCGCCCGCGCGGCTTGTCAGAACACCACCATCTGGCGCACCGCCTGGCCGTCGGCCAGCCGGTCGAAGCCCGTGTTGATGGCGTCGAGCGCCAGGCGCTCGCTCATCAGCCGGTCCTGCACAGCCCCGCGGCGCGGATACGCACCAGCACCTCGCCCGCGCCCGGCGGGTCAAGCGTGAGCTCCTCGATCGCCAGCGGCCGCGTCTCGGCATAAGGCCGCGGCCGGCCGATCTCCTCGAGCACGGCTGCCCTGATCCGCATCGTTCCGTCCTCCCCATTACGGCCTCCGGCGCCCCCTTATTGCCCCCGCCGGCCCTGCGCTGGCAAGCCGGTGGAAGGCTCGTCCGCGATCCGGCCGCTTTCGGCGCGGCCCTCGGTGCCCTATCCGGGCGCCCGGCTTGAACCGCCCCAGTGCCTGCCCTAAGCTGCGCCTGCCCTAAGCTGCGCCTGCCCCAGGCTGCCCGTGATTGCGCTCGAGGTGCGCCCGTGACCATGGCTTTCCGCGTCGTCTACGTGGCCGTTCTGGGCGGGCTCGTCATGCTCTGGTACCTGGATTTCGAGCCGCGGCGCCTTGCCGCCCTGTGGCCCGCCATCGAGCGGGCGCTCGGCCCCGCGACAACCGAGAGCGTGGCGGATGACGGGACCAGCCGTCTCGAGCAGCGCCTCGCCGCGCTCGATGCCGGCCTGGCCACCCTCGCCGCGCGGCTGCCGCCGCCCGGCAGCGCCGACGCGCCGGGCGAACGGATGGCCGAGCTCGGCCCCCGCCTGGCCGCGCTCGAGAAGGCGGTCACCCGGATCGCCAACGCACCACCGCCCGCGCTCGACACCTCCGCGCTCGAGCGGCGCATCGCGGCGCTCGACGAGCGGGTTGCCGCCCTCGCCGCCCGCCCGCTGCCTGCGCCCGATACCGCCCGGCTCGCCCATCGGATGGCCGCCATCGAGACGCGCCTCGCCGCCCTCGCCGCGCGCCCTTCCCCCGAGTTCGACACCGGCGGTCTCGAGCGCCGCTTGGCCGCTCTGGAGACCGCGCTCGAGGCGATGACCGCCCGGCTTCCGGACGCCTCCGACTCCGGTCTCGAGGATCGTCTGACTGCCACCGACCGCCGGCTGGCGGGACTGGTGGAGCACATTCGCGCCCTCGATCCGGCGGCGCTCGACGCCCGCCTGGCGGGCCTCGAGGCCGGGCTCGCCGAGCTGGCGCAGCGGCCATCCGCGGATTCGGACATGACCCCGCATATCGCCCCGCTGCGCGCCGGGCTGGCCTCCGTCGAGGATCGCCTCGCCGCCCTGGCCGAGCGGCCAGCGCCAACAGTGGACACCGGCGGCCTCGAGCACCGTCTGGCCACGCTCGAAGCCACAATCGCCGAGGTCGCGGCCCGGCTCCCGGACGCCGCCGACTCCGGTCTCGAGGATCGTCTGACTGCCATCGACCGCCGGCTGGCGGGACTGGTGGAGCGCCTTCCCGCCCTCGATCCGGCGGCGCTCGACGCCCGCCTGGCGGGTCTTGAGGCCGGGCTCGCCGAGATGGCGCAGCGGCCATCCGCGGATTCGGACATGACCCCGCACATCGCCCCGCTGCGCGCCGGGCTGGCCTCCGTCGAGGATCGCCTCGCCGCCCTGGCCGAGCGGCCAGCGCCAACAGTGGACACCGGCGGCCTCGAGCGCCGCCTGGCCGCTCTGGAGGCCGCGCTCGAGGCGATGGCCGCCCGGCTGCCCGACGCGGCCGACACGGGGCTGATGGACTCGGGGCTGACGGATCGCCTGGCCGCGCTCGACGCCCGCCTGGCGGGCATCGATGCCGGGCTCGCCGAGCTGGCGCAGCGGCCGCCCCCCGATCTGGACCTGGACCCCGAGATGGCTCCGCTGCGCGCCGGGCTGGCCTCCGTCGAGGATCGCCTCGCTGCCCTGGCCGAGCGGCCGTCGCCGACATTGGACACCGGCGGCCTCGAGCGCCGCCTGGCCGCTCTGGAGGCCGCGCGCGAGGCGACGACCGCCCGGCTTGCGGACACCGCCGACCCGGGGCTGACGGATCGGCTGGCCGGGCTCGAGGCCGGGCTGGCGGGGCTGACGGAGCGCCTTCCCGATCTCGATCCGGCGGCACTCGACGCCCGGCTGGCGGCCATCGAGGCGGGGCTCTCCGATATCGCCGCACGGCCGGAGCCCGGCGCTGAACCCGCCGCGCTCGAGGCCGGGCTGGCCGGCCTGAGGGCCGAGCTCGAGGCACTGTCCGCCCGCCTGCCGGTCGACCGGGAGGACCCGCAGCTCGCCGCGCGGCTCGGCGAGCTCCAGGCGCGGCTCGAGACAATCGCCGACGGGCTGCCCGATCCGCCCGATCTCTCGGGCATCGAGGACCGGCTGGCGGCCATCGAGGCCGGGCTCCCCGAGCGGCGCACAACGCCGGAGGCGCGGGACCCGGCGCCGGACACCGCGCCGGCGGGGATCGAGGTGCGCACGACGGACGAGGCCTGGGTCAGGCTGCGCGATGGCGACCGGGTGGTCTTCGAGGGGCTGCTGCCGGCCGGCGGCCGGCTGGCGGTGCCGCCGGAGCTGGGCACGCCGGCGCTGCGCGCCGGAAACGCCGGCTCGGTCTACGTGCTGGTCGACGGCGTGCCCTACGGCCCGCTGGGCCGGCCGCGGCAGATCGTCCGTCACCTGCCGCTGCGCCCCGCCGTGATCCGCCAGCGCCTGCCCCGCGCCGAGCCGGGCATCGTGTCGGGCGACGATTCCTGATCGGGGTGGCGTGCGGCCCTCGGGTTGGACAAATTGAGCGGGTTTTGGTTAACTGGGGCCGGTGACTGGGGCCGGTGACTGGGGCCGGTCTTTCCGAGGAAGAAAACCCATGCCCGGACACCGCGGCCACGGCGTCGAGTTCAAGCGCCGGGTCCTCGCCGCGTATCGTGCCGGCGAGAGCCTGCATGCGCTGGCGCGCTGCCACGATCTCTCCCGCAACCTGATCCGCATCTGGGTCGAGAAGGCCGAGGCCGGCGCGCCCGATCAGGACGTGGCCCTCGGCCGAGGCGATGCGGGAGCGCTCGATCGCAGGCTGGAATGCAAAGTCGAAGGTCTCCAGCGTCTGCCCTTTGGGCAGGTTCGACACCGTGAGCGCGGTCTTGATCCGCCGCTCCCCGCGGCCGGAGAGCTCGGCGGCGGCGATGGTGATGTCGGGTGTCTCCTCCACCAGCGCGAGGATCAGTGCCGCCTGCGCCTCGACCCTTCCCGACCGGCGGTCCCCGCCGAGCGGGCCGGGGCGCGCGTCGCCCCGGGTCCGTTCCAGCGCGCGCCATCGGCTCACGCTCGCCGCGCTGACGCCGAACCGCCCCGCCACGGCCGGGCGCCGCGCGGCCAGCGCCTGCGAGCGAGCATCCCGCACGGCCACTGGAAAACCACGAACTTCGTGGCGGGGCTCACCGTCCGCGGCATGGTCGCGCCCTTCGTGCTGGACGGCCCGATCAACCGCGAGGCCTTCGAGGCCTATGTCGAGTGCGTGCTGGTCCCGGACCTGCGCCCCGGCGACGTCGTCATCATGGACA
>DATKCQ010000081.1:0-4016 GCA_035513135.1 Thermohalobaculum sp.
GGCTGGAGCGTCGAGTCGCTCTACGACGACCGGGCGCTGATGCTCAGGGAGAACCGCGTGCTCTACGACAGCGAGACCGCGCACCAGCGGCTGCGGCTGTTCGAGAACCCGCGCTTCGGCCGGGTGCTGACGCTCGACGGCGTGGTGCAGCTCACCGAGGCGGACGAGTTCATCTACCACGAGATGCTGGCGCACGTGCCGATCCTCGCCCACGGGCAGGCGCGCCGCGTGCTGATCATCGGCGGCGGCGACGGCGGCATGGCGCGCGAGGTGCTCAGGCACCCGTCCGTCGAGCAGGTCACCATGGTCGAGATCGACGCCGGCGTCGTCGAGTTCTCGCGCAAATACCTGCCCGGCGTCAGCGCCGGCGCCTTCGACGACCCGCGCCTCGAGCTGGTGATCGCCGACGGGGCCGCCTTCGTGCGCGACTCGCAGGCCCGGTTCGACGTGGTGATCTCGGACTCCACCGACCCGATCGGGCCGGGCGAGGCGCTGTTCACCGAGAGCTTCTACGCCAATGTCAGGCGCCGGCTGGCCGAGGGCGGCATCTTCGCCACCCAGAACGGCGTGCCGTTCCAGCAGGCGGACGAGCTCGCCGCCACCATGCGCGCCTTCCGGGCGCTGTTCCGGGACGCCACCTGCTACCTCGCCACGGTGCCGACCTACTGGGGCGGGCCGATGGCGTTCGGCTGGGGCACCGACGGGGGCGCGCGGGGGACGGGCCTCGCCACGCTGGAGGCGCGTTTCGCCGACGCCCGCATCACCACCCGCTACTACACGCCCGAGGTGCACCGGGCGGCCTTTGCGCTGCCGGGCTACGTGCGCGAGCTGACGGAGGGGTAGGCCCTGTCAGGCGGCCAGCGCGTCCTGCGGCAGCGCGCGGTAGCGCCGGTAGAAGCGCATCATGATCACTGCGGTCATCAGCTCGGCGAAGATGTGGCTTGCCTTGAAGGCGAAGAGCGGCGGCAGGCCCGCCGGCTGGAAGGCGCGGGCGTCGAGGCTGTAGGGATCGGTCTGGAGCCCGGCGACGTTGAGCCCGATCAGCACGAGGATCGAGGCGACGCGGAACAGCCAGGGCCCGAACACCATGGCCCGGCCGATTCGCCGGTAGTTGGCGCGGCCGCGCTCGAAGGCGTCGCGCAGCGAGACCTCGCCGCGCTCGGCCACCTCGGGAAGCGCCGTGCCGAAGAGGATGTAGAGCGCCGCGTAGGTGATCACCATGACCAGCCCGAGCACGACCTCGGCCAGTCCGCTTGGCCCCATGCCGGTGCCCGGCGCGGTCCAGACGACGCCGAGGACCAGCACCGGGCCGAGGATGATCAGCATGACCCCGGCATAGCGCCAGGGCACGCGCCCGTCGGGCGTGGCAATGGCGCGAAAGCCGCTGATCGCGCCGCCCGAGAGCAGCATCCGGTAGGCGGCGTAGCCGACGATGATCAGGATCAGCGCGCGCAGCACGGCGAAGGCCAGGGGCGCGTAGAGGTAGCCGGCGCCGAGATCGGTGGCGACGAGCAGCACCGTGGCGGCGGCGCACGGGCCGATATTGGCCCACGCCACGCGGCCCGCCACGGCGTAGATGTTGCGGTCGACGTCGATCCGCCCGGCCGTACCGTCTCCGCGCCGTTCTGCGCCGTCCGCCATGTCCCTGCTCACGCCTCCGTCAGGGCCTGCGCCGGGATCTCCGCCTGGAACTCCGCCGGAATCTCCGCCGGTGCCTCCGCCCTGGCCGACTCCCAGGCGAGCATCGCCCGCTTGACCGGCAGCCCCCAGTGGTAGCCGCCGAGCCCGCCGTCGCGGCGCAGCACGCGGTGGCACGGGATCAGCCAGGCGAGCGGGTTGCGCCCGACCGCGGTGCCGACCGCGCGCACCGCCCTGGGCCGGCCGATGCGCCGGGCGATCTCGCTGTAGCTGATGACCTCGCCGGGCGGAATCGCGAGCAAGGCCTCCCAGACCTTGATCTGGAACGGCGCGCCGATGAGCTGGAGGCTGATATCGCCCGTGCCCCCGCCCGTGCCCCCGAATATGGTGCCGACCCAGCCGGCCAGCGCCTCCGGGTCCTCGCGCAGGCGGGCGGCGGGCCAGCGGCCGCGCATGTCGGCGAGCGTCGCCGCGCGGCCCCGCTCGGCGGCGAAGGCCATGCCGCACAGGCCGCGCCCGGTGCCCATGGCCAGCACCTCGCCGAACGGGCTGTCGAACCAGCCCCAGGCGATCTCGAGGCCCTTGCCCTGGCGGGCGTACTCGCCCGGCGTCATCGCCTCCCAGCGCAGGAACAGGTCGTGCAGCCGCGACGGGCCGGAGAGGCCGCAGGCGTAGGCGGTGTCGAGCACGCTGGCCTGGCGGGCCAGCAGCTCCCTGGCGCGGGCCAGCGTCAGGTGCTGCAGGTAGCGCTTGGGGCTGACGCCGACCCACTGGCTGAACACGCGCTGGAAGTGGGTCGGGCTGAGGCCGATGGCGGCGGCGACCTCCTCGAGCGAGGGCTGGTCGTCGAGGCGCTGCTCGATGTAGCGGATGGCGGCGGCCATCAGGTCGTAATGGAACTGCTGCGAAGCGGGTGCGAGGTTCATCGTTTCAACTCCCTCATGAAGGCAACTTAGATCTACGCCGCCCCGCGTCCGGGGCCACCCGCTTCTTGCGCACGTAAAAAGTGCGGTGCCGCGACAACACGCCCCGAGCTCAGCCGAGCACAGCCGAGCACAGCCGAGTAAGCCCCGAGACGTCCCTTGAATTCAAGCGGATTCCGGCGCATATGCCGCGCGACGCCAACGCACGCGCCTCTGGCCATGCCCCGGCATGCGGTCAAGTAGCGACGGGTCGCGTCTCTGTTCGGTCACTCCGGCTTTCGGGCCGGGTCCTTATGGGGAACGACGATGATTGCCACTTCGCATGGGGGCGCTGCGGCGTCGCTCGATACCCGCACCGATTCGCCTGGTCCGGCGCCGTTGCCGGCGCCGGCGGGGGACCGGCTTGCCGCCTTCCTCGACGCCAGCCGGTTCGAGCGGCCGACGCTGGTGCTGGACCTCGACGCCGTCGCCGCGCGCTACGCCGCGCTGGCGCGCGGGCTGACCGACGCAAGGGGCGCGGCGCGCATCCACTACGCGGTGAAGGCCAACCCGCACCCGGCGGTGCTGGCGCGGCTGGCGCGCGAGGGCGCGCGCTTCGACGTGGCGAGCCGGGCCGAGATCGAGCTGTGCCTCGCCGCCGGCGCCGTGCCGGCCGACATCTCGTTCGGCAACACGGTGAAGCGCGCGCGTGACATCGCCTGGGCGCACGCGCTCGGCATCGAGCTGTTCGCGGCGGATGCCGAGGAGGAGCTCGCCAAGATCGCCGCCCACGCCCCCGGCGCCCGGATCTGCCTGCGCCTGATGATCGAGCACTGCGAGGCCGACTGGCCGCTGACCCGCAAGTTCGGCTGCGCGCCGGAGGAGGCGCTGCGCCTGATCGGCATGGCCTGGAACCTCGGGCTGCGCCCCGCCGGGCTCTCGTTCCACGTCGGCAGCCAGACGCGCGAGGCGGCGATGTGGCGCCCGGCGCTCGACATGGCGGCCGGGGTCTGGCGCGCGGCGCGCGCGGCGGGCTTCGGGCTCGAGGTGCTGAACATCGGCGGCGGGTTCCCCGCCTGCTACGGCGAGCCGCTCGCGGCGCCCGAGGACTACGCCCGCGCGGTGATGGCCGAGGTGCGCGCGCGCTTCGGCGACGAGCCGGCCGCGATCATGGCCGAGCCCGGCCGCGGCCTGGTCGCGGAGGCCGGCGTGATCGCCGCCGAGGTGCTGATGGTGGCGAGGAAGCGCCCGAGCGACATCGCGCGCTGGGTCTATCTCGACATCGGCAAGTTCTCGGGCCTCGCCGAGACCATGGACGAGGCGATCCGCTACCGGCTCGAGACCACGGCCGACGGCGGCGAGACCGGGCCGTGCATCCTGGCCGGCCCGAGCTGCGACTCGGCCGACGTGCTCTACGAGCGCCGCCCGGTGCAGATGCCGCTGGCGCTGAAGGCGGGCGACCGCGTGCGCATCCTC